>MEUB01000028.1:0-10725 GCA_001771535.1 candidate division WOR-1 bacterium RIFOXYB2_FULL_37_13
CTTTTTTCCCATAAAACACCCCCCTAATATATTATCAAAATCTCTAATTACTGTGTCTACTAAAAGGGGGGAGGGTCAAAGCTCATTGCCTCCCTGTTAAAACGATAACAAATCTCGTCAGCTACCAAAATAAAAAATCTGGTTCTTCTTGCCTTTGTAAAAATATCAACAGCCAGATCTTTTACGGGAGATAAAGTTATCTCTCCCGCCAGTACAGGAGCGATAACCCTAGAGAATAAAACCCTTTGAGTTAAAGGATTTCCGGGGTGAACGTCTCCAGTTAAAACCCGACCTATACGAGACGCGACAACAGGTGTTATTCTATTGAATCTTACTTGTGCCACTAACTTTATATCGTTAGAAAAAATGTGAAATTTCGCAAGTTACGCGGTTCTAAACTTTGGCAAAAAGAGGCCGGCAATTCCCATGGAAAGGACAATAAAGCCCAACAAAGACAAGGCAAACAAAATACCCCAAAAATCCGCGACAATGCCGAATAAAACCACGGGAAAAGTAAAAGCGGAATTAATCAGCATGTTTTGCACGCCAAACACCCGCCCCCTTATTTGCCTTGGGATGCTGTTTTGTAAAATAGTCTGTATAGACGATGTTATATAAATATTGGTCAATCCCAAAAGCAGGATTAATGCCAAAGCATAATAAATATTGCTTGTCACAGAAAGCCCTATTAAAACAATTCCGGAAATAAGAAAACTCCCGACAACTACAGTCCCTTTTTTAAGGTGCTCTATCAAATAATTCAACGTCAACATGCCAATCCCCATTCCAAGACCCACCGCAATAATAAGATACCCAAAGTTCTTTTCTCCTATTTTCAAAATATCATTAGCATAAGAGATTGCAAGCACAGACAACGTGGCAATTGCCATAGAGGCAACAAAAAGTTTATAAAAAGAATATCTTACAACTGTATTGCGGCGAATAAACTCGAATCCAACTTTTAAATCCTCTAAAACATGTTTTTCAGCTTTTGCGGGCTTTCTCTCTTTTAAAGGAACCAGCAATATTGACGCGGCAGAAACAAAATAACAAATAGCCGAAGCTACAAGCGTCCCCTTTTCAGCCAAAAGGTTGACCATGGGAGCTCCAAGTCCAAAACCGACAACAGAAGAAGCCATCCAGGTAATCATAAACAATGAATTGGCCACTATCAGATGTTTACGTTCTACCAATTCAGGGATCAAAGAGGTCTCTGCGGGAGCAAAAAACTGTGACGCGCTATATATAAGAAGGCTCATTAAAAATATTAGGACCACAGACTTTGATATAATAGGAATTATAAGCAAAATTAAAAGACCTCGAATAACATCGGTCAAAACCATTATCCATTTACGGTCAAGCTTATCGACAAAAACTCCGGCCCAAGGAGACACCAACACCGATGGAATGCCAAAAGCCAAAAGAGGCAGAGAAACCCCTATATTGGAATGGGTCAACTGATAAATAATAATCATTAATACATAAACAAAGACCCTGTCGGCAAGTTGGGACGTAAGCTGCCCAAGCCAAAGCATTAAAAATCCGGCATTGGACAAAACCGCCCCAAAACGAGATCCTTTGTTTTCGGGATTTATCTTTTCCATAATCTTACATCCTCTCCCAAATGTTCTCCTATCAGTATATCAGGAGGATACCCTGCGCGGAAGAGACCTTCCACTCGCAAAAAATTGACCTCAAAGTATTTCTCAGAATCAAGCAAATTATTGCCATCATTAAGCTTTTTAAGAGAAAAGACCAGAAGCCTGAACAAGTTTTTATTTTGTTGATAATCATCGGTAGCTTTATAAATGACTTTAAGGAAATAAAAGGCTAAGTCAAGTTTATCATGTTTATTTTTAATTCCGCTGTAATTTTCAATTGTTTCGCACTGGCTTAAAATATCAAGGTTGCGGCCTTTTGCAACAGAAAGTTCAAGGACATTGAGAGGCTCAAGCCTTCCGCCAAACTTTGAATTAGGCCTTTTCGCGCCTTTGGCAATAACATTTACTTTTCCAAAATCGATTGTAAATATAGTAATTATTTTGGCAGATTCATCAAAAGGGCGAGCCTTTAAAACTATTCCTTTGGTTTTGTATATAGCCATGTCTTAAAAGTTGTCCCCTCATTGATTTTTGATTGAACTTCGACAGAACCGTTATGCTCATTTATAATCCTGTAAAAAATGGCAAGGCCAAGCCCTGTCCCGTTTTCTTTTGTCGTAAAAAAAGGATCAAAAAGTTTTCCTATATTCTTATCTAAAATCCCGCAGCCTTTATCTTTAATAAAAACAAACACCCTATCTTCTTTAATTACCATTTCAATTTTCAATTCCCCCCCATCCGTCATCGCGTCCATGGAATTTAAAACCAGATTCATGTAAGCCTGCGTCAATTGCTCCGCGTTCCCGTAAACATAAACATCTTTCAACTCCGCAATCAACCTAATGCCTTTTTTCATGCAATCAGTCTCAACAAGTTTAACAATTCCCTCCAAAACATTGCGCAAATTAACCGTTTCCATTATTCCTTCTACGGGCTTGCTGAAATTCATCAGTTTTTCAACAATTGAGTTGATCCTATCTATTTGCCTTGGAACAATCTCCATATATTTTTTTAAAAACTCATCATCGGAAAGATTGTCAGGAAGTATTTGTGTCAATCCTTTAAGAGAAGCCAAAGGATTTTTTATTTCATGGGCAAGCCCGGCAGACATTGTGCCAAGCGCCGCCAGCTTGTCACTGCGCAAAATTTGCTGGTATAAATTTGAATTTTCAATTGAAATAGCTACCTGGTTCGCAAGAGTCGAAAGAAGATCAATATCTTCTTTTGAAAACATCTCCCCTGACATTTTGTGTCCCAGATTTAACCTCCCCACAATTCTTCTGTTTGCTTTCATTGGAATGCTCAAATCAAATCCGGCAATTTCCTCATCCTTGTTTGAAATTTCCACAGAAAATACCTTCATGGTGTTTTTTATAGTTTCAGTAACTTTATTTAATAACTCATCTTTATTGAAAATAGAAACTGCGGCGTCGGAAAGATCCTTAATTGTCCTGGCATACTCATATTTCTGGTGAAAAAAAAGCCTGTCTAAAGCATTTTGCACTATTCTACGTATTGGCTCAAATAAAGAGATAAAAACAAAAACAAGAACCACCGTCACATAGATAGAATTCCATCCCGTAATTTCCTGAAAAAACCTCGAAAACATTATTAAAAGTAAAATATAAAATCCGGCAAACAAAAAAATCATAACAGAATAAGTAAGCCCCGTCCTTACAAGAATTCTTATATCAAGAAGATTATGTTTTAAAATGGCATAAACCGTAATAGCCACATATAAAGGAACAAAATAATGGGCAAGACTCGGAAAAGGAATATTAAACGCAGGGAAAAAAGCTGTAATCCCTCCTCCAAAACCAAGCACAGAGGCCCAAAAAAGATATTTCGTCTGGTTCCTTCTGTTTCCTGAAGATCTTTTTACAAATTCCTTTAAGTTTGAAAATGCAATACCAATGGCGATAACAAGGTATACAGGAAATAAATAATAAAAAGGGCCTGGCAGCAGGTAAAAAGGATAATCAAATCTTGGCACCACATCCGCGATAAAAAACCGCGTAAAATCTGAAAGAAGAAACAAAAAAGCAATTGCAAAAAAGGTAATGACTATTTTGCGTTTTGCCTTAATCTCACCGGTAAACGAATAAATAAAAGAAAGGTAAAAAACAGGTATAAATATAGCCCCGCCAAGATTCACCCTTGTCCAAAAAAGAACCAACCCCTTGTCTGTGTTAAGCCCCCCCATCGCCTGGCCTATACACCATATACCAACGGCAAAATTACAAAGGGCCAAATATTTATTGGAAGATTTGTCTCTTCCATTCAAAAAAACGATAAAACCCAAAACGATACTTGCGATACCAGTTACAATAATTAATATGGTTCCCAAAGGCATCATATCAAAGATTCTACCAAATTCCGTAAGATTAAACCACACAACAAAAAAGCAAGTCCTTCTATCTATGACGAAATTTCGTCACTATTATACAAAAAATGACGAAATTTCGTCACTTCATGTTAAAATCATGTAGGCATGAAAATTGCTGTCAATTAAACTAGATATTGTAGCGGCAACACAAAACTTTGTGCCACTGCATAAATAAAAAAAGGAGAAATAAAATGCCAAAACCTAAAATATTGATAATTGATGATGAACTTGATATGCAGGAGACTCTAAAGTCAATTTTAAAAAAGAGATACATGCCAGAGACCGCTTCCTCGGGAGATGAAGGACTTAAATTAATAGAAGAAATTTCTTTTGATGCCATATTCCTTGATATACGCATGCCCAAAATGGACGGGATCGAAACATTAAAAAAAATAAAAGAAATTGATAAAACTGTCCCTATTATCATGCTGACAGCAAGCCGAGATGTAAAATCGGCAGTTGAATGCATCAAGCTCAGCGCTGAAAACTATTTAAACAAGCCTTTTGATGTTGAAGAGTTGCTGACGGTTTTGGAAAAATCATTGCAAAAAAGAGAAATGGCAAAAGAAAACCAGTATTTAAAAGAAACCCTAAAAGAAACTTCAGATTTTGGAAGTTTAATCGGCGAAAATGCTGAGATGAAAAGGATAAAAGAGTTTATCTCCATTATCGCGAGCACAGAAAGTACAATTCTTATATCGGGAGAATCAGGAACAGGAAAAGAAGTCGTGGCAAGAACTATCCATGCTTTGAGCAACCGTAAAAATAAACCGTTTATCGCGATTAATTGCGCCGCAATTCCCGAAAATCTGCTTGAATCAGAACTGTTTGGATATGAACGAGGGGCCTTTACCGGAGCAATGGAAAGAAAAATCGGAAAGTTTGAAATGGCCGATCTTGGCACAATATTTCTCGATGAGATCGGCTGCATGCCCCCGGCAATGCAAAGCAAATTGCTGAGAGTCCTTGAAGAAAAGAAGTTTGAACGTCTCGGTGGAACATCTCAAATAGAAGTCGATATAAGAATAATCGCGGCAACAAATATAGACTTTGAAACCCATATAACAGAAGGGAAATTTCGTGAAGACCTATATTACAGAATAAATGTACTTCCAATTAAAATGCCGCCGTTAAGAGAAAGAAAAGACGATTTAAATCTTTTTATCTCGTTTTTTATCAATAAATTCAACAAAGAATTCAATAAACAAATCAAAGGAGTTTCTCAGGCAGGCATTACAAAACTGCATGCGTACGATTTTCCAGGAAACATAAGGGAGCTACAAAATATAATAGAAAGAGCGGCTGTTCTTTCAACTTCCCAATATATTGAAGAAGATCATCTTTTCGGATTAAAAAATGATTCAGCACAAAAACACAAACTAACCGGCAACTTAAAAAAAGATTGCGAGGCTTATGAAAAAATTCTTATAATAAATGCTTTAAAAGAATTTCATGGCAACAAATCAAAAGCAGCAGAAAAGCTGGGGATTGCAAGGACAACCTTAACATCAAAAGTCAGCTCCATGGATATCAAATAAAACTTTTATGCCTCTCCATAATGCTGTCAGCAAGTTTTTCAAGAGATACAAAATCCTCTTTTTTTGGGTATCCTTTCGCAACAACAGGAGGGATAATTTCCACTTTTAAATTTAAAAGCATGCCAGCAAGCTGTTCAACCATCTTCCCTCCCCATCCATAGGATCCTATAATAGAAACAAATCTTGTTTTTGGGCGAAGGGCATTTGCCAAAAATGCAGCATATGCCGCGCTTGGATGGGCGCCAGCAAGTACCGTTGGAGAGCCTATAACTACAGTTGCCGCATCAACCAATGCCATGGCAAGAGAACCTATGTCCGTCTTGGGAAGGTAAAATAATTTCGTGGAAATTCCCCTTTTAATTAACTCATCAGCAAAATAATGAACCATTTCAAGTGTACTGCCATGCATCGAAACATAAGGAATTACTACTTCATTTTTTACATTATCGGAAACCCAGTCTTTATAGGCGTCTATTATAAAAGAAGGCTTATCATAAATTGGACCATGGCTCGCCGCAATCATATCAATTTGTAAATCTTTTATCTTTTCAAGATTATTTTTTATAACATTTCTGAAAGGCATCATTATTTCGGCATAATATCGCTTTGCATCAACGTAAATCACGGATTCGGCATGGGCAAAAAGATCAGAGGTTGAAGAATGCGACCCGAAAAAATCACATGAAAAAAGAATTTTATCTTCTTTTAAATAAGTAGACATTGTCTCCGGCCAATGAACCCATGGAGTTAATATAAACTCCAAAGTCTTGTCTCCCAAAGATAAAGTTTCATGATCTTTTACAATGATAAAGTTATCATCAGGAACTAAAAGATGGTCTTTTAACATATCCGCGCACTTTTGATTGGTAACGACTTTCGCATTAGGATACAATTCCAGGATTTTTGGTATTGAACCGGAATGATCTTGCTCACAATGGTGAGAAATAATATAATCTATGTTTTCAATGCTGATTTCTTTTAAATTGTTAATTAAGGCTTTCTCTTTTGTAGGATCAACAGTATCAAGGAGAACGGTTTTCTCGCTTCCTTTTACTATATAAGAATTATAACTTGTCCCCTCCGGAAGAGGAATCAGCTCATCAAACAATTTCCTTTCCCAGTCAATCGCGGAAACCGCGTAAATATTATCTTTTATTTTTCTGGCTGTCATAATAAGCTATCCCTGCGGTTCAAATTGATCCTTCCCTGCGCCACAAACAGGACAAACCCAAGTGTCAGGAATACTTTCAAAAGATGTTCCCGGCGCAATCGCGGAATCAGGATCCCCTTTTTCCGGATCATAGACATATCCGCATATTTTACATACATATTTTTGCATTTAAAAACCCCTTCTTATCTATCCCTTTGCCGACCACAGTCCATGAAGATTGCAATACTCTCTTGCCGTAACAGAAGAAGCTGATATACAAAATTCCGCTTCAGGCTTATCTCCCGGTTTTAAAAATTTTCTATAAGCTGATCCATCCGCAACAAGTTCTATCCATTCGATATAATGCTTCTCTTCCATAGGATGAGGAACAGCTCCTATTTTTATCTTATACCCTTTGTCTGTCTTTTCAATGACAGGAACATGTTTCTCTTTTGCAGCGTCAATAGTATTTTCAACAAAAAGCTTCATAGGCTTGCCGCAGCAGATAAGTTCTCCATCTCCGCCATGCATAACTTCAACAATATTTCCACACGCTTCACATTTATAAATTTGCAGTTTTTCTGCCATTTTGGCCCCTCCCTTTTAATTATAACCCCAACAACAAGGATAATTCGACAACATGCTCCTGCTCATCAATTATAATATGGCGAAGCTCATGCTCAATTGTCTCATATTCATACTGAAGTTCTTTTTTACCCTCAAGAGCCTTCTGGTAAATCTGCTTATAAAAATCTATAGCATCTTTCTCACCTTTCAAGTTTACTTCAAAAATCTCCTTATCAGAAGTCGCATCATGGACAGCCTCCAATTTCATGGAAACAGATCCATTGAGATAATTCGCAATAAGATTTCTAAACATTTCTTCATGTTTTAACTCGTCGGAAGCTATCTCTTTTAATCTTTCTACAATTTTTTCTGAATAAGGCCCTTTTATCTTTTCGGCATGGGCAAGATACTGTATCCTGGCCGAATATTCAAGCTCAATACCCCTGTTTAACATTTTTACCAAGTCTTCTTTTACTGCCATAAAAATTCCCCCTTTTTATGTTTAACTTTACAATACAAAATGAGGTGTTTCAACCTCTCTTTTTCGCCAAATCATTGATTGTTTTATCATGAAGGGCTTTTTTGAAATCATTCCTTAATACAAATAATAATTTTCTAAAATTACATCCTTTGCTTAATTTGCAATCTTCCGGATGAAGAAGACAATCACTTACGACAACAGGCCCTTCTGCCGCCTCTATCACCTCTGACAATCTGATTTTTGAAGGAGAAACAGCAAGCTTAAACCCTCCCCCTTTTCCTTTTTTTGTCAACAAAAAGCCTTTACGTGAAAGGAGGTGGACAACTTTTACCATGTGATTGGCGGGAGCATTTAACTCTTCCGCCTTTTTTTTGACAGTACCTTCTCCCCCATTTGCAGCCAAAGAGATTAGAAGTCTGACCGCGTAATCAGCAGTACGGGTTAGTTTCATAATTAAGAAACCACAACTCTTTGGCGGTCGACCAATTCGCCTTTTTTCCCTCTATTCCAACCTGAAACACGGGAAAAATATCCAGTAACGCGGGTAATGTGGTCAACATTTCTGCCCCCGACCAAAATTCTTTCCAGTTTTTGCGGAGTTAAAGCAGCAAGAGCCTTTGACTCAACTTTTGTTTTGTCATGCTCACCATCAAAGGCAGAATGCCTGAAGTAAAAATTACCTTCATCATCCTGCGCCCATTCTATCTGCGGATTTCCTTCCAAAAACAAGTCCAATTCTTCATTTGTCATAAACCCCTCCTTTTAATATATACAATCTATACAAATTATACATATTCAAAAATATTTGTCAAGAGGGACTTCCACCATGCTTTACAACACGCCCTTCTACCATATAAATAACATCTTCGGCAATGTTTGTAACGTGGTCAGATATTCTTTCTAGATGCCGTGAAACAAGAAGTAACGGAAGAGCACGGGAAACTGTAGAAGAATCCTGGCTCATAATGCCAACAAGTTCGTCATGAACCATATCGCGAAGTTTATCAACCTGCCGCTCCTTATCCCATACAGATTTGGCTTTAGCTGAATTACGATTTACAAAAGCATCTAATATTAAAGAAATTTCTTCTTCTGTTATTGCTCCCATTTTAGGGATATCTATCAAGGGTTTTAACAATGGTGCGCCTGACAATTCGACAGCCCTTTCCGCAATATCTTCTGCAAGGTCTCCTATTCTCTCAAGGTCATTTGATATGCGCATACCCGTCATTAAAAAACGCAGGTCGGAAGCTTCCGGCTGGCGAAGCGCGACAAGTTGGATACATTTTTCATCTATTTCAAGTTCAAGCTGGTCTACTTTTTCATCTTCTTTTATTACCTCTTCCGCCAAATTGCGATCAAGATTTTTTAAAGAATCAACAGCTTTATGTATCAAACCCTGAACCATAACCCCCATTTTTAAAATGGTATCTTTTAACTCGTTCATCTCATGGTCAAAAACTCGTGGGTTATCCATTTTTTTATTCCTCCTTCTTAAAATTAACCGTAACGACCCGTAATATATTCATCAGTTCTTTTGTCTTTTGGTGCTGTAAATATTTGTTTTGTATTGGAAAATTCAACAAGCTCGCCCAAAAGCATAAATCCGCATTCCCCGGAAACCCTTGCCGCCTGTTGCATATTGTGTGTTACTATTATAATAGTATACTCTTTTTTAAGTTCAGCCATAAGTTCTTCAATGCGCATTGTAGAGACAGGATCAAGCGCGGAACAAGGCTCGTCCATAAGCAAAACATCAGGGGTTACGGCTATAAGCCTTGCTATACAAAGTCTCTGCTGCTGTTCAAGGGAAAGTGTAAGGGCATTTACTGAAAGTTTATCTTTTAAATCATCATAAAGCAAGACCGAAGAGAGACTTTTAAATACAGCTTCATCCAAAACATCTCTCCGTTTTTCTCCATGTACTCTTAAACCATAGACAACATTTTCAAAAACAGAAAGCGGAAAAGGATTTGGCCGTTGAAAAACCATCCCTATCCTTTTTCTCAAGTTTATAAGGTCGACATCTTCACCCAAAATTTCTTTGCCGTCAAATTTGACGCTTCCTGTAGTTTTAACGCCATCGATCAGGTCATTCATCCTATTAAATATCCGAAGGAGCGTCGATTTGCCACATCCTGAAGGACCAATCAATGCTGTAATGGTATTTTTAGACACTTTCAGATTCACATTTATTATCGCCTGAAAATCTCCATAAAACAAATTAAGCTTTTCTGTTTCTATTATGTATGGCATTATCCAAATCTCCCCGTAATATAGTCTTCAGTCCGTTTGTCTTTTGGAGTAGTAAAAAGTTGAGCTGTTTCTGAAAGTTCTACCATCTCCCCCATTAAAAAGAATGCCGTTTTATCGGAAACTCTTGCCGATTGTTTCACATTATTGGTAACCAATATTTGCGTATAATCTTTTTTAAGAGCACGCATGGCATCCTCAACTTTTGCGGTCGAAATAGGATCCAAGCCAGAACACGGTTCATCATATAAAATTACTTCCGGCTCAACTGCAAGGGTTCTTGCAATACACAACCGCTGCTGTTGACCTCCCGACAATTTAAACGCCGATGTATGAAGCCTATCTTTTACTTCGTCAAAAAGAGCCGCAGCTGTTAACGATTTTTCAACTATTTGGACAAGTTTGGCTTTATTTTTCATTCCATGCATTTTAGGCCCATACGCTATATTATCAAAAATTGAAAGCGGAAGAGGAAGCGGAAGCGCAAAAACGATCCCTACTCTTTTTCTCAACAATTGGATATCTATTTCTTTATAAACATCTTTTCCATCCAGAAGTATTTTCCCATCATATCTAAATCCATCTTGAAGATCATTTAAACGATTTAACGTTTTCAAGAAAGAGGTCTTCCCGCTATTAGATGGACCTATGATACCAAGAATCTCATTTTCAGCAATTTCGATATTAAGATTTCGAACTGCTTCTCTATCAGAATAATATATATTAAGATTTTCAACTTTTATTTTAGA
>MEUB01000028.1:10736-11674 GCA_001771535.1 candidate division WOR-1 bacterium RIFOXYB2_FULL_37_13
TTTTCGGCTCCTAAATTTCGCACGAATAACAGAAGCAATAATATTGAGAATAAATATCATGCCTACTAAAACAAGGATTGTTCCGTATTGAATTTTTGGGCTGACATTTGGAACTTGCGTTGATAGTACATATATATGGTAAGGAAGAGTCATTGCCTGATCATAGACAGAGACTGGAAGCCTTGGCAGGTAAAAAGCGGCAACGGTAAATAGTATCGGGGCAGTCTCACCTGCGGCTCGGGACAATCCCAAAATTGTGCCGGTTAAAATGCCAGGAATCGCATTTGGCAAAACGATATGCCGTATAGTCTGCCATTTTGAAGCCCCAAGAGAGAGACTTGCTTCCCTAAAAGATTTTGGCACGGTACTTAACGCTTCGCGAGTTGCCGTAATAATTACGGGTAAAGTCATAATTGACAATGTAAGCGAACCGGCCAAAAGAGAAACGCCAAATCCTAGGAAATTGACAAAAAGGCTTAAGCCAAAGAGACCATAAACAATTGAAGGGACTCCGGCTAAATTTACAATGGCAAGCTCAATCGCGCGAGTAAGTTTATTTCTCTCCGCATATTCATTTAAATATATTGCGGCCATAATTCCAAAAGGTATCGAAAAGAAAGCTGTTCCCAGCATAAGATAAACAGTACCGACTATTGCAGGGAAAATCCCGCCTGCTCTCATCCCATCTCTTGGCATGCCAAAAATAAATTCAAGACTAACGGCTTGTATTCCATTCACAATTATTACAAGCAATATCAAAACAACGGGAGCCACAACAATCAAAGTTGCCAAAAATAATAGTGAAAATGCTATTTTTTCTGTCCTTTGGGTATTTCTCATTTTTTCTTACGGGTCTTCCCTGGTTTTTTATGCAAAAAAATATCAGCAACTAAATTGATAGCAAAACTTATTATAAAAAGTATAATGCCTATCGCAAA
>MEUB01000029.1 GCA_001771535.1 candidate division WOR-1 bacterium RIFOXYB2_FULL_37_13
ATAGTTACAGGATGTGCCAAATTAATCATTATCATGTTTATGTTTTTTTCCTCAAAAATTTATTAAGCTATCCTTTTACAGATGCAGGTATAAGTTGACTCATGTATCCTGAAACTTCTTTTGCTCCCCAAATTTCATTATTAAATCAATATCGAAAAATTAGACAATATAAAAAAATTCTGGTACAATTTTACTTCAACGTATGAAAAACATTAATCAATTCCGTTCACTCATTATTCTTTTTGTTGTAGCGGCTTCGGTGTTTGTTATTTACAGTATGCCCATAAATCTTGGGCTCGACCTTCAAGGCGGAACGAGGCTTGTTTTTGTCGGGCAGGATACTTCTAAAGTTAAAGTTTCAGATGATGCGATGGCGGGGGTTGCCGCGGTTATAAGAAATCGTATTGATTCTCTCGGCGTTTCAGAGCCGGTTATTCAACGTAAAGGAAAAGATCAGGTTATTGTTGAGCTTCCAGGAGTTAAAGACCCTGACAGGGCTATCAAGCTGATAGGCGATACGGCTCTCCTTGAATTTGTTGAAGCCGAATGGGCTCCTGGAGACGAATCGGTTCTTACCCCGCAAAAAGTAAAAGAATATTATGGAGATTCTGCGCGATTGGATAAAGTGGAATCTGTAAAAGATGGGCAAGTTGTAAGGTCAACCCCCATCATATTGAAAGATACTACAATTACAGGGGCAGATGTTAAAGCTGTTTATCCTCAAGTGGACGAATATGGAAATCCGTCTGTTGGGTTTGAATTAAACTCTACTGGCGTAAACCTTTTTGCTAGGCTTACAACTAGGCATATAGGTAAGCCGATAGCCATTTTACTGGACAAGAAAATAATTTCCGCCCCTAATGTTAATACCCCTATAACAGAAGGAAAAGGAATAATAACCGGCTCATTTTCCGCAGATGAAGTGCGCGATATGATTATAAAACTTAAAGCAGGCTCCCTGCCAATTCCGGTAAAAATGGTCGAGTCTCGAATCGTAGGCCCGACTTTGGGTCGTGATTCTATTGATAAAAGCAAAATAGCGGGAATAATAGGATTTGCGTTTATCTTCTTTTTTATGATTTTTTATTACAGGCTGCCGGGATTTGTTTCAACAATAGCTTTAGTTGTTTATGTTTTACTTACTTTGGCGATATTGTCCATTATTCGTACAACTTTAACTTTACCCGGAATTGCCGGCTTTTTGCTTTCCATGGGAATGGCTGTTGACGCAAATGTTATTATATTTGAGCGCTTAAAAGAAGAATTGCGCGCCGGCAAAAAAATCAAGATGGCTCTTGACGCGGCATTTGAAAGAGCTTTTAATGCAATACTTGATTCCAATGTTACTACCGTGGTTGCTGCCGCGACCTTGTTTTTTGTCGGAACAGGAACGATTAAAGGGTTTGCCATAACTCTTTCAATTGGTATTTTGGTTTCTATGTTTACCGCGATTACCTTAACTAAAATGATGATGAATATGCTGGCTGACAGCGGGATTATTTCAAAGCCGGATACTAAACTGGTGTATAAATGAATTTAAATATAATAAAAAAGACAAAACTTTGGTTTACCTTGTCGGGGATGTTGATAGTTCTGGGCATTTGTGGTCTTCTTTTTAATTCTGTAACTCGTGGAAAACCGATGAATTTTGGCATTGATTTTACCGGAGGAACCATGATCAATGTCCGCTTTAACTCTCCGAATATATCTGCCGCGAATCCTGTTAAAATTGCCGATGTTAGGGATGTCCTTCATCATTACAAGCTTGGAGAAGCTGTTATCCAGAGGTCAGGAGAAAGAGATGTTTTTATTCGTACAGAACCGATTGAAACTGAGACAAGACAGCAGATAATACAGGAATTGTATCAAAAGTATGACGGGGTTGATCTTTTGGAAGCGGATACGATAGGGCCTGTTATAGGCGCGGAACTTCGCGCTCAGGCTTTTTGGGCGTTGGTTTTGGCACTGATTGGCATATTGATATATGTTTCTTTCCGTTTTGAATTTGTTTTTGCCACAGCTGCTGTAGTTGCCCTAGCGCATGATGCCATTATTACAACGGGAATTATGGCTATTTTGTGGCGCAGCATAGATATTTCTTTTATTGCCGCGATACTTACGATTCTTGGTTATTCTATCAACGATACAATTGTTATTTTTGACAGAATCCGTGAAAACTCAAAAAAACCGGCATATCGCAAACTTTCTTTTGCACAAATGGTTAATGAAAGTATTTGGGAAACAATGGCTCGTTCAATCAATACTGTGTTAACTGTTCTTGTTATGGTATTGGCTTTTCTTTTCTTCGGAGGAGAAACTCTGCGAGAATTTTCTTTGACCTTATTAATAGGATTTACCGCGGGCGCTTATTCTTCGATTTTTATCGCTTCTCCCCTTGTTGTCATGTGGAGCAAGAAAGAAAACCCATAATTTATTTGGGTTTCTGTCTTGCAATTGGATTGCTCGGATTGATTTTGCTATAATGGGTTCACTGTGGCTCGAAAAAAAAATGACTCAAAGCAGGAACCTTCACCTTTTGCTCAGGATTTATCGGGGATACTTCTTGTGGCATTATCTGTTTTTATATTAGTATCCAATTTTTCATCTTCGACCGGATTAGTCGGCCTTTATCTTATAAAACTTTCTCTGCGAGCAATTCTTGGAATAGGAATTTATTTGCTTCCGTTTTTTATTGGAGCTTATGGCGTAGTTTTATTGTTTCGTCATGAAATAGCGGAACTAAGGATCAGGTTGGTCGGCCTCTTTACTCTTTTTTTGGCTTTTGTAACCGCAGTCCAATTTTATTCTCCTTTTTATTTTAAAGCAGAAATTTCTCATAATATCATACAAGGCGCCGGCGGCATTTTGGGATATTTTTTGAAATTTGTTTTGGAAAGAACGGTTGGGACAGTCGGTGCTTACATAGCAATAACTGTAATGGTTCTAATTTCAATGCTCCTTATTTTTAACATTACCGCTTTAATGGCGTTTAATTTTTTAAAATCTTTATTTGTTTTTATTCCTAAAAATTCCGTCCTTCAACAAAAAACTAGGCTACAGATAAAAGACAAAGAATTAATTACTGTTTCTGAGGGCTCTTTAATCCCTTCTCCGGCTCCTCCCCGGGAAATAGTTTCGTTTCCTGTTCCCCAGTATTCTTCTGATACGGAACCGGCAAAAGATTCTCAGCCTTATCCTCCGCTTGACCTTAATAATGAAACTGTGGGAGATGATGACTTTGATATTATTGAAGAGAAGCAGGAAAAAAAGAAGGCTTCTTATGCTAAATATAAGCTTCCGCCAATTTCTTTACTTGAAGATCCTTCTTCAAAGGATAAACAGATGCAGGAAAAGATCAAGGAAACTACAGAATTCAGAAAAAAACTTTTGGAAGAAACTCTGCGAAATTTTGGTGTCGGCGCTAGAGTTGTTTCCATTAATCAGGGGCCTGCTGTTACAAGATTTGAGCTTCAGCCCGATCCGGGAGTCAAGATCAGCAGGATAGCTTCTCTATCCGACGATATAGCCTTAAATCTTGCGGCTCAGGGGGTTCGTATTGAAGCTCCGGTTCCTGGGAGATCGGTTGTTGGAATAGAGGTTCCCAATACCAGTGTTACGGCTGTAAAACTCAAAGAGATAGTAAGGACCGATGAATTTCAAAAGAACCGGTCAAAAATTTTTATCGCGCTTGGAAAAGATTTGTCAGGGACTCCTGTTTACGGCGATCTTGCGAAAATGCCGCATCTTTTAATCGCGGGAACAACAGGATCGGGGAAATCTGTTTGTATAAATTCACTTATAATAAGTATTTTACTCAGGGCGAGGCCGGATGAGGTCAAGTTCATAATGATTGATCCTAAGATGGTTGAGTTGTCTCTTTATGATGATATTCCGCATCTTCTGGCGCCTGTGGTAACCGATCCGCGTCGTGCGGCATTAACATTGAAAGAATGGGTCATGCGGGAGATGGAAAAAAGGTACCAGCTTTTTTATGATAACGCGGTAAGGAATATAGATGCT
Organism: candidate division WOR-1 bacterium RIFOXYB2_FULL_37_13; assembly: GCA_001771535.1. Taxonomy (GTDB): domain Bacteria; phylum Margulisbacteria; class WOR-1; order XYC2-FULL-46-14; family XYC2-FULL-37-10; genus XYC2-FULL-37-10. The sequence goes on from MEUB01000029.1 coordinate 4,021, forward strand.
TACAATGGCAGACATGCCGATGAAAAACTTCCTCATATTCTTGTAATAATAGATGAGCTTGCTGATTTGATGATGGTTGCGGCTTCTGAAGTTGAGACGACAATTTGCCGTTTGGCACAGATGGCGCGTGCGACAGGCATACATCTTGTTATTGCTACACAGAGGCCTTCTGTTGATGTTATAACTGGGCTTATTAAGGCAAATGTTCCTTCCAGAATTGCCTTTGCTGTGGCGACACAAATTGATTCAAGGGTTATTTTGGATTATTCCGGAGCTGAAAAACTGCTGGGAAGGGGAGATATGCTTTACAGTCCTATTGGAGCAATGAAACCTACAAGGATGCAGGGCTCTTTTGTAACAGACAAAGAAGCGGAAAAAATTATCGATTTTATCAAAAGACAGGCTGCTCCCGATTATCTCGAGGAGATTACAGACTTAAAATTGCCGGATGGAGATGCAAAGGAGTTTGGTGCTCACGGAGCTTCGGGGAGAGACGCGTTATTTAATGATGCGGTAAGGCTTGTGATTGAATCAGGAGTTGCTTCGACCTCTTATCTTCAAAGGAGAATGCGTATAGGATACAACAGAGCAGCTAGGCTTATGGATGAAATAGAAGCGGCCAATATTGTAAGCAGGCCAGAAGGTGACAATAAGGGTCGCCGAATAATAGCAAGCGCAGAAATGCTTGCGGCGCTTAATATTTCTTTGATCCGTCCTTCGCAACCACCGCAGAAAGAAACGCCCGAATCAGAAAAAATTCCCGCATAGCGTTTTGTTTTTTTATTACTTTCTTATTTGCGAAATTTCCTCTATTTTTTAACGATATATATGCAGGAAATTGATTTCTCTAGAAATAAATAAAACGGAGGAAAATATTTTATGACAATTAATCCAACTTCAGGGGCAAAAACAAGAGCTGAAACAGTAGGGGGCCCAAGTTTAAGGGTGAAAATACCATTATGGAGAAACATGTTAGCTATGTGTAAGATGGCTAAGCCTTCGGATATTTTTCCTCTTGATGATGTTCAACAAGAAGGAATGTTACCTCAATTGAAATCCGACTGCCGCGCACTAAAACTGGAATACCACCCTGATAGAATAGAAGGAGAGGGAGAATTTGTAGCTACACTTAAAGAACTTGGCGGTCAAATTTGTGGCGAAATAGATAGGCTTTATGGTTTGAGAAAAGCAGAAATTGAAAAAAAGTTGGAACCGGCAGGCTCACCTCATCAAGCCCAAGCGCCTAGAAGAGGAGATCAGGGCAAAAAATTAGTCAGAGATTACCAAAAACCGCCCAGCTGGACAGAAGAAGAATGGCAAACTCTTCTTAAAGCACATCCATTGTTGGAGACAAGCAGCCCTCTTAGTGATGAAAAATTTTCTCAAGTAATAGAACGCCTTAAGCCTCGCAAGCTTCAAGATTGCCCAAAACCTCCAAATTGGGAAAATTGGGAATGGACAAAGTTTATTAATGAACATAAGGATTGGTACTTCTCTCATGGCAAACCTTGGGATAATGATGCATTTTGGAATAATATAGAAGCTAATAGGCCGATGCCAACAAAGAGAGCCCTTCATTTCTTTAATCTGCCTGACGGAGTTGAAAAGTGGGAGTGGCAGGATATTCTAGAGAGAAACCCGCATACAGAATTTCCTGTTGAACCTTTTAACAAAGATAAATTTATTGCTTGGGTTGAAAGTCAAAGGCCATATCCTTATGAGAAAAATGCGATTACTTCTGACAAAATGTATGAATTGGAGAGGAGGCAAGTTAGCGATTTAGACTATTCTGGAAGGAAGGAGCTCCTTTTTGATAGAAAATGCTCTAAACATAAAAAAGAAAGGAATGGCTCCCCTGCCGTTTTGTGGATACCTAAAGAAAATATAGCTGAGTTGATAACAAAACATATAACAGCTGAGCAACAGGATGCTTTGTTTAATCTTTTAGGTTTAGAAAAACCCACACCAGCTTGGTATGAGCTACTTCAGCCTGAGTGGAAAACTGTATATACTGCGATGATGTTGGCTAAAGAGGGAAAGCATCCGGATATTTCTTTGTCACCTTTGTACTCTTACGGGAATAGTAAATATGAAAATTGCCCAAGTGTTAGTTGGGGGTATAGATGTGATGCATGTTTTGAGGGGACCAACATTGTCTGGAAATTTCAGAGAAAAATAGAGCAAAGTGGGGCATATACTCAGCCGCCATTTTTAGTGACATCTCCCGCGCTTGTTGAGCATTCGTTTGGAAATCATGGGTCTCTAGCTGTTTTTGAAATTGATATGCCAGGCTATAGTTGGTATCCTTCACGACCGGATGTATATGGAGCTGAAGTTGATAAAAGTGCAATTTTAGTATTTTTTGGTGGCAAGAAAAATGATGCGAAAATTATAAACCCAATGTTAAAAAAAAGGCTTATTAAATGAAAAAATGCGAGTTTAGGCTTCTTGCCAAATTTAAGGATGACAGTTCTTTTATATTTTGTTAGAATGAAAGCAATAAGCAGGAGATAAAAAATGACCAAAACTATAATAAAAAAAGGCTTTTTAATTGAAATGCTTTTAACATGATTTTCAGGCGTATTTTTGTTTTTCTTATAATTTCTTTTCTTCTTGCAGCTGCTTCATTTGCTCTCCCTTCACGCATTATTTCTACCATGCCTTCGATTACAGAAACTCTTTTTATTCTTGGGGTTGGGGATAAGGTTGTAGGAGTAACCACAAACTGTAATTATCCAAAAGAAGCCGCGACAAAAGAAAAAATCGGGCGGGTTACTGTCAATGTTGAAAAAATATTTTATTTAAAGCCTGACCTTATCCTTATGCTTGAAGATGCCCAGCTGCGCGACATTGAATACCTTAAATCCAAAAAACTTCCGGTTGTCGCAATTCAGGCCAACACCGTGCAGGGGGTTTTTGATTCTATCAATCAAATAGGCTCTTTGACGGGAGCAACCAAAGAGGCGGAAAAAATTGTTATGCAGCTTAATTCTCGTTTGCATAAAATTAAAGAATCGGATAAGGCTAAAATAGCCAAATCTATATTTGTCATGGCGGGATTTAAGCCTTTGGTGAGCGTGGGGAGAAGCTCTTTTATTAATGATATATTGGCAAAAGCAGGAGGAGAAAATGTTATCATAAGTAAAGTAGCGTATCCGCAAATAAGTTTTGAAGAATTGTACAGGTTAAATCCTGATATCTTGATCGTGCCAAAAGGTCTTTTTGGCGGGGATCAAATTAAAAAAGAAGAAAAATTAAGAAGACTTTCGGCCGTACAAAATGATAGAATATTGTTTGTGGAGGATGATCTCCTGTTTCGTCCCGGGCCGAGGGTTGTTGACGCTATAGAAATTATCGCAAAGTTTTTATCCAATGAAAATTAATAAGAAAAATATATTATACGTTCTACTGTTGGCATTGGCTTTGCTTTCGATTGTTTCTATGTTGCTTGGGCCTGTTTTTATTTCTCCCAAATATCTTTTTCAGAGTGAAATTCTCTGGCAGATCCGATTGCCTCGCATTATTTTGTCGGCATTGGTTGGCATAATGCTTGGTATTTCCGGTGTTATTTTGCAGGGTATACTGCGCAACCCTCTGGCAGATCCATACATTTTAGGTGTTTCTGCCGGCGCTGGGGTTGGGGCTGCTGTTGCTATGGGGGCAGGTTTGAATTTTGTTTTTTTGGGAATGAGCTCAATTCCGATCCTTGCATTTATGTTTGCGCTTGGGGCGGTTCTTATTGTTTATAAGCTTGCTCAAGTCAAAGGCGAGACCTCTACAGAAACTTTAATATTAGCAGGAATAGCGGTTTCTGCTTTTTCTTCGGCAGTTTTAGCTTTAATAATAATTATTACGGGTCAGCTCCAGTCGATTTATTTTTGGCTTTTGGGTTCTTTTTCCATGGCCTCTTATACCGATATCTTTACGTTGCTGCCTTATTTGCTTGTCGGATCAATCTTTGCTTTTTTCTATTCAAAAGAGCTTAACGCCCTTTTACTTGGAGAAGAAATGGCGTTAACTCTTGGCGTTGATGTCGAAAAGGTTCGGCTGATGATGGTTATAGTTGCCAGCCTTATGACTGCGGCAGCGGTTTCTGTTTCCGGGCTTATAGGCTTTGTCGGTCTTATTGTCCCTCATTTTGTAAGGCTGTTTTTGGGGCCTAACCATAAGATGCTAGTTCCTACGTCAGCTCTTGGCGGGGCAATTCTTATGATGGGGGCAGACACTTTGGGAAGGACTCTTTTTTCTCCGATAGAAGTTCCAATCGGAGTTGTCATGGCTCTTGTCGGAAGTCCTTTCTTTTTGTATGTTCTAAGAAGGAGATATAAAGCAAAAAGATGAAAGCTCTTGAGGTAGAAAATTTAATTTGCGGGTATAAAGATAAAGTAGTAATTAAAAACCTGTCTTTTACTGTAACGGCCGGTGAATTTGTTGGAATTGTAGGGCCCAACGGATCAGGAAAGACAACTCTTTTAAGAACTATAAGTGGTCTTTTGCCTCTTACTATGGGAGAAATACGGTTAGAAGGCGGGAATTTCAAAAATCTTACCAGAAACGAGCTTGCCAAAACGGTTGCTTTTGTTCCGCAGCTGATGGAGCCAGTCGAAGGTTTTTCTGTTTTAGATATGGTCCTTTTAGGCCGAACCCCTTACGTTAACCGTTTTAGCTTTGAATCTGCCGAAGATATACAGGTTGCTAAATGGGCAATAAAAGAGCTTCAAGCGGAAGAATTTACAGATCAGGATGTAACAAAACTTTCCGGCGGTGAATTTCAGCGGGTTGCGATTGCAAGAGCCTTGGCTCAGGAGCCTAAAATATTGCTTCTTGATGAGCCGATTTCTCACCTCGATTTAAGATATCAGGTTAAAATATTAAAACTACTTCGCAAATTGCGGCAGCAAAGAACTATTGTTGCCACTTTTCACGATTTAAATATGGCGTCCCGTTTTTGCCAGAAGCTAATGCTTCTTAAAAAAGGGGAGATAATAGCTTATGGTTATCCCGATGAAGTTTTAACTGCTGAGAATATCTGGAAAGCTTACAGAGTCAAGGCTCAGGTCAAAAAAAATCCCCGCACAAAAAGAGCAAGCCTAGTTTTCCTCCCTTAATGTGAGTGTGTATAATTTGTATTTATTAGCTAATTACTAACTACTCACACTATTGCTAAAGACTTGAATGGGCGGTGTAGGAGTCGAACCTACGACCTCCTCGGTGTAAGCGAGGCATTCTAACCAGCTGAACTAACCGCCCGTTTAACTGATAACTTATAACCAATAACCTATAACAGAGAACCGCAAAATTGCCTTTGTTATAAGTTATCAGTTATAAGTTATTAGTTACATGGGCGCGAGAGGGATCGAACCTCTGACCTCTTCCGTGTGAAGGAAGCATTCCACCACTGAACTACGCGCCCTTATAGTCGATCCATTTCGCGTTGCAAATTTACTGGCGGACAGGGATTTGAACCCCGACTGTCGCCTCCAAAGGGCGATGGCCTACCATTAGCCGATCCGCCATTATAGCTAATAGCTTATAACTAATGGCTTATGGCCAAAAGCAAAAACTATTAACACAAAAAAACAGCCAACGATAAAATTATATCACACTCTTGCGCCCAGAGTGATTCGAACACTCGACCTTCTGTTTCGTAGACAGACGCTCTATCCATCTGAGCTATGGGCGCATTTAGACTTAAATTATACCGTATTTAGGGACGTTGCGCTATTCCTCAAGAAATCTGACGAGATTCCGTCATATCGAGGTTGTTTAGGTAGGCATGAAAATTGCTAGAATAGCTTAGGAAAATGTCCAATTTCCAATGTCGAATGTCGAATGGAGGTATCGCTTTGCGATATTTATATAAAAATGCAAAAATATGATATTTATGAGAGAGTGACTGTTTTTGTTGTTAAGATCATTAAATTTTCTGAAAAATTATCAAAAAGTTTTTCAGGTAGGATTATAGCAAAGCAAATGATTAGATCCGCAAGCTCAGTTGGGGCAAATATGCAAGAAGCAGATGGCGCGACATCAAAAAAGGATTTTATTAATAAGGTTGGAATCTCGAGAAAAGAGGCTCAAGAGACAAGGTATTGGTTGGATTTATTAAAGAGAGCAAATCTTATTGGGAATCAGCAGAATGTGGAAGAGCTACAGTTTTTATTTTCTGAGTGTGATCAGATTGCTAGGATTTTGAGTAGTATTATTAATAGTGCGAGGGAAGGGGAGGGGGAAAATGTCTAATGTCGAATGTCCAATGATGGTATCGGGAAGCGAAGAAATGTCCAATTTCCAATGTCGAATGTCCAATGATGGTATCGGGAAGCGAAGAAATGTCCAATTTCCAATGTCGAATGTCCAATGATGGTATCGCCTTTGGCGATTTTTTATATATGGAGAAAACTATTTAATTCATCGCAAGCAAGATCAATATTAAATTCTTTGATTGTTTTATTTTTTTGTCTATCTAAATTGTGAATTGATTGTAGTTGTGTTTTATATTTCTTTAATATAGCAACTGTTTGCTCTATAACATTATATTGGTTATAAGGATTATGTTTTACCAGCAACTTATATTCTTCAATGTTTTTAATACTAGCTTTATCATGAAGAAAAGCTTTTATTGAATCATCCCCAAATAAAGTGTTACCTGTTCGCCATGCCGATAATTCGGCATCTAATTCCGTAGGAACAGTTATGTTAATTTTTGGTTCTTCAATTTCAATCCTGCCAAGATTATTATACAAAAAACAACCTGCCCAGGATAAGATAAAACTCTTTACATCCTGCTCAAGATGACGCAATTCGTGTGCAAAATTCCATGAAAATTCAATATCATCAGCAAGAGAAACCCTTTTAGAAAACCAAATAAAATGAGTATATTTTTTTGATTTTATTATTTTTAATATATCATCTGGACTACATTCTTCAATCTCACCAAGCCGCACATTCATATGTAAACCATAGTTTTTGCTCCATAGATCATTTGGATGACTCTTATAGTCTTCATCGTCAAATAGCAAAACAACACCTGAATCAGGCATATTAAAGTTAATCATTATTTTTTCGAGCAACTCTTTTTTCTCTTTTGACAGATCTAATTTATATATTATTTCGTTTTTTTCATCCCACATGCGATTATTTAAACATAAGATTGTTATATAGTAAATTGTTTTTGTAGTGTAGCCACAATATGACTATAATTTAAAGATAATCCGTCATCCATTTGATAAAAAATAAAATTAAGTGGTTGCAAGTTGTAACTGTTTAAATTTTAAAATAAAAAGTCAACCAAAGTGTATAAATCTAACATACACTTTCAATTTCTTTATCTAAAAAATCGCGAAGCGATACCATCATTCGACATTCGACATTGGAAATTGGACATTTGCATTTCCCCTCTATCTGGTATAATAAGCCAAAATGGACATCCTCCACAGCATAATAATCGGCATCGTCGAAGGAATAACCGAATTCCTCCCAATCTCCTCCACAGCCCACATGGTTCTTGCTGCAAAAGTTTTAAATATCGCCCAGTCTGATTTTGTAAAAAGCTTTGAGATAATTATTCAGTTTGGCGCAATTCTTTCTGTTCTTGTTCTTTACTGGCGAAGATTTTTAGTTGATTCTGAAAGCTTAAAAAGAGTTCTTGCTGCATTTATACCAACCGCGATTCTAGGATTTGCTCTTTATAAGTTTATAAAGGGCTATTTAATATCAAACGAAACTATAATAGTCTGGTCTCTTTTGCTCGGTGGTATTATTTTAATAATATTTGAGCTTTTTCATAAAGAAAGTGACACGGCGGTTGAGGATATTTCAAAGATACCGTACTCAAAATGCATTACAATAGGGCTTTTTCAATCACTTGCGATGTTTCCTGGAGTTTCAAGATCAGCCGCAACAATAATAGGGGGGCTTACTCTTGGGCTTAAGCGAAAAACGATAGTCGAATTCTCTTTTCTACTTGCTGTCCCCACAATGCTTGCGGCATCGGTCCTCGATATTTTAAAAACAGGTAGCTCTTTTACAGTTAATCAAGTAGGTGTTTTGGCTGTTGGATTTGTTGTGTCGTTTGTTGTCGCGCTTCTTAGTATTAAGTTCTTATTGAGATATATTGAGAAGCATTCTTTTATCCCATTTGGAGTTTACCGTATAATTATCGCTCTTATTTTCATGTTTGGGTTGTTTCGTTAAAGACTAAAGACTCACACTCAAACTAACTACTTAAAAGGGGTGTTTTGTTGTGAAAAAAACTTTGATGATTATCCTGTTTTCTCTTTTTCTGTCCCCTTGTTTTGCAGATAGCCAGATGCTTGTTGTTACAGGAACAGGCAATGTTAATGTAGAACCTGATACAGCAACAATTACTCTTGGCGTTCAAACAGAGGATAAAACCGCGTCAAAGGCGCAATCTGAAAATGCAAGACTTATGCAAAAGGTTATTGATTCCGTCAAAAGCTTTAACATACCAAAAGATAAAATAAAAACTTCCAGATTTAGTATCGGACCAAAGATGAAATATGAAAACGGAAATTCTTATCTTGTAGGGTATATATGTAGCAATCAAGTTTCGGTTACAATAAGCGACGATCTTGAAAAGGTTTCAAAAATAATAGACAAAGGTACATCTGCAGGCGCCAATCAAATATTAAGCGTCAATTTTTCAAGAAAAGATATTTTGCCTTACAGAAAAGAGGCACTAAAGCTTGCTGTTGAATCTGCAAAATCAAAAGCACGCGCCATTGCGGATGCGGCTGGGCTTACTCTTGTCAGGATAGAAAAGATAGAAGAACAGGGAGTAAATAATTGGGGAATAATCTCACAACAATCAAATATTTCAGCCGATAGGGTGCTTGGAGGCGAATCTTCTACCCCAATTTACAGCGGAGATATCAATGTTACGATGAGTGTTAATGTTGCTTATGTTGTGAAATAAATTGAAATTTTCTATTTTAACCTCCGAAGAAGCTGTGTGTATAAAAAAGGGTTCAAATAAATAACGGAGGAATTAATTATGGGAACATCAGTTGTACCAGTCGGATGTGGGTTTTCAGCTCCTGTCACAAAAAAGGATGATTTAACAACAGCGCCAGAAGTTGTAGAAGAAGCAAATAGCAATTCCTGCCAGGAAATTTATATAAACCCGCCAATTTGTTGTAATGATATTGATGTGTCTGATGCTAATGCTGTTGAATCTAAGCTATATGATGAAATTGCGGAATTGAAAACTTTGTTATCAGCCCCCTCCCAAGATAATGAGATATCATCAAGTGCCGAAAGAATTGCTGAATTAATCACTCTTATTTATTGTGCGAAAGGAATGGATAAAGCTTGTGAAGCGTTTTCTCTCCTGTATAGCGATGGTTATAATTATATCAAGGCTCATTCTTTTGTAGAAAATGAAGGGGCAACTCCTCTGGTTTTTGAAAAGCTTGTAAGCAAAAATCCGGAAATAGCCACTGCCATTGCCATAGGATTTTATTCCGATCAATCCTATGTAATAAAAGAGGTTTTTATCACTAAATCAATGTTTGCTGCATCTCTCTCTCCAAAAGAAAGCGCGGATTTGATAAGTGAAATATTTAAAAGAGATAAAGATTTGGCAATTGATATATTTTTATTGATCGACGATCGTAAGAATTTTTTTACAAAGCCCATTCTTGCATCTATTAAAGATCGTGAGCTTCTGGCATATCTTTTTTTAAATCCTTTACTTCTTGAAGATATAATTACGGTTTTAAATTTAAATAGCACCCAAACAGCAGATTTGGTTGTATCGGCTTATGATATAGCAATAAAAGAAGATGGCGATTATGCAGAAGTCAGAATCGACAAATTGTTTTCAGCTCTTACTCGCATAGATGACAAGGGTTTGAAATTAAAAACATTTCAGATTCTTATTAATAAATACCCAAAACAGGCAATTGGCCTTTTGACTTTTGGGGCTATTAAGGAGAAAAATATTTCAAATGAATTAGCAGAAAAACTATCTCAAAGGTTTAAAACCAGTGGTTTGACGATCCCTGCTATGCTTGCCTCATTTGTATTATTTATTTATGACGAATTTGGTCAAAAAGAAGCAGGAAAGGTGCTTAATAACTATTGTCAGGGGAATAAACTTGCAGTAAGAAAAATGTTTGACTTACTCTTTTCTCAAGATCGAGAAACAACAAAAAAACTTTTAGCTGAAGAGATTTATTCAGCCTATCTATCATATGTTGCGCAAGCATGTGAAGATGCTGGCATTTCAGATTACGAAATAAGTCAACTATTAGTTGACGCTTATAAAAACAGAAAAAACGGCGGTGAAATAGCTGGCAATATTTTTTATTCGCTTAAAGATAAAGATATAAAGAAAACCATTGCCCTTTTTCTCTTTCAATTCAATTCCAAATATGCGGCTCCTATTATGACTTTCGGAGAAATTACAGAGGAAGAGTTTACTGGAAAGGAAATAGATGAAATTGCAGAAAAAAACTCCTCATGGCAAGAGGCAATAGCTTTGATGATTTTGAAGACTTATGAAAAAAATAATAAGACTGGAATATCTGTATTTAATGGCATAATACTCCGTGATCATTTTTACCACAAAGATAAATGGGCAATTTTGTATGAAATTGCGAAACAAGAAAGAAGTGTTTATGCTGGCATTACTTCATGTGATTATTGTGACCAAGTTCTTTGTAATATTATAAGTTTTCCTTTTGAAAACGAAAGCACTCCAGATGAAAAAGAAAAAGCAAACCTAATATTATTAGCTAGGCCTTATTTGATGCATAATATTAGCGATAGGGTAAAGGCCTTGATTGATCCAACGCATCCAATTCCGCAATAAGGATTTCAAGCTCTTTATAACCGTTATCAACATCCTGCTGATGTTTGTGCGATTTGATCTGAAGCTGAGAAATCTCTTCACCTTTTAATTTTGCAGAATTATTGGCTATTTCAAGGTTAACTGCTTCAAGTGCCGTCTCATCTTTATCAATCTTTTTTTCAACCTCTTTTACTTTCGCAAGCAGTGCTTTGTGCTTTTTGTTGTATTCTTCCTCTAAATCTTTCTGGCTTTTCTGCTCAGATTTTTTCATTTTAACTTTTTTAGGTTTTTTTATTTCCTGTTCCCATCCAACTCTGTCCAAAAAGTCCTGATATGTTCCGTCAAAAACAAAAACGCGATCTTCATTGAATACTATAAGCTTTCTAGCTAAATGATGCAGAAACATTTCGCTATGTGTTACGATAATTACAGCTCCAGGGAATTCATCAAGCGCTGTAATCATAGAATCGCACGATTCTACATCTAAATGGTTAGTTGGTTCGTCAAGCAGTAGCATATTGGTAGGGGAGAGAAGGATTTTCCCAAGCGATACCCTGCTTTTTTCGCCGCCCGAGAGTACTGATATCTTTTTAAGCGCCGCATCGCCAGAAAACATCATGGCGCCGCAGGTTTTTCGAATGTCCGTATAAGTCATATCCGGTCTTAATGCGGAAAATTCTTGTTCTATTGTAAGTGTTGGCTTGAGCCGCTCGATATTTGTTTGTCCGAAATAGCCAATTTTGCAATTTGGATGGCTTGTTATTTTGCCTTCATTTGGGTCAAGTTCCCCTGCCAGCAACCTAAGCAGGGTGGATTTTCCCTTGCCATTTTTTCCGATAACGCAGATCCTATCATTTTTGCCGATATAAAGAGACAGTTTTTCTATTAGAGTTCGTTCGGGGGAATAACCGAAAGATATTTCCTCAATATTCATAAGATAGTTGGCTTCAAATTCTAAGGAGTTAAACCTAAACCCCAAATCAGTAACCTTTCTAAGTTCTTCTTTTTTGCCCATTTTTTCCAACGCTTTGATCCGTGATTGAACAAGGCTTGCGCGAGCTGCCTGGGCACGAAATCTGTTAATGAACTCTATGGTTTCTTGCCGTTTTTTGTCTTCTTTCCGGCGAGTCTTTTCATAAACTTCTTCTTCCAATGCGATCTGTTCAAAAAGTTTTATTGTGTCTCCTTCTATTTTCTTGATTTTTTTACGATGTATACCCATTGTATGAGTTGTAATGCTGTTCATGAAATCGCGTTCGTGTGTGATGATTATCAGTTCATTTTCCCATCGTTGCAGGAAGCGGGTTAGCCATCGTATAGATATAATATCCAGATAGTTTGTAGGTTCATCAAGAAGCAAAAGATGTGGTTCTGCAAGAAGTACTTTAGCTAGATTCAATCTAACTTGAAAGCCACCTGAAAATTCCAAAGGAGATTTATAAAACTCGTCTTCAGAAAAGCCCAAACCACTTAAAATCTTTTCAGCTTTCCAGATTTGATCTTTGTCATCCTCTTTGAGTCCAAGACAAGCCTCTTGTAGTACTGTGTCTTCTGTAAATTGCAAATGCTGTTTAAGATATCCGATGGTGTAATTTTTTGGAATAGAGATGTTTCCTTCATCTGTGTGTATTTCACCTGTTATAAGCTTAAACAGAGTAGTTTTACCCGAACCATTACGACCAACAAGCCCAATACGTTCGCCACTGTGTATGTTGAAACTTATATCATCAAGCAGTTCTTCCCCGCAGAAGGATAATGATAGATTGTTTATTTGTAGCATTCTTTACCTAATATCGAATCAAAAATTTCTAATTTCGAAACGGAGGGGGAGAGATTCGAACTCTCGGTACACGTTAATGTACACACACTTTCCAGGCGTGCTCCTTCAACCACTCGGACACCCCTCCTTCTCTCTCAACTTTCCAAAGAACTCTTTCAATAATCCTCTGCACTCTTTCTTTAAAATCCCGCGAGTCAGTTTGACATTGTATTTTTTTAAAAGCCTTCCCGCGCCGTTGTCCGGAGAGTTGGCTCCGATTACAACATTTCTTATTTTAGCATGAATCATTGCTCCGGCACACATTAAACATGGTTCAAGCGTCGTATACAACACAATGTTATTTAAATGCCACCCTCCCATCTTTTTTGCGGCTTTTTTTATGCAAATAATTTCCGCGTGCGCTAAAGGATCCTGCTTTGTCTCCCTTATGTTATGCCCTCTTGCGATAACTTTATCGTTTAACACCGCTACACAGCCGATAGGGACTTCATTTTTTTTAAAAGCTTTTTGCGCTTCCCGCAGGGCCTCTTTCATATGGATTTCATTCATGTTAAAATTATAGCATAATGATTAAATTTGGAACCGACGGATGGAGAGCAATAATATCGGACGAGTTTACTTTTGATAATGTCCGTAAAGTCGCGCGCGCCATCGCATTATACTTGATAGAGCAAAAAAAAACTGATAAACCTATTATCATAGGATACGACCCAAGGTTTTTAGCCGATGAATTCGCATTTGAAGTTGCAAAAGTTATTAAATCGGCTGGAATTGATGTTTTCCTGCCCAACCGAGATACTCCAACCCCTGTTATTGCCTGGTCAATAAAAGATAAAGGTGCGTGCGGGGCAGTAATGCTTACCGCTTCGCATAATCCGCCGCAATATTGCGGCATAAAATTTATTCCGGAATATGCGGGTCCTGCAAACGAAAGAATTACATCCGTACTACAGGAATATGCGAACAAAGAAATTAATCTTCCGAAACCTTCAAAACAGGGAGAGGTCAAACATTTTAAGCCGCGAGACAGATATTTTGAATATTTAAAGTCATTGATTGATTTTGAAGAGATAAAAAAATCAAAATTAAAAATCGTATATGATTCGATGTTTGGATCAGGCCGGGCTTATACCGATTTTATTCTTGGAAAATCCGGATGCATTGTTGAATCTATACATAATTACCGCGATGTTTTATTCGGCGGGAGCAATCCTGAGCCTTCGGACGAACTTCTCGGAGAATTAAAGCAGAAAGTTGTTGAGAGGAATTTTGATCTTGGCTTGGCGAACGATGGTGATTCCGACCGCTTTGGCATTGTTGACGAAAAAGGCCTTTTTTATTCTCCTAATCAGATTATTGCCATCCTTTTTGATTATCTTGTTTCAGACAGGGGATTTGACGGTTCTGTTGTAAGAACAATTGCAACCACTTCTATGATCGATGAAATAGCAAGGCAGCATAATATTGAGTTACATGAAACTCCCGTCGGGTTTAAGCATATTGCGGAATATATGATGAAAGAACCTGTAATTATTGGTGGGGAGGAGAGCGGGGGCCTTTCTATTAAAGGGCATATCCCCGAAAAAGACGGCATTTTAGCATGCCTTTTGGTTGTTGAAATGATGGTAAAACGAAAAAAAACATTGTCTGCTATTTGGGCGGACACCGTAAAAAAAATAGGCTTGTTCAAAGAGTTGAGGAAAAAACTTGAATTGCCGGAAGAGAAGAAGAAAAAAATCATGGAAATATTGGCTCGAGAACATCCAAAAGAAATTTGCGGGATTAAAGTTGTAAAGGTTAACAAAGTAGACGGTGTTAAGGTTATCTTTGAAGATGGGAGCTGGTTTCTTGGGCGGCCGTCAGGAACAGAGCCGATTATAAGAATCTACGCGGAATCTAGGAATGCCGATTTATTGCGAAATATAGATTCTTATTTAAGCCGGTTAGTGGTAGAATTAGGATAATAAAAAGGAGAAAAGCATGACAAACAATAAAGAAAAAATTTTAATGGATGAGGTGGCAATGAATAGGGCGCTAAAAAGAGTTGCCCATGAAATAGTAGAAGCCAACCGCGGAGCAAAAAATGTGGTTCTCATTGGAATCATGAATAGGGGTGTTCCTTTGGCAAAACGCATTGCAAAGATTATAGATCAATCTGAAAAAGAGCTTATTCCTGTGGGCTCTCTGGACGTTGCTTTGTATCGCGACGATCTTGCCAATAAAGGAGATTATATTACCGTTAGAAAATCCGACATGCCTTTTTCTGTTGATGACAAGATTGTAATTTTGGTTGATGATGTTATATTTGCAGGTCGTACAGCGCGGGCGGCTCTTGATGGATTAAAAGATTATGGCAGAGCCGCAAAAGTTCAACTTGCCGCCTTGGTTGACAGAGGGCATAGGGATCTGCCTATACATCCCGATTATATAGGCAAAAAAATACCTACCAATATTAAAGAAAAAGTAAGCGTTGAAGTTCTTGAAATAGATGGAGTGGATAGAGTTATTATTAGAGATTAATAGTAGCCCTTAACCTTTTTATCTATAATGTCGGAATCTTCATGGGCAGATAAGGATAGTTTGAATACATAGATGACCATCCCCGCTGCAGTATTGTATGATCTACGACTTGCGAAAGATAGATATAGGGTCTTCCTTCTTTTCTTGCGCTATTCATTGCTTCTTTTAAATCTTTTGTTTCAAAATAATGCTTTGTATCACAAACAGGTTGTGTGGAATATTTAGGATATTCTGTACATTCTCCAAGGGTAATATATCGTTCATCAACTAAAAACGATAAAAGCTCTTCTACTTCTTGCGTGGTCGCATAACTGTTTATAGCAAGCCCGACTTCAAACGAGTCTCCCGTGCTTCTTACTACCTTATAAACAATTAACGGCATTATTCCATCGGGAGTGTTTGTTTGGTTTAAAAATTCATTTGAATGGAAAAGAACCCCTTTTAGCCGAAAAAGCTCCTTTTCTGCGGTGATGACATTTTTCTCAAGCTCTCTTATTCTTGTATATGTTTCTCTAATATATAATTGAATTTCGTTTGTGAAATCCGAACAGAAAAATTCAATTTCTTTGAGTTGTTCTCGCGCAGATTTAAGCGCTTCTTTTATTTGCCCTGTTTTATTGAGCTCGGCTCTAATGGCTGCGAGAGTTTGTGGAGAAATGGGATTGTTTGTTGCTTTTGAATTTAAAGTTTCAAAAAAACGGGTTGCTTCTCCCATCGTATCGTTTAGCTTTTTTGACAAGGCATCAAAAATATCTTTTATCGGGATATTTTTTTCTGTTATATCCAAAGCTTTTTGCACCATGTCAAGCCTAAGTGAGATGGCGGCGATTAAGTTTTTATCTTCAAGGGCAAGTTGTCGATTAAACCTTCTTATCTTATCTATGATTTCTTTTGCTTTTTTTATGTATTCTTTTGTTTTGCCGACTTTTAATAGATCTTCAAAAACCAAAGAAGGTTTGTTGGCTTTTAATTTGCCAGTTGAAGAATCCGGAATTTCCAGACTTAAATCATCAACCGCGTCTTCCAAATCATTAACTGCTTCATCCAAAGAATCAAATAAATCGTTTAATGCCTTTGAATATGAAGGACTCTCGGCTTGCGGCAGCGCGGCCGGTTTTTGAGACTGTGAAGAATAGCCTGTTCCTGTTATTTCAACCATATAAATATATCTCGTTAAGTTTTACAAAAAATTGCAAGGTGAAATACTTAAATTCTAACTGTATAATAATATGTCATGCCTTCAATAAAAACTTATGCGACTCCAAAAGATATTTTAGAAGGGCTAAATGTCGATCAGGAAGAAGCGGTAAGACATGATAAAGGCCCCCTTTTAATAATTGCCGGAGCCGGAACGGGAAAAACTACAGTTATCACCCGCAGAATTGCTTATCTTATTTCATTAAAGCTTGCGAAGCCGAATGAAATTCTTGCCTTAACATTTACGGATAAAGCGGCAAATGAAATGGAGGCGCGAGTTGATAGGCTCGTTCCTTACGGTTATATCGATGTCGCAATATCAACCTTCCATTCATTTGGAGACCATATTTTGCGGGACTATGCGATCGACCTTGGGCTACGACCCGATTACAGGGTTCTTTCGCATGAAGAGCAAATGGTCTTTTTTCGAGAGCACCTGCACGAATTCCCTTTGAAGCACTACGTATCATTGAGCGATCCGACGCGCCACATTGAAGCTATGATTGGGATCATATCCCGCGCGATGGATGAAGATGTTCCCGCCGATGAGTATGTGCAATGGGCGGAGATTAATTTAAAACGTGTACAGTATGCAGTTAACAGTTTACAGAAGGGACAAAATGATGATACTTCTGTGAATGAGATGGAAAAACAGCTTGAAATCGCACAGGTTTATAAAAAATACCAGGAATTAAAGATTAAAAGCGGGTTTGTTGATTTTGGGGATCAGGTTAGCCTTGTTTTGAAGCTTTTTAGAGAACATCCCCGAATATTAAAATTTTTTCATGATAAGTTTAAATATATCCTTGTAGATGAATTCCAAGACACAAACTATGCCCAGTTTGAAATATTAAAATTATTGGCAGGCAAAAATAAGAATATTACAGTTGTAGGGGATGATGACCAGAGCATATACAAATTCCGTGGAGCTGCCATATCAAACATCCTAGGATTCACAAAAATTTACCCAAAAGCAAAAAAAGTGGTCATTAACAAAAACTACAGATCGACACAATTAATACTTGATGCCGCGTACAGGCTTATCCAACACAACAATCCCGACAGGCTGGAGATCAAAAATAAAATTAATAAGCGTCTGACCTCCGAGAGAAAAGAGTGCGCAAATAAGCCTGAATATAAAGGGTTTGACAAAATAACGTCAGAGGCCGACTTTGTCGCAAAAACAATCAAGGAGAAATGGGAGAGCGGCAATTATAAATTGAAGGATTTTGCGATTTTGACGCGGTCGAAAGCAAATGCGGAACCATTTGTCCAATCTCTCAACCTCCTGAATATTCCTTATCTCTTCTCTGGTGGTGGGGGACTGTATGTTCTTGAAGAAGTAAAACTTGCAATCTCTTTTTTGCGCGTAATAGGAGATCCCTCTGACAGTAGATCATTATATAGCCTAGCAATATCTCCTATATATGGGCTTGATCCCCTTGATATGCAAAAGATAAATACTTTTGCAAAAAGGCGGAATTATACTCTTCATTATGTTTTTGCAAACATTGAAAAGACAAAAATTGAAGAATCGGAATTTACCGTGCTAAACGACTTAAAACAGAAATCAATTGATGTGATTGCAAATATTATGCAGGATATTGAGATTTATCTTGAATTTGCGAAAGACCATACAACGGGTGAGGTTCTTTATCGTTTCCTTAAGAAGTCAGGTTATTTAAAAACTCTTACATTTTATGAATCAGCAGAAAACGAGAACAAAGTTAAAAATATAGCCGCTTTTTTTGATAGGGTCAGGAAGTTTAAAGAGATTGCAGAAGTTGACAGAGTTTCTGAATTTGTAAATCATTTGAATATATTAAAAGAGGCAGGAGAAAATCCCGAATCTGCAACTTACGATTCGGATATTGACGCGGTAAGTATCTCAACAGTTCACAAATCAAAAGGGCTCGAGTTCCCTGTTGTATTCATGGTTTCTTTAACATCCGACAGGTTCCCCGTTCGCAATCGAAAAGACCCTATAGAACTTCCTGATGAGCTTTTAAAAGAGAGTTTGCCAAAAGGCGATGCCCACGTACAAGAAGAAAGGAGGCTTTTTTATGTCGGGGTGACGCGTGCAAAAGATGAGCTTTATCTGCTATCTTCTCTTGATTGCGGGGGAAAGAGGGACAAAAAAGTTTCTCAGTTTGTCCTTGAGGCTCTTGATATGCCAAAAGTCAACCTTGAAGTTTTAAAGAGAAAACCTATTGAGCAGATCGAACTTTTTGCCCCGCAGGATTATATTTGTCCTCCTATAAGGAAGATATCAAAAGATGAAAGACTCTCACTCTCTTTTTATCCTATTGACGATTATTTAACCTGTCCGCTTAAATATAAGTATGTTCATATTTTAAATGTTCCTCTTCTTCCAAGCCATACGATTATGTACGGATCGGCTTTACATAAAGCCGTACAGGGGTATTTTTCTGCCAAAATCCATGGCAAGGAATTTGCTGAAAAAGAGTTGCTTCTACTGTTTAAAAATAACTGGAGTTCGGAAGGATTTATTTCTCGCGAGCACGAAGAGGCCCGTTTTGAAAAAGGGGAAAAAGCGTTGAAGCAATTTTATAAAGACCAAGAGAAATCAAAGCTTATTCCCAAGTTTGTCGAAAAGGAATTTAAATTTGTAAAAGGGAATATCCAAATAGCCGGCAGATTTGATCTTGTTTTAGAATCCTTGAATCCTCGAACCCTTAAATCTTCGAGCCCTTCCACTATTATTGTAGATTTTAAGTCTACTGAAGTAAAAGATCAGGAGAAGGCTGATAAAAAAGCAAAAGGGAGCATGCAGCTTGCGATTTACGCGATGGCATGGAGGGAGATGATGGAGATGCTTCCCATGTCTCTTAAGTTATATTTTCTTGAAAGCGGACATATCGGTTCGACGCAGATAACTGCAAAAGACCTTGAAAAGACATGGGATGAAATAAAAAAAGTGGAAGAGGGGATACGATCAGCTGATTTTCGTGCGACACCGGGGAAGATTCAATGCGGATATTGCCCGTACAACGAAATCTGTTCAAGCGCGGCGGTTTAATGCATCTGGACAAACTCTTGTGTCTCTATATTTTTGGGTTCTTGCTTTTCTTCGAGGGAGTCAAGCTTTGTTTCAAATTTCCCCATTCTTTTTTCGGTAGATTCATATGCGGAGGTCATGTTTTTGAGATGGGTTCCCATTTTAGTGAAATCATCTAAAACTTTTACGAAATCCCCTTGTAATTGAGAGATGTTTTTCAATATCTCCTGTGCTCTCTCTTCTATCTGCATCCCTCTAAATCCAAGCAAGATGGTTTGCAGGTATCCATAAAATGAATTTGGCGATACCGGGAATATTTTGTTCTCAAGGGCGTATTTAAAAACACTTTTATCCTCGTCTAAATTTTCATCTTTTATTATTATTTCGTAATATACATTTTCCGCGGGTATATACATCAGTCCAAAATCAGAGGTTCCTTCATCGGGAAGGATATACTTCTTTTTTATGTCTGAAATATGCTTTTTGACATCCCGGACAAAAGCCTTCTTGGCATTTAACCTTTCCAAATCTGTTTGCGCTTCAGATATTTTTTTGAAATTTTCCAGAGGGAATTTTGAGTCAATGGGGATCAGCAGGTCTTTTAATATAATTACGGCATCAACTGCCTCCCTGCTTTTGAATTTATATTGTTCCTGATATAGTGAAGGAGGGAGAACTTGTCCAAGCAGGTCACTTAAAAACAATTCCCCCATACCGCCGCGGATTTTTGGTGATCTTAAAATTTCCTGGAGGGAGGAAATGTCTTTGCTTAACTCTTTCACCTGTTCTGTTGCTTGGTGGACTTCTCCCAGCTTCCTGTGCACATCTCCAATTACTTTTGCCGCGTTATCCAGCCTTGAATTTACGTTTTTATCCACATTTTGAAGGGTCTGGGTCAAATCGGTGTTTACTTTTTGAAGGATGCTCTGGTTGTCTGAATACAACTTTGCAATTTGTTCATTTACCTGTCCCATTTGAAGGATTACCTGGTTTCGAAAACCTTCTAATTGTTGCTGGATGCCGTCTTGGTTTGAGCTTTTATCTGCAAAAGTTAGCCTGTATATTATAAAGCCTAAGCCTATAATTGAAACAGCGGAAAAAATAACAGCAATTAATATCATTTTGCTATTATAACATCAAAAAAACTACTTGACAAAAATTTGTTGAAAGGTATGATTAAACTTAAATTTATTAAATAAAAAGGAGGTGAAAAATAAATGAAAAAGACAATTGCTTTATTTGTAGCGCTTGCTTTTATACTATCTGTTGCAAGCTTGGCTTTTGGCCGAACTCTTGAAGAAGAAAAGGCTGCTGTTCGTGATTACCTGAAAGTAATTGATGCCAAAATCATCAAATACAGGAATCAAGGAAACACAACAAAAGTTACAGTTTTGCAAAAAGAAAAGTCAGCAACGTTAAAAAGGTGGGAAAAGGTTAAAGCGGAATTAATGGCGCAGGATGAGGTTACTCCTCCTCCACAACCAACACCACCGCCACCACCACCAGTCAAAAAACCTCAGATGGTTTCGGCTCCTTCAGCCGGTTTACTCGGCATGGGAATTGAGACAGCTGTGGAAGTTGGTATGATTGGAGGATTGGTTGGATTAACGGGCAATGTCATTATCCCTGATCCTATGCAGCTTGGATCAATGATCGGCTTGTCAGACAAGGCCATCAGCTACAAGCTTGGCGTGGGGTATGCTCAAGGAAATGACGTGAATAGTAATGCATGGAAAGCAGTCCCTATTATTGTTGACGGAGTAATAACTTTACCTGCAGACATGATGGAAGGGCTTTCAACCTTTATCGGAGGCGGCATTAACTATGTTGCTTATCGTACTGGACAAACTTCAGGGTCTATCGGCGGCCAGATTTATGTTGGAGCTGAAGGGGATCTTGGTTTGGGAGGCAATACTTACGGAGAAGTCGGTTACTCAGTTTTGAGAACAGGAACTTCGACTAAGGGACAATATACCAGTAAGAGTGTTACGGTTTTGATAGGACAAAAAATAATGTTCTAATTGAGTAAGGACCTTTTACTTTTAAAGGAAACATGGAATCTTTAGAAGTCGGGGTCCTTCTCTTTTATTCAAACTCATAAAATATTTGCGCGAGTAGAGCGATTGCGGCTGTTTCCGTTCTTAAGATTCTTTTACCGAGGCTTATCGGAATAAAACTGTTTTGTTTTGCTGATTCGACCTCATTTTGTGAAAATCCGCCTTCCGGCCCGATGAGAATTAAAATCCCATTGTCAAGCAATGGCGGCGATTTCAAAAGACAACGATTTGAATCGCTGCCTTTAGGATTAAATTTTTCTCTGCAGCAGATAAATTTTTTTAAATTGTTATTTTGTTCCCCTTCCCAAGGGATAAGCTTCAAATCGTACTTTGGGCAGGACTTAATTAAAGTTTCAAATTTTATAAGAGGTTTTATTTCAGGGACAATAGTCCTTCCGGATTGTTCTGATGCTTCCTTTGCTATTTTTTGCCAATGCTCAATTTTTTTATCTGCTTTATCCTCAATTTTAGGAACAGATCTTTCAGATTCAACAGGAATAATATCAAAAACTCCAAGCTCAGTGGTCTTCTGGATAATCAAGTCCATTTTTTTGCCTTTTGGCAGGCATTGCGCCAAAGAAACTTTTACCGCTGCTTCTTTATTGTCTTTGCTGGTTTTTAGTATTGAACAGATTATCTTGTTGTTTTGAATTTCTTTGATTTTCGCTTTGTAGGTATTTGCGAAACTGTCGAAAACTTCTAATTTATCGCCGTTAGTCATTCTAAGAACATTGACTATGTGGTTTATATCACTTCCAAAAATAAAAATCTGGTCTTTTTCTATTTGGTAATGAGGGACAAAAAACCTATGCATTATAGTTCTTTCCGTAGTTCTCCAAACTTTTTCAGAAGCTCTTTTTGTTCGTTTGTCAGGGCTTTTGGCGTTTCAACCTCTACCACAACAATAAAATCTCCACGCCTGCGGCTGCCGACATAGTGCATCCCTTTTTCTTGAAATCTGAACATTGAGCCTGTTTGTGTCCCCTGAGGTATTTTTAGTATAGCCTTGCCGTCTATTGTTTTAACTTCAACTTCACTTCCAAGCGCCGCCTGCGCGAATGAGATGTTTTTTTTCTGATATAAATCAGCTCCTTCACGCTCAAAAATAGGGCTGGTTTTGACATTGATAAATACATATAAGTCTCCGGGTGCTCCCCCTTTTATTCCTGCGTCTCCTGCTCCCCCAACTCTTAAACGATATCCGGATTCTATTCCTTGCGGCATTTTTATTTTGATTTTGTGTTTTGATCTTTCACGGCCTGATCCCGAGCATATATGACAGGGTGATGAGTTTATTGTTCCTGTGCCGTGGCATGTCGGACATGTTGATACTTGAGTAAAGGCGCCAAGAGGAGTCCTTTGTGTCCTTCTTACCTGACCTGCTCCGTTGCATGATGAGCATTTTGATGTGGTAGTTCCAGCCTTTACTCCACTTCCTTTGCATATGTGGCAGGCTACGAGATGTGTTATCTCGATCTCTTTTTCTACCCCTAAGAAGGCTTCTTCAAGTGTTATTTCAATATCATATCTCAAATCCGCTCCATCTTGTCTTCCTGAATGGCTTGTTGTTCTTCCTCTGGTTCCTCCAAAAAACATATCAAAAATATCGCCAAATCCGTTGAAGTCCGAAAATCCGCCGCCAACATCAAAGTCTGAAAAGCCTCCAGCCCCTCCGGCATCAAACCCTCCCGAGCCAAATTGGTCATAATGCTGGCGTTTTTGCGGATCACCCAAAACCTGATAAGCTTCGTTTATTTCTTTGAATTTTTCCGCGGACCCCGATTCTTTATTGACATCAGGATGATGTTTGCGGGCAGCACTTCGGAATGCTTTTTTTATTTCATCCTGTGATGCGTTTTTTGAAACGCCAAGGAGGTTATAATAATCTTTGTTGGCCATATATTTTATTCTATCAAATAGCCGGTTTTTAAGCAATTTTACATTGCAGGCAGAAATTTCCCTTGACAGGACGTTCTCATCTTGTATAATCCATTTTAAATATAGTAGTTCCTTTGTGAGTCTTAAGTAATTTTTAAATAAAAAGGGGGAGAGAAACAATGGCAGAAGTAAAAGGGTACTGTGTAAAATGCAAAGAGAAACGTGTTATGAAGGAAGCTAAAGCAGTTACATTGAAGAACGGAAGAAAAGCCACAAAAGGAGAATGTCCAACTTGCGGCACCAAAATGTTTAAAATAGGCGGCTAAAATTGTAGTGGGTTGTGGGTAATGGGTTGTGGGTTTGGTAATGTGTTGTGAGGGTGAGGGTGAGAGTAAGACACATGACCCCTTTCTCACTACCAAACTCGCAACTCATAACTCACAACTCACAACTTTTTTTACAGCTCTTCTTACATTGAGTCCTTTCTTCTTTTTTGTTATAATCACTAAATGCCTCGCCAATTTGTGCATCTCCATGTTCACTCCGAATTTAGTTTGTTGGATGGCGCTATAAAAATTGCGGAACTTGTAAAAAAAGTAAAAGAACTTAATATGCCTGCGGTTGCTTTGACAGACCATGGGAATATGTATGCCGCCGTAAAATTTTTTATCGAATGTAAAAACAATGGCATAAAGCCTATTCTTGGCTGTGAGCTATATCTCGCTCCTCGCACACGGTTACATAAAGAGACAAAAGAAGATCGATCCCCGTTTCATTTAACTCTTCTTGCCAAAAATGAGGAAGGATATAAAAACCTTGTAAAACTTGTTTCATTGGCTTCCCTTGAGGGATTTTATAATAAGCCCCGCATAGATAAAGAGCTTATAGAAAAATACTATAAAGGGCTTGTTTGTTTGTCAGGTTGCCTGCAGGGAGAAATAGGCGCCCATTTGATTGACAATCAAGAAGAAAAGGCAATAGAAGCTATGTCTTATTATAAAAAACTTTTTGGCGAAGATTTTTACATAGAAATTATGGATATGGGGCTTGCTGATCAGAAGGCTGTAAATCCAAAGATTGTTGAAATTGCAAAAAAGCTCAATATAAAGCTTGTTGCGACAAATGATGCCCATTATTTAAACCAAAAAGATGCTTTTGCGCAGGATGTTCTTTTGTGCATAGGAACCAACTCGTTTTTAGATCAGGAAAAACGTTTGAGGTTTGATAACGATCAGTTTTATCTCAAATCACAGGAAGAAATGGCTGAGATTTTTAAAGATATACCGGAAGCGCTGGATAATACTTTGGAGGTTGCAGATAAGTGCATGTTTGAGCTTGAAACTGGCAAGCTCCATCTTCCTAATTTTGAAGTTCCAAAAGGTGAAACGCCTGACACCTACCTTGAAAAACTCGTTTGGGAGGGAATTAAGAAAATATACGGAAAAAAAATAGAAGGGATGGGCCAGGAAAAATTAATGGTTCCTCCGGAAGTAAATGATCGGGTTAAATATGAGATTTATACTATAGAAAAAATGGGATATTCGGCTTATTTTTTGATAGTACAGGATTTTATAAATTTTGCAAAGAATAATGGCATACAAGTAGGGCCAGGAAGAGGATCTGCGGCAGGCTCTATCGTATCATATGCTTTGGGAATTACAAATATTGATCCTTTAAAATATGGACTTATCTTTGAGAGGTTTTTGAATATCGAAAGAGTGTCGATGCCTGACATAGATATAGATTTTTGTTTTGAACGCCGCCAAGAGGTTATAGACTACGTCAATAAAAAGTATGGCACCGACCATGTGGCGCAAATAGTTACGTTTGGGACAATGGCCGCGCGTGGTGCCATTCGTGATGTTGGCAGAGTTCAAAAATTCCCGCTTTCTGAAGTTGATAAAATTGCCAAGATGATACCATTTGGTCCAAAAATGACAATTGACGACGGTTTGAATCTAAATAAAGAGTTAAAAGAGCTTTATGACAAAGATGAAAAGGTTAGGGATTTAATTGATACCGCAAAAAAACTTGAGGGATTGTCCCGTCACGCATCTGTCCATGCTGCAGGCGTCGTTATTTCTGAAAAACCTTTGATGGACCATCTTCCCCTGCAAAGGCTTGCTGAGAATTCTATTGTAACGCAGTATCAAATGACAGACCTTGAAAAGATAGGTCTTCTTAAAATGGATTTTTTGGGACTTCGCAACCTTACAATGATAGCTCATGCCGTTGTTCTTGTTAAAGAAAACCATGGAATTGAACTTGACATTGATAACCTCCCGTTAAATGACCAAAAGACTTTTTCTCTTCTTATGTCAGGTGAAGCTGTTGGCATATTTCAGCTTGAATCAAGGGGGATGCGGGGGCTTATAAAAGATCTTCAGCCTGACAACTTTGAAGAGATAATAGCACTTCTTGCCTTGTACCGTCCCGGGCCTCTTGAGTCGGGGATGGTAGATGATTATGTGAAAAGAAAACACAAAAAAATTCCTGTCCATTATGAACTTCCTGAACTTATTCCTATTCTTGAAGAGACGCACGGGGTTATTCTTTACCAGGAGCAGGTTATGGGAATAGCAAGTAAAGTAGCGGGATTTACCATGGGGCAAGCGGATGTTTTGCGGGCGGCTATGGGAAAGAAAAAAGTAAAAGAAATGGAAAAACAGAAGGAGCGATTTATTGAAGGGGCGGTTAAGAGGGGAGTGTCGAGGCACAAAGCGGCCGAACTCTTTAATATATGCGCGAAATTTGCTGGTTATGGCTTTAATAAGTCCCATTCGACTGCTTACTCTATGATTTCTTATCAGACGGCTTATTTGAAAGCAAATTATCCGCAGGAGTTTATGGCAGCCCTTTTGACTTCTGTTATGGGAAATACCGACAAAGTGACCCTTTACATATCCGAAGCTCAGAGAATGGGGATAAAAATTCTTCCTCCGGACGTAAACTTTAGCTCCCGCACTTTTACCGTTGTTCCTGAAGGGATAAGGTTTGGTCTTACGGCAATCAAAAATGTCGGGGTTGGGGCAATAGACTCAATTTTGGAATCAAGGAAAAAAGAGGGTAAATTTAAATCTCTTCTAGACTTTTGTCGCAGAATAGACACAAGGGCATGCAATAAAAAGGTGATAGAGAGCCTTATAAAATCAGGGTCAATGGACTCGTTTCAAAAAACAAGAGGATATCTTCTTTCGATTTTTGAAAAAGTTTTATCAAAAGCGTCAAGTGAACAGAAAGAAAGAGCAAGCGGGCAGATATTTTTATTTGATGTAAAACCGGAAGCTTATCAGGAGCCTTCTGATGATTATTTCTTAGGGGATGTTACTCCTGTTGAGTTTGCTCCTGATGAACTTTTGCGCATGGAAAAAGAGCTTTTAGGCCTTTATATTTCAAACCATCCGCTGGAAAACTTAAAAGACTCTTTGGAAGGACAAGTAGAATATCGTATTGCCGATGTTGCGGAAAAATACGAAGGAGATATCATAAAGATCGGGGGGCTTTTAACGTCAATCAGAAAGATCACAACTAAAAAAGGGGATTTAATGATGGTTGCTACTTTAGAAGATTTGTCAGGGAGTATCCCTCTTATCATTTTTCCAAAAACTTATAACAAATATGTCCATCTCTTAACCGATGATGCTGTTATAATAGTAAAAGGAAAGTTAAACAGGGATACAAGGACAGAGGAGATGAATGTGTGGGCAGAGACAATTGACACCCTTGTTGAGCTTGAAAAAGTAAGATCGCTTCATATTGAGATAATCGATATCAAAGATAAATCTATTTTGGAAAGATTAAAAGAGGCTTTGTTGTTTTACAGGGGGAATGAGCCTGTAATGATTTATTACGATGGACAGAGAGTTTCGGCCGGTTCCAAATATCGGGTTGATATAAATCCGGAACTTGTAGAGCGGATCGAAGGACTTTTGGGGACGGGGTCTGCAAGAGTTGAACAGAGGCATACAAAGAAAATGACCAATGACCAATGATTAATGTCAAATGTCAAATGGAGGTTGATTGTATGAATTTAAAGTTTAATAAAGATGGGTTGATCCCTGTTATCGCGCAGGATTATAAGACAGGAGATGTTTTAATGCTGGCTTATATGAATGAGGAGTCCTATAAAAAAACCGTTGAAACAAAAGAGATGTGGTATTGGTCGCGATCAAGAAAGGTTTTGTGGCACAAGGGTGATACTTCTGGTCATGTGCAGAAAGTAAAAGAGCTCTACTATGATTGTGATGCGGATGCCCTTCTTGCAAAAATCGAACAGATAGGGGATATTGCCTGCCACACAGGCAATAGGAGCTGTTTTTTTAATAAGGTAATATAGTTTTTCGTCAAGGGTTGCGGAAAGGGGAAAACTAATGTTCTTTATTTTGGAGTAGAGAGTTAAGACGGCTTTTTCCTTCTTTCTTTATATATGTAAACCAGTGAGTTGTTTTTTCAAACCCTTTCCCTATTGATAGATCTCTTAATTTGCCAAGATCTTTTTTATCGATCAAAATATCCATTAACCTGTGTATTGCGGAAATAACACAATCTTCATCACTAGGAGAGGCAATCTGTTGAAAAGGATGAAAAATATTCTGTTTGATAAACCACTCTAAAGCTTGTATTTCTGCATCAGTACCTGTAAGTCTTTCTATGGTTTCCATTAACAGTTGGTTTGGTTCTTTTTTTGCATTATTTAAAGAGATTACAAGATTCATAAGCTCCAATAAATGTTCATTAGGATCATTTTTATAATGTTCAATTAAGCTTAAAATAACATTATCTCTAAAAAATTCATGAATTTCGCTTCCGAGCTCAGACTCTATTTTTTGACCTAACGCATCAATGTCCTCATCTTCTAATTTTGGGATCAATTTGCATAATGTTTCTTTTGTGATATCAGCCGTGAAATAAGATAGCCCCATTATTCTTAAAAAATTCACCCAATCTTTTTGTCTGCTATAATATTCCGCTAAACATTCACAAATTTTATTTCCTACAGTTTCAAACTCAGGATTAATTGGAAGAGTTCCTCTATTAAATAAACTCCTTATTGCTTGAAAATTTATTTCTTCTAAAACACCTTCTAATGCCTCACAATTTCTTTCTGCTAGAATTCCTATTGCGGCAGATTTTATGTCTGTCAGAGAATAACCATATTTAGGGATACTGGATTTTATTATTTCCAAAATGCCATCATCAGTTAAGGAATGACCGTTTTGGACTAAAGCCTTAATGGATGCTTCTGCGTTAGGGTAACAAATTGCTATTTCCCATAAATTTTCCCATTCATTACTACTATCATAATAAGCTATTGCTAATTTGCCAGCAGATTCTCTTGTTGATGACGGATAATCGTCATTCAGTGCTATATTTTTTATGGCTTCCCAATCAGAGTCTGCTTCATATCTTGCAACTAACGTATTCCCCGCATGTTCTCTTATTGCAAGGAGAATTCTTTTATCTCTTGCAACCTCATCAACAAATCTTATCCCCCCATTTAATCTTTCTGCCGCCGCAACTAAAGCTTCTCCAAGAGGATTTTTATAAAGATCAATAGATTCGCCAAATAAAGTAACTAAAATATATAGATTGTGAAAATCTAAAAATGGATGTGGGCTTTCTTGTGTGGCAAGATCTTCTAGTTGAACTAAAAGCCCCCCACCTTTATCTCCTCTTCTCAAAAATTTTGTTACCGATGCTCTTTTTTCTAATTGATTCAAGCAAACCATGGCTCTCAATCGCTCAACAAAAAAAGCCCCTTCATTTTCCATAATTTCCGTATAAAATTTTACTCTAGCTTTTTGATCAACTGGGGCAACATCACTTCTTAACAGATGTCCTTTTAACATAAATTCGGTTGACCCTAAATACTCCTCTCTCATCGCGCAAAGACCAATTAAAACTTCTATCCATTTATTAGAAACTGCGAGAGATTTTACCCCTTCCTGCAAAATTGTGTAAGCCGCTTCTTTTGTTTCGAGGTTTCTGCTGTTAACCATAGTTTCAAGCATTGGAACAAGTGTTTCTGAATGAAGCAGAGCGCGAAGAACATTTTCAAGAAATTGGTCATAAACTACAAAATCTACGCTTCTATCGTCAAATTCTTTTGCTACTTGGACAAGAAAAGTTTGAAATTCTTGGTTGTCAAGGGCATGTAAAATATTCCATGCGTTAACTGGCTCCAATCCAGCAAAGATTTGTCTCAATTCAGATATTTCGCGGGGCACTCCAGAAATCAAACAACACGCGGAAGCATAATCTTCTTTGGCGGCAAGAAGCCGTCCCTCTCTTTCTAATCTCTCTGCCACAGGCACAATGTCAAGCCTTTGTCTTTCCGATGTATCTACTACTCTGGCAAAGTCGGTTGGGGTAACTTCTCTAGTAGAAAGAAATCTATCTCTTGCAATAAATCTTTGCGGCGTGATCACAGTAGAGGCCGATCTTGGTCTTGAGTTTGATCTTGATCTTGATATAGATCTTGATATAGATTCACCAACATGTTTTGCCATAAATGACTCTCTTTTTTTAAGTTTCTCTGCATTCTCCACACATATATCGTCATTTTTAAAGTTAAAATTCACCCAAGAAAAACGAAAAACGATATAATTGAATCAATATATAAATATCTTCACTTGGCGAATCTCCATTGTCCTGTTTTGTATTTGACATGTTCGGGTGTGGTTTGTTACACTTATCGGTGTAATTCATTACACCGATGGGGTGCATGTGTACAACCAGGAGGGAGCATGATATCTTTAATATCTAAGATAACAAGGGAATTGTTAAATTATTTTTTTGTCAATCCGCATGAAGGTTTATATGTTAATGAACTTGCAATAAAGCTTATGCTAGACAAAAGAAATCTTGTTAAAAAATTGAGGGAACTGGAAAAAGAAGGCATATTGAAAAGCCAAAAAAGGGGCAATTTAAAGCTTTATTCTGCAGATAAAAATTATCCCTTGTATGAAGAATATCGTAATATTATTCTTAAAACTTTTGGATTTGAAGATAAACTAAAACAAATTATACATAAAACAAAAGGAGTAAAAATAGCTTTTATTTACGGCTCATATGCAGCAAACAAGATGGAGGCTTATAGCGATATAGATTTATTGGTTGTTGGCAATCATGATATTATATTATTGCAAAAAATGATAAGTAAACTCCAAAAGGAAATTGACAGAGAAATTAATGTTGTAAATATGGATTCCTCGGATTATGAGAATAGACTGAAAAAGAAAGATCCTTTTGTAATGTCGATTATGAAAAGAAAGCATATAAAACTTTTATGAATAATTTTGAAGATAAATATTTTATCAAATTTCAATTTTCTCCTGAACAGGCTGAAGCTCATTTTAAGAATGCTTTAAAAGATTTCGACATTGCAAAAAAAGATAAAATAATTGATGTTAAATTCAATTATTCTTATACGGCGCTTATTAAGGCGGGGATTGCCTTGTTAAGCCACAATGAAATTAAAGTGAAAAGCCTGCCAGGGCATCATATAAAAATCATAGATAAAATGGCGCAAATCCTCAAAGATGAAGCCATTTCTGATATTGGCAATGCTATGCGTTCAAAAAGAAATATCGGTTTGTATTCCGGAGGCATTGAAATTACTGAAAAAGAAAGCAGGGAGTATCTTGATTTTGTAGAAAAAGTTTTGTTTTCAATTAAAGGGATAATTGAAACTAAATGAATATGAAAGGGAAGATTTGAAAAGAATAATCAGCCTGAAAGAACCTCGTCCTTGCTCGAGGCATCCCAAAAATCAAACAACAGGCAGAAGAGTAATCAAGATAGGTACAGTAGACAATCTTGAAATTTATGCGTGTATTATATTAAAAGGGATGTGGAATATGAAAGTTAGATTTGATCAAACTTTAGGAGTTCGACAAAAATTGCCAGGGATTGTTTTGGCTATGCCTAGTAATGCGAGGGATTCTTCTTTTGGAAATTTGGAGGCGCTTCCAGCCTTTGGTTTATGTAAGCCTTCTGATAAAATATTTAGAGAGATAATTTCTTCAGATCCTGAGATGCATTTTTTCTATTAACGGTGCCTCTTTTATAAAAAAAGAATATCAGCGTATGATAAGCGTTGAAGCTCTTTCCTCTCCTATGTTGTCTTTTTTGGAGCGAGAAGCAATAGCGCTAGAAAAAGCTGCCCTTGAAGCAGTTGATATATAGCTTGAAATTCTAATTGTCATATTTTTCTCCATATGGTAAGCTAAGATTAGCTTATGAAAGACCTCATATCTATTCATGATCTAACCTCCTTGCAAGTTGAGGAAATCCTTAGCCTTGCCCGCGACCTTAAACAGAAACAGAGAAACAAAGAGAAACACGAATATCTTTGGGCAAAATCTCTTGCAATGATTTTTGAAAAACCTTCAACCCGCACCCGAGTTTCTTTTGAAATAGGGATGTGGCAGTTGGGAGGGTTGGCTATCAATCTTGACCAGGAAAATATCGGGCTTGGAGCTAGGGAATCAATAGGCGATGTGGCAAAAACACTTTCCCGCTATGCTGACGGGATTTTGATCCGCACTTTTGAGCATAAAAAAGTTATCGACCTTGCAAAATCAGCCAGTGTTCCTGTTATAAATGGCTTATCCGACCTTCTTCATCCGTGCCAGGCACTGACGGATGTTTTTACTATAAGGGAAGAAAAGGGGTTAGAAGGGGCGAAAAAAGATGGAAAGGGATTGAAGGTGGCGTATATTGGAGATGGCAATAATGTTTGTCATTCCCTTATGTTTGCTTGTGCTAAAGTCGGGATAAATTTGACTATTGCGGTGCCGGTTGGTTATGAGCCTGACGAAGAAATTGTAAAAATGGCATTTTCTGACGCAAAGACGGCGGGGATCCAGATAGATATTTTAAATGACCCAATAATGGCGGCCAAAAATGCTGATGTTATTTATACGGATGTTTGGACATCGATGGGGCAAGAGGCAGAGAGCAAAAAGCGGAAAGCGGATTTTGAAAAGTTTCAAATTAACAAAGAGTTGGTTAAATTAGCAAAGCCCGACTTTATCTTTATGCATTGCCTCCCCGCGCATCGTGGCGAAGAGGTAACCGATGAGGTTGTTGATTCCACAAATTCGGTTGTCTTCGACCAAGCCGAAAACCGCTTACATGTCCAAAAAGCTATATTGACGATGTTGTTGAGATGAATTTTTGGTGTTGGGAGTCCTCTTCTTTTTTATTAAAAATCATCTGAAATTTTCATAAAAACATTAAGAAGATTATCTGATAAAATTCACCCCGATTATCCTAATCGGGATTTATAATAGGGGGAAATAAAAAAATGACAAGTTTTTCAACGCGAGGGAGCCTCGTTACTCCTGATTTTCCAAAACTTTTTATGGATATTCGGACGCTGTTTCACAGCCGCGCATTAGGGCAAAGAAAAGAAGGAAAAGAGCAAGCTGCTAGATTGCTTGTTGGCGCTGGGCACGAAACAGAATTTTTGAAATTTTGTGAGAACTTGCCGAGGCAACTTAGTCTCAGAGATATATGTTTTTTCCCGACGCAACCAGTGGAATCAAAGGGGGCGAATAATCTCCGGTTTGATGTGGGCATAGGAGTTGGTAATAAGATGACATGGACAAAGTTTTCTGTTGCGATTAGAGATGAAAACTTGGGGGGATCAGAAACACCTGAAGCTTATCTTGCAGGATTAAGGACGAGCTCTAGTTTTTTAAGCGAAACAATAACCCTTGATGACGGGATAGGTGCCGACTCTCCAAGTCAAGTAGAGTCCGCGAATTCAGTTCAGACATTAGCTGAAGTTGAGCAAGTCTTATTTTATTATGTTTTGAATCAAAGGCTTACAACTATAGAGCGAGCAATTGCCAGTAATTTGTCATTAGCTCAGGGAGATCAGTCATTGAGACGCGCGGAACAAGATGCTAGAATCAAAAGTCAGCGTCAACAATAAAAGGATATTCTGAGGATTTTATCTTTCTTGACTGAATTATGGGGCTGTTGCGAAATAGGCACCCCACATTAAAATGTGGGGAATTTGTGAGTAAATATTCCCCAGACTTAAGTCTGGGGTGGCATTATACAACAGTCCCATAAACACGAAAACAAGCAAACCCTTCTGAAGGGTTCATTTCTCGACGAAAGGTTTCAGCAGGAGGA
>MEUB01000030.1 GCA_001771535.1 candidate division WOR-1 bacterium RIFOXYB2_FULL_37_13
CAATACAACCTTTTATATTAAAGCTATTCTCAAAGAATTTAATTTCTTTATTTGAAATCGAAACAGCCCCCGTTCCAGACTGAAACCACAAAGAAAAGCCGTTATTTTGCATGGCTGATGAAACAAATTTGAGGCCATTTCCTCTCTGTTCCGGGCTTCTGCCTGATATCACCTTAGTAAACGCAATCTCCAATGCCTCTTTATCACTTTTAATTTCAGGAATAATTCTACTTAAAGACGCCCTAATCCCCTGCCCTCTATCTGCAAGAATTACAAGTTTCTCGGCACTCAATACTTCTAATAAAAGTCCCACAACATCAGTCCATGAACCTAAATTGTGATCAAAAGAGTTATTTCCTATTTCACCGATAACAGCTGTAAGTAAAGGATCTTTTGTTTCAGCATAAAAATTATCCAGTTTAGCTTTAAAAACATCTCTTGTTTCACATTGATAAGACTTATCATAAACCAATACCTTCTCTTGCTGTATCCATTTTAAAATACTATCAACTTCTTCATTTTTCAATTCATGGATATCCATTGTAGATTTCATTATACAACAACTCCTTTCAAAATTGCATGAAATTTCAAAAAAAAAAAAACGATAACAGTATATATAAAAATAGCATTGGTAAAACACTTAAATCATTGAGCAATAAGTTTAATTCAACATATTTAAAGGTGGAATAAAAAATGAATGTATCGATAAAAAATGTTGCAAGAATTGCGGTTCCTTTTATTGCATGCGGAGCACTATTGAGGGAAGGTATGTGCCCCCCAAAACCACACATATATGAAACACCATATTCTAGTTCAGCAACAAACTCATCGACAACAATAACTATTAACCTTAAGCCCTTTGACTACTCCTATAATGTTCAAGATGATCGTGTTAAAAAAAAATACCGTGGAGAATATAGGGTGTCTTTAGATGCGCAAGATATTTTAAAAACAACAATTCCAAATGGAACAACCCATGCGTTTGATTTAAAAACCAAAGAGCTTTATATTAATGGGAAAACCATTACTAAGGATTCAAGAGAATATTTAGAAGAAACAGTAAAAATGTTAGGCGGTTATGTAAGATTCCCTTATTGTTTTGATCCTAATTTTAATATCACAAAACCAAAATACAGCTGGGGACCAGAACTCGATAACTTTATATCACCAATACAAGAGGAAGCTCGCCAAAAACTTATTGATTTAAACTTCACTAAAGGCTAGAAATCTTTTAACACATTTCTCACAATACAATCTTCCCAAACTCCGCCGCTTTGAGAAAGAGGTTATTTTTCTATTAATGTCTCTGTCAAAAGCCTGCTCTGCAATTCAAAGGCTTGTCTGGAATTTTTAGGATTATTCAAAAGAGATATTTCTTGAGTTAATAAACGAGCCACATTTACAAGTTGACGATCCCTATGTTTTGATTCCCTCTTATATAAAGGATGGTCAATGTTAATATATATTATAGAACCTTCCGTATAACTCTCGGGAACATCTTCGCCAAAATGGTCAAATTGGCAGGTAAACCCATCATTCCCCATTTTAAATTTGGTGACAACCGCCGATGGACCTAAAACTTTTGAAAGTATTTTCTTCTGCGCGAGGGTCTTCTTTTTATTGGCCATGGGTCTCTTAGGTAAGTTTCTTTCCCTCTCTTTTAACTTTGGTTTTTCATTTTCATCGGGAATGGACATACCCAAAAGTTCCGCAAGATTTGGATTTTTTCGCAAAGCTTCTTTAACCCTTTCCACGGCGGCATTTGCTATATTTCTAACTCTTTTCTTTTCTTTTTGATTTTGTAAATATTTAATATCATGAGCAATCCGTTGCAAAACCTGCCTCATCGTATTATAAAAACCTTTATATTCCGAGCTGTCCAAAACAAAATTTGTACGGTCGGAAGTTACTGTAAGAAAATCAGCATGAACTTCGCCCGTCAAAGAAGAAAAGTTGGGGACCATTTCCATACCAAAAAGCTCTTTTTTAACGGTAACACCTTTTACTTTAACTTCTATTCCAGCTCCGCCAAAAATCAATTTGGGATTGGAGACAATGATAATTTCACCGCTTACAGAGCCAAAATCTGTTCCCTCAAAAATGGGGATGCGATGCCCAGGTAAAAATCTCGCGACAATTCTTTTGCCGTTTAAATAGACCGCGAAATTTTCCGCTTTAATCGGGACCCCTTCCAAAATCCTCCTTTCAACATCTGAAATGTCAAATTTTTTAGAGAGCTTTGTTAAAACAACTTTTGTCCCGTTATGTTTCCAAGCATTTGGATCATCTATGCGCAAAGGAATATGCCATTGGTCACGGCTTGCCTCCCAAGATTCTTTATCAAATATAACAGTAGCGGCAAAATCATCCCTTCTCGTTGAAATCTCAAAATGCGCGGCGGCCGCAAGGGAAGCAAATTTACCTATGCCAAACTCTCCTATCCTGATCCTGTTGAATTTTGGAGATTTGCTGTGTTTTTTCTTTTCCGTGGAGCCGATATTAAAGTATTGGCTTAATCCTTCTCTATTCATTCCCGACCCATCATCTTCGATCACTATCTTATCATCTGCCATACTGACTTTGACAACTGACGCATCGGCATCATAAGCATTATTTACAAGCTCGCGAATAAGTTCGATGCTCTCGGCATAAAGTCTTTCGCCAATAGTAATAAGATGGCTTTTGTCAAAAGTAATTGTTATTGAAGGTTCTAATTCAACATCCATGCGTTATCTTCTTTATTATATCACGGATATTCCAGGGAAAAGAGGTTGTCTCTTATCCTCTCTCCTTGAAATCACCTGAAATTTCAAAAAAAAAACGATAATAATATATGAGAAGTTTGGAAAAGTGTGCTCATCAATACATAATGAGGGAGTGAAAAAATGATTTCAGCAATAAGATTACCTGTAATTGGCAAAATAATAAGAAGAGGAATTGCTTATGTCAATTTAAAAGCAATAGAAGCAGATTTTTTCAAAAAGACAGAAGGGACAAAGAATGATGGTCGATTTACTTTCACCAGAACATTAGCAATTCCAGAAAAGGTTGGTATTTATACTTTACCAAAAGGATCAAAAATGGTTTTTAGAGATGTTAAAGATCTTTATTGGCCAAAAGTTGGAGGATTGCGTACTAGAGATTTTCATCTTGAAAAAGTTGTTCTGGGTGGATCTTCGACAATTTATACCGAAGATACTACATATTATAAGGAATATGAGCAACAAGAAAGGATTAAGGATGGTAGTCTAGGAGCCTTAACTTTAGAAGAAGGGACAACAATGCTCTTTGCGCCATATGAAGAAAGAGGAAGCCTTTTTCCACCCCTTACTCAATTAAAAGGAATTAAGACTAACAACCCACTAACTATTGATCTATGTACTTATGATGCCGGACTTATTGAGCTTATTATATATCCTGGATTTAATTTTAATGTTGCAGATGGAGTTTTATCAAGCGAAAAAACTCATAATATTTTTTGGAAAGAACTTTTTGGAGATTATGGAGAGAAAGATCATTTTATACCATGTAAAGGTGGGACTAGAATAAAGAGAGTAAGTACCTACGATATGTTTCCAGGTCAACTTAAAGAACTTACTTTGGCTGAAGATTGGTATACTTTTAGCGCAGGGCAAACAATAATTTTAAATGGATTTAATATTGATAAAATTACATTAAAGCCTTAAACCTAATATCTCTCGAAAAGACCAAAAGAAAAGCATAGTATTTTCACACAACAACCTTCCCAAACTCCGCCGCTTTGAGAAAGAGGTTATTGATAGATTTTAATAGTGCCAAGCGATTGGCTTTTATTCTTTCATCCTGGTGCATCACCAGAACTTTTTCAAAAAACTTTTCAACGGGATTTGTAAGTTTTGAAAGTTCAAAAATAGCTATTTCATATTTTTTAGCCTCAAGAGCCTCCCCTACCGCCACATTTGTTTTTAAATAAATATCGTAAAGTTGCTTCTCTTCCTCGTCCACCAAATCGTGTTCCATTATTTCATCCCTCACAGCTATAGAAGATATCTTCGCCACCCTGTCGTGAGTTTGTACAAGCCCTGTAAAATAAGGCTCTTTTTTGAGTTTTTGCAAAACATGCGCCATATCATAAACAAAAACGATATTCTCCAAATTAACAAAAGAAGCGGATACAACATCGTGACTTATCCCCTCCTCCTGCAAAATCCCCCGTAAACGAACCGCAATAAATTCGAGCATATTCTTATAGGTTTTTTCAAAGTTCCCATGCTGCAAAATAGAACCGTATAATTTAAAAGCATGTTCAAAAACTTGGTCAAGTAAAAGGTCTTTTTTATATGAGACAAGTATCTTGATAATCCCGTTTACCGCACGGCGCAATCCATACGGATCGGCAGACCCCGACGGGATTTTATCGATCCCAAAACAACCAACAAGCGTATCAATTTTGTCCGCCAGAGAAACAACAATCCCTGCCTCCGTCTTGGGTAAATCATCCCCAAAAAATCGTGGGAGATAATGTTCAAAAATCGCAACAGCATCCCCGCCAAGCTCTTTTTTGGCATATTGCCACCCCATATACCCCTGCAAATCAGGAAACTCAAAAACCATTTGTGTCACAAGATCAGCCTTGCAAAGGAGCGCGATTTTACTTGTCAGAGATAAAACTTTTTCGCTTAATTTAAACTCTTTTCCTATGAAGTGAGAAAGCTTATGAATCCGCTCCGTCTTTTGCCCCAAATTCCCCAACCCTTTAAAAAATTGGACATTGTTTAATTTTGGAACTCTTGAGCTAAGTTGTGTTTTGCTGTCTTCATCAAAGAAAAATTTGGCGTCAGAAAGTCGAGCCGAAATAACTCTCTGATTGCCATCCCTTATATTTTTTTGCTTACATCCGTTGGTAATGGCAACAAACTTCGCTGTCATCTTCCCATTGCCATCTAAAATAGGGAAATATTTCTGGTTCTTCTTCATGCTTGTTATCAAAACCTGATCAGGTAAAGATAAAAACTTCTCATCAAAAGAGCAAACTATCGGATACGGATCTTCAACAAGATATGTAACTTCTTCTAAAAGATCTTTTTGGATAAGAGCTGTCGGAGCTATCTTTTTTATTTGATCTTCTATTTTTTTCCATCTCTCATCCTGATCAACAATAACACCCGCTTTTTGGAGTTTTGATTTGTATGTTTTAACATCTGCATTGTCAATTGTTATTTGTTTTTTTACAAATCGATGCCCTTTTGTTTTGTTCGATGATTTAATCCCTGCAAGTTCGAATTTGATAATTTTGGATTCGAAAAGAGCCACAATCCAATGTATCGGCCTTATAAATTTAAAGTCCTGCCTCCCCCACTTCATGCTTATCGGCATGTAAAGGGAAGAGATAATATCGGGCAATAAAGAGGCTAAAACTTTTTCAGCAGGCAATCCTTTTTGCTCAACCTTTGCAAAAAAATAATTATCCTTTACAAAAAGAGAATCCACGGAAACACCAAACTTTTTAGCAAACCCCTCCGCCGCCTTTGTTAACTTTCCGCCAGCATCATAAGCGATGTTTTGTGGAGGGCCTTTTATTTCCTCGCTTTTATCAGGTTGCTTATTGGGCAATCCCTCAACAAAAAGAGTCAAACGCCTTGGTGTTCCGTAAGTAGAAATGGATTCGAATTGAAGATTATTGGAAAGAAGTTTTTCTTCGGCCTTCTTTTTTAAATCGATAATCAAAGCCGGCATAAACCGGGCAGGAATTTCTTCACAACCGACTTCTAACAGTAAATTTGGTTTTGACGCCATGTTTTTAGTTTTTTTCTTCATTTAAGATCGATATCCCCGAGATAAATCTGCGCGCAAAGCCTCGCCATTTTTCTTATCTTCAATATATATTGCATCCTCTCGGTTACAGAAACAGCCCCTCTCGCATCCAGAATATTAAACGAGTGTGAACATTTTAAAACATAATCATACGCAGGTAGGACTAATTTTTTTTGTAGCATATCGAGAGCCTCTTTTTCATAAAGCTCAAACATTTTAAAGAGCGAATCGATATTCGCTTCTTCAAAATTATAACGGGAATGTTCTTTTTCCTGCCTTAAATAGACATCGCCATATTTTACAGTATCATTCCATGCGATATCGTAAACACTATCGACTTTTTGAATAAACATCGCAAGCCGTTCTAGCCCATAAGTTATTTCAACAGGAATCGGGTTGCAAGGATAGCCCCCACATTCCTGAAAATATGTAAATTGCGTAATCTCCATCCCCTCCGCCCAAACTTCCCACCCTGTCCCCCATGCGCCAAGAGTCGGTGATTCCCAGTTATCTTCAACAAAACGGACATCGTGGTTTGCAGGCTCTATCCCGATTGCACGCAGGCTGTCAAGATATATCTCCTGTATTTCAAGTGAAGAAGGTTTCATTATGACCTGATATTGAAAATAATGGAAAAGCCGGTTGGGGTTTTCGCCATAGCGCCCATCGGTAGGACGGCGGACAGGATCGATGTAAGCGACATTCCAAGATTTATCTCCCAACACTCCCAAAAAAGTCGCGGGAGACATTGTCCCCGCCCCTTTCTCGGTATCATAAGGCTGGCGGATAACACAACCTTGGCTTGCCCAAAAACTGTTAAGTTTTTCTACTATTTGCTGGAAATTTAAAACGACTTTTTTCATTAATTAGAAAGAATTATAACATGTCGCAGGATGTTTAGAAACGTAAAAAAGCCAAAACTATTATCCTGCTTCCGCATCAAGAAGGTCTATTCCTTCGTCAGAAATATCTCCCAGTGCATCTATCTCCGTAGCAGTCAATGAGGGGAGTAATTTTAGTTTAAAAGGTTTTGGTTGCGTTCTTCCGGCTACAACGTCAGAGAATTTTATTTTAATTTCTGATTCTATTTTTGCTGCATCAAGAGGTCTTCCCTGACTTATATAAAGTTCTCCCAATTTGGCCAGAATTGTAACGGTCTCTTCTCTTCTGTCGCTTTGTTTATAGACCAAAGACAAACCGGTCAAAGCATCAACAGACTCAGGATTAAGTTGTAATGCCATATTAAAACAAGAAATAGCCGGTTCAAAATCATTTGATGCAAAATAAATGTTAGCCGCTTTAATAAAATGAATCGATGCAAATAAATTGCTCTCAGGATTAAGATAGAAGCTTGTTAAAGCTAAAAGCTTATAGGCTCCGGCATGAGTTGGGGCTAAAGTGATTACTGCTTCAAAATCTTTAGAAGCTTTTGTAAAAAGCTCTTGTGCCTTAACTTTTGATTCTAACTCTCTAGCAGCACCAAAAAACGCAAGCCCTCTGCAATAAAACAAATCAACAGATCTTGGATAATAATGAAGAGCTTTTGTATATGCTGGTATTGCCGCGTAAAATTGTTTCTTTCTTAAAAAGGCTTCCGCTTCAGTTCTAAACTGATTGGGGTTCAGATTAGCTAAAGGTTGCGCGACAGATTTTGGCGTAACAAATCTTTGCAAAAAACTAGGCACCCGCATATAGTTGCCTCCCTGATCTTATGAGGCTAGCAATGCCTTCTCTGTATAATTGATTATATCACTTAACGCGATTAAAAGAATGATATAATTCTCAAAAGGATTGACAAACTTAAGATGACAAAACAATTTCTTAAAAAACCGGAGCTGTTGATTCCTGGTGGTGATTTGGAAAAGCTGAAAACCGCTGTAAGGTTTGGCGCGGATGCCGTATATGTCGGGGCCGGCGCTTATTCCCTACGAGCCAAGCAAACAGCATTTACTATAAAAGAACTGAAACAAGGAGTTTTGTTTGCACATAAAAACAATGTCAAAGTTTATCTTGCGATGAATATTTTTGCTTTTGATGAAGATCTCTCAAAAATGAAGAACTACCTCAAAAAAGCTATAAAAACAGGGATTGACGCTATTATTATTTCCGATCCGTCACTTATCAAGATAATCCGCGCATTAAGTAAAAAAATAAATATCCACCTAAGCACTCAGGCAAACACCTTAAACAGTTACGCTGTTGATTTCTGGCGGCATCAAGGGATCAAACGAATAGTACTGGGACGAGAATTAAGCCTGAAACAAATATCAAAAATAAGAAAAAATGTTCGAAATATCGAATTGGAAGTATTTATCCACGGCGCTATGTGTATGGCTTATTCAGGAAGATGCCTCCTGTCAAAATATATGACAAATAGAAGCGCGAATCGCGGAGAATGTTCGCATCCATGCAGATGGGAATATATATTAAAAGAACCAAACAGACCTAAAGAAGATTATACAATTGAACAGGATAAAAGAACTACATACATAATGAATTCAAAAGACCTTTGCATGATAGAACAGCTTCCGCGATTGATACAATCAGGTGTAAATTCATTTAAAATTGAAGGACGAATGAAATCTTCATATTATGTCGCAATAGTAACAAAAATATATCGCAAAGCTATAGATACATATATGGCAAATCCCAAAAAATATAAATATAACCCCATATGGAAAGAAGAGCTTGAAAAAATATCACACAGAAAATACTCAACCGGATTCTTTTTTGGCATAAAAGAAAAAGAAAACAAAGAGACAAGCGCCTATACGGCAAACTATACATTTGTCGGAATAGTAAAAACCCATCATACCAACAAAAACGAGTTGGAGATAAAAGGACGCAATTACTTCGCGCAAAATGATACGCTTGAAATAATTGACCCGGAAAAAGACGAAATAATAAAATTTAAAGTTCTTAAAATAAGGACAAACAAAAACAAAACTATCGATAAAGCACATAATGGCTACCATGTTTTTGTCGGAGCAGAGTTAAAAGACAGAGTATCAAAACACTCTTTGCTTAGAAGGGCGCGCCCGAATACTTGCTCATTTTTTTCAACTAAACTATAATATAAAATATGCTTTTTATTTTTCTTGTCTTTATTGCCTATGTTATTGGATCCATTCCTTTTGGATATATAATAGGAAAATTATTTAATATAGATGTAACCAAAACAGGGAGCGGCAATATAGGGGCTACTAATGTCGCAAGATCACTAGGTTTTAACTTTGGATTAATAGTCTTTGTCTTAGATCTTCTCAAGGGAACTTTTGCTATTTTAATAGCTTTGCAAATAACCCAAGAACCATCAACTGTTATCCTTGTAGGGTTAAGTGCTATTCTGGGGCATATGTTTTCAATTTTCTTAAAATTTAAAGGCGGAAAAGGTTCCGCGGTAGGTCTTGGTATTCTTTTAGGAATAGCTCCCGATGTTTTCTTTTTTACATTCCTTTTTGTAGTTTTTGTAATGTTAACAACAAGATATGTGTCGGTTTCTTCTATTCTCGGCGTATTATGTACAGTAATATTGATGATACTATTCCAAAAACCAACACCGTATGTCTGGGTCTCGATTTTAATGCTGATTCTGAGCATTATTAAACATCGAAGCAATATCCAGCGCCTGATGCAGGGAACAGAACGAAAAATTGGAGAAAAACTATGAAAAAAATATCCGTAATTGGAGCTGGGGCATGGGGAACTACGCTTGCTCTTTTACTTTCCCAAAACCAATACGAGATCACGCTATGGACTCACGAAGAAGAAGTCATATCAAGCATAAAAACATTTCGGGAAAACAAAAAATATCTTAATGGGTGCCCCCTCTCTCCCAATATTATCCCTGATTCAAATATAAAAACAGCAATAAAAGAAGCAGAAATTGTTGTTTACGCGACACCGACACAATTCATGCGCGGCATTGTAAAAGAATCAATGGAATATTTTAAAGGTAAATATATTGTTTCAGCGTCAAAAGGGATAGAAATTTCGACATTAAAATTTCCATCTCAGATAATATCAGAATTCACAAAAGAGCCGGTAACAATTCTTTCGGGTCCAAACCTAGCAAAAGAAATAGCAAACGGTTTTCCAGCGGCATCAATCGCGGCTTCGCAGAACACTTCTTACGCCAAGCTTGTCCAATCTCTTTTTGAGAAATGCAAAAATTTCAGGGTGTATACAGGCTGTGATCCGCTGGGCGCTGAAATCGGAGGCGCATTGAAAAATGTTATAGCCATCGCGGCAGGCGCTCTAGAAGAGAAACAATTGGGGGACAATGCCAAAGCAGCTCTTATCATTAGAGGAATTTCTGAAATCACAAAGCTTGGAATGGCAATGGGCGCCGCAAAAGAAACTTTTTCAGGATTGTCCGGATTAGGAGATCTTATCGCAACTTGCCAAAGTGCTCTTTCCAGGAATCACACAGTGGGAGCAAAACTCGCAAAAGGAGAAACGCTTGATTCTATTGTAAACTCCATGAAGCAGGTTGCAGAAGGAGTTGCAACAACAAAGGCCGCTGTTAAGTTGGCAGATAAATATAAGGTAGAAATGCCAATAAT
The DNA here is from genome assembly GCA_001771535.1 of candidate division WOR-1 bacterium RIFOXYB2_FULL_37_13. Lineage (GTDB taxonomy): Bacteria > Margulisbacteria > WOR-1 > XYC2-FULL-46-14 > XYC2-FULL-37-10 > XYC2-FULL-37-10. Next base: position 10,359 of record MEUB01000030.1, read on the forward strand.
ATTTGAAGTGTATGAAGTTCTTTTTAACAACAAAAGCGTTGACAAAGCTTTGATCAATTTAATGTCAAGACCACAAAAGAACGAAGATTAAACTTCTGTCACGGCAAAATCAAATTAGAATTCTTACTGGTTTGTTGTTTCTTTATGACATTCATCTGTTCCTGCATTTCATCCAAATATTCAGGTGTCATAATTTTAGGAGTGATTGTTACCAATAATTCCCTTTTTTCATTGTCTATAGAGGTTTTCTTAAATAAACTTCCAATAATAGGAATATTCATTAATAATGGTATCCCTATTTCAGTTTTTGCTTCTTTATTTTTAGTCAATCCCCCGATTATAATTGTTTGGCCGCTCTTCACCATAACCTCATTTTGGGTTTCAGTTGTATTTTCAGCGGGAAGATCATCGATAACATATCCTTCACTGATCTTTGGCGCTATTGTCATCCTAATATAACCGTCATCACTGACATGAGGGGTTATCACAAGCTTGGTGCCGGTTTCCAGAAAATGGACTTCCTGTACCGTGCCCGTTTGTGTAATTGTCACTGTTTTATATCCAAGTTTAGAGCCTATAAGAATAGAAGCCGCTTTATGGTTAACAGTCGCGATACGAGGAGCGGCAATAAGGTCGTAACCTGTTTTGGTAAGAACAGTAGATAAATAAGATTCGATATTGCTTGACACAACCTGAGCATATAGACCAACAGGAGTAGCATCACTGGGTTTTCCCGCCAAATTTTTCGTTTGGGCATTATTATTGGGATTATTTTTTGAAGAGTACTTAACATCCATTCCAAGGTTTCCCACATCTCCTGACTTAAACTCAATAATGTTAACCTCAACCATAACTTGAGTAGGAGGCACATCCATATCTTGTATAGCTCTTTCAATGCGGCTCATGTTATCGGATGATGTTTTAACAATTAAAGCATTGTATGAATCATTTGCTGAAACCTGGTCACCCTCTATCATTAAAAGATCGAGGGCAACTTTAACTTCCAAAGCATTGGCATACTGCAAAAGAAATGTTTTTACTGTTTTTTTGTTTGAAACAACAATGGTGTCGCCTTCCTGGAACCAATCAAAACTTTTTGCACGCAAAACCGCTTCCAACCCTTCCTGCGGCTTCACATTTGAAAAAGAAAGAGTAACAGTCCCTTTAACTCCATCCCCGGCAACAATATTTTTATGAAGCTGTTTTGCGAAAATCTGCAAAACAGATTTTATGTCGGCATCTTTTAATTTAAAACTTAGAAGCCCATTGTTAACACTAACGCCTTGATATTGTTCCTCCGGCGCAGAAAATGCCGTAATAGAAAAAATAAAAATTAAAATACATATAAAAACAAAATTTCTTTTATAATTTGTCATCTGTTTATTCCACCCCCAATTTTAACCTTAAAGTCTTTCGCAGTCTACCTTTTTTCATTGCTACGCGATCAGAATATATTTTAACAACTGTCCAGCCAGAAACCCTTTGCCCAACGGCAACAATCTTATCATCAATAATTGCAGCTTTATCTCCATTAGGCATATCAAAAATGCCCTGTAAAGACAAAACCTTGGCTTCTTGGGTTTGGGACGATGATTCGGGAGATACAGGCTCTTTTTTATAAGCAAAATCCACTCTAAAAGGATCTCTAAAAATCGCTTCCTGATATCTTTTATCATTAATTTTAACAACTTTTTCTTTTGTAGTTTTAGAAGAACCGCCTGCGGCTCCTTCCTCTGATAAAACACCTAAAGAGACATTTTCTGAAATTGAGTTTTGTCCTTTTACATCAAAAAACATATTCCCAACCGGAGAATAGAAAATGATATAAGTTAAACCAATTAGAAACAATCCGCCAGTTAAAATATATTTAAAATCCTTTGTCATTGTTGCTCCATTAATTTAATAATAAACCGAAAGAACAAGGAGAACCTCAACTTGCAAAGGCTCCCCCTGAACCATATTCATAGAATCAACAAGTATGAGAATCGGTAAATCCCCTAATTCCTTCATAAATCCATAAATATCTTTATATTGACCCGTAAAATTAATATCAAAAAAAATTGCTTTTGCAAAATCTACGGGAATTTCCTGTGTTCTTGGTTTAATAGAAACCAAATCAAGTTTTAATTTTGACAAAGAATAAGAAATATATCTCAATGCCTCTATTGTCTGCTCCTCTTTTGTTTTTGTGGCGCGCAACAAATTAAGAGGCGCCATTTCCAGTTTTTCTAGGACTTTGGCTTTTTCTTCATAAGCAGTCAGCTGCTGCTGATCCAATACAAGCTTTTGCTTTGATGAAAATATTTCTCCCATTTTAGGAAGATACAAAAATTGAAAAAAAACATAAAGAAGCCCTGCTAAAACCATTAAAAAAAACAACCATTTTTCCCTATCTGATAATTTCATTGCCTTTTCCTTACTACTCCGTCAATTTCAAAGTCCAAAGCTCCATAAATAAATTCAGAGTTTTTAGTCGCACTGACAAGCTCAACAATTGCAAAAGATGGCGATTTTGAAAGATCCAATACAAGTTTTGAAAGGACGTTTTCAGAAGAATTCCCTCGCTCAAAAGCAATTCCGCTGAGTTTAATTTTTTTACTTGATTCAACAAATGAGATTGATTTCAGCTTAACAGAAGGAGGTATGGAATAACTGATCTCTTCTAAGATTTTTTGTATTTCTATGCGTGAAAGTTCTATCGATTTAAAAATTCCCTTACGCCCCTGCTCTTCTCTCATAATTCTTTCCAGCTCTAAAAGCCGTTCAACTTTTGGCTTTAGCTCTGTTACTTGTTTTTCGACTTCGGCAACTGTTTTTTTTAAGCCGGAATCAATATAAAACATAACTCCATAAACAATAAGAAGAATTAAGGCAAGAGCTGCTATTATGGGCACGGGTTTAAAATATTTCCGTATAAGCAGTTTGTTTTTATCTTTTATCTCTAAAGGAAGCAGGTTGATTCCTTTTTTGGAAAAAGTCATGGCAGCCCCCATCGCAGCAGAAAGCTGAGGAAAAAAGGTTTTAAATTGTTCCTCATCTGCTATTTTGCTTTCTGCCATGATTTCCGGCATAATATCAAATCTCTCAAAAGGGATCCCAAGCCCTTCCGCCAAAAACTCGAGAACATGAGGCGTTTTACTTGCCCCTCCCGTTATCATCATCTTCTGGATGGAAACTTCTCCTTCCTGGCTTTTAAAATATTCTATTGTCCTTAAAAATTCATCTTCAATTTTTTCCAAAGCGGGACGAACCACGGCTTGCAATTGTAAAACAGGAATTTTTTCAAGTTTAGGATACGCCTCCAAATCCGTGGGAACTCCGTGTTCTTTTTTTATCTTTTCGGCCTCTTCATAATTTAGCTCTATTCTCCCGCCTTCAGAGGTCAACGCAGATGTCATGGCACGGGTTATATCTTCTCCTCCTATCGATATTTCACGGTTAAAAACAAGCTTTCCGTTTTTGAAAAAACTGATATTGGTAGTACGCCTTCCCATGTAAACAACCGAAACAACCCCATTTTCAGGCAAACAAGATATGCATAACTCCCTTAACGCAAAAGGGAGGGTAACAATAGAATTAATTTGAAGGCCTGCTTCCCTGATAACAGCCAGGGCGCTGCTTATGGTATCTTTATGCGCGCAGGAAACAAGATAATCTGTATCGCCGGAGGCGGCAATTTTACCGACAGGAACAAAATCCACAAGAGCTTCTTCTGTCGGGTAAGATATATCATCTTTCATTTTCCATTTAATGGCTTCAGATAATTCTTCAGAAGAAAGATGAGGAATGGAAACTGTCTTTGACACAACATCAGTCCCACCTACAACAACAATTGCTTCTTTTGCTGCGATGGACTTTTCGGATAAAATTTGTTTCAGTACTTTGCCCTGCGCTATTTCTTTGTTAGGATGTTTTGCTAAAAGGTCATAAGGGACTTCCTCCATTCCCCACTTTAAAAGCTCCCAGCCTTTGATGCCCTTTTTGAGTTCTACAACCTTTACAGAACAAACCCGAAGGTCAATCCCTAAAATATTTTTTTCAGCCATTCGCACATAATATATATGAGAGGGAAGAGCTTGTCAACTTATAATAAAATAATTCAAAAAACCTCATACCAATTGGATTTTTGTCCAGCTTCAGATGTTCCAGTCCCTTCAATAGACGCTCCAAGCCCCACGGGTATATTTACCGGAAGCTTTAAGGGATCATATGTTATGATAACATTATTACTTAGAGATCCTACATCATTTACAACAACAGAGCCGCTAACATGCGCGTTATTTAAAGCATCAAAAGTATCAGCATAAATTAATCCGTCGATTATTGTATTGTTTGTGCACGTAACTGTTCCGTCAGGAGCTAAAACAGATCCTGAAAAATGCCCGTTATTATCAAAAGTTACATCTCCCTGATCCGTATAAAACAAAGCCTCGGAAGGTATAATTGAATTATTTTTGACAATAATATCCCCATGGGCATAAATTTTAAAGTTACCTTTAAAATTTGTATTATTTTCAAGAATAACATCCCCTTCCGCGATAAGAGTAATATTATCATCATAAAACAAGGCATTATTTTGTATTGTAATATTCCCTTCCGTAGCCACAATGGTTCCTGACCCATAAATTTTGGCATTATTTTTAAAAGTGACACTCTTATAAGCCATACTGTTCACCGTCCATGAATCATTATTTTGTACAACTAAATTGCTGGAAGCGGAAGCATTTGTAGCCGCCAAAATATTATCATATTGAGAAGAATCAAAGGTAGGCACCTCTGGAGCTGGTGCCACTTCCCAAGTTTCCACAGTAGCATTATTATATGTCTTCAGTTTTGCAGAATATAATGTCCCATCTAAAATCAAAGCATTATTTTTCATAACTACATCCCCATTATAATAAAGATCCCCATATACATGTGCATCATTTATCACTTCTAAAGTAGTCCTAGGCGCGCTGGCATAAATAGCATGAGTAAAAGCTGCCGAATAACCAATACTTCCTGTGTTTCGATCAACATCGACCTCAATAACTCTTATCACCCCACTTGCAAGCCCTAAAGACCGCAATTTGATAGTGTCAACACTTTGAGAATGATAAGTAACAGTAAAGGAACCGCCTCCCAGGCTTTTTGTAAATCCCGTATTATCCGACCAATCAGAATCGCCTGCCAGATCAGACGTAATAGCATATTGAGCTCCGGCTTCTGCTAAGTTTAAAGCCTGCAACCCTTTTAAGTCTTTAACAGTTACTATACTTTCTCCTGAAATAAGTGATACGGCAACAACACCTATAACTGCAAAAGTAACAACAACAAAAATCGCAACGATCAAAGCAAATCCATTTTTTTTCATAAATTTCTCAACCTCGCTGCTGACTCCAAAGTAATCAGCTGATTATTTTTTTCAATCGAAACTTTAACCCTTACGCTTCTAACGCCAACAGCTTCAGAAGTGCTTACCCCATTTTCATTCAGGTATAAAAAACTCAAGCCTCCCGGATTTAAAAGATTTTCCGCAAGTATATCATTATTGCGATAAAGGTTCGCCCCTGATTGCTTAAAATCAATATAAACCACCCCCCCCGTCGAGTCAAACGCCTCAAAACTGCACTCAGTTGAGGTCATAACGGTTATCCCATAAGGACTGGTCATTCTACGCATATCTACAAGCATCCTGTTCATAGAGTAACGGGCACTTCCAAAAGCGCTGTCTCTTGTCTTGACAAAAATCCATGAATCCACCGCCTTTATAATAAAAGTTGCAAAAGTCATGGACAACACAGCCATCACTATAATAACAATAACCAACTCTATAAGCGTATACCCTTTATAAGCTTTCATATGTTGTTACCAAAGTCACAACTTCAACAGTAGGAGATAAATTACTCCAAACATGGACTTTGACTCTTTTAAAGTTTGTCGGATTTACAGATACAACATCAGGTTCAGCTGTAGTAACAAAATCAATTACTATTTCATATTTGAACTTGTCAAAAGGGATCGCGAAATTTGTTTGGCCAACAGAAGAAATGCTGGAAAATTTTTTAGCAGCCGTTTCTTCAGTTATGCGATTTGCAAGATAAGTTGCCTTTGAAATCGATTCAACCCCCATACTTTTAGGCATAACGGCCGTAAAGACAGCTATTAAAGCTAGGAAAGAAACAGATATTACAACAATAGCAACCACCAGTTCAACAAGAGTAAAAGCTTTGTTATTCATTGGATAGAAACCTTCCCTGTATTTGGAGTTATTGTTATAGTTTTAGTATCCGACCCGACACTTAAAATTATAGCGCTTTCTGTTGAAAGAATTGATCCGGTTTTGTCCGAATATGGCTGGCCCAATGGGCTAAACTCCACCTTATTGCCGCCACCAATTAAAACAGATGCAATGGATATGCCAAAATCATGAAAAAGGTCTACCTGTAAACTTCTGCCAAAATCAGCAGGGTTATTAACCAAGGTGTCCTCTGTTCCTGTCGTAGTATAAATAAAATATGTATTGCCCTCAAAGCTTACACCGCTAAACTGAGCGGTCGACATGGATAAATTTTGCGCATAGCGCAGATCCGCAGCAACTTTAGACGTTCCCGCATCCAGATTAAAGGTTTTGGAGTAATTTATGTACACAAAAATGCTGACCGACAAAATGGAAATAACAGCAATAACGAGAACAATTTCTATTAGAGTATATCCTTTAAGGTTTAACTCCATCGCGTAGATTCTAACATTCTTATATAAAGGTTTCAAGATAAAGATAACTTTTAAATATCAACATATTTTAAGTTATTTATCCAAGCTTTACCTTCCAGCGAACTATAAGCTCTATCAGTGTAAATCCTTTATTAGATATATTGATTTTGGTTGAAATCATTTAAATCGTCTTTGGTGTTTTCTATATCCTTTTAAATATATATTTAACACAAACCCATAAAGTTTGAAAACCATAAACAACACTGCGAAAAAAATTTACAGAAGATGCTTCAGGAAAATATCTGCATGGAACAGGGATCTCTCCCACCCTAACCCCATATTTCGCTGCTTCCGCCAAAAACTCGGTATCAAAAACAAAGTCATTCGAATTTTTTTCAAAAGGGATTGTTTCAAGCGCTTTTTTTGAATAAGCGCGAAACCCTGTATGGTATTCCGATAATCCCAGCTTAAAAGTAAGATTCTCACATAATGTCAGAAAAACATTGGAAATATATTTCCAAACAGGCATCCCTCCGGCAAGAGTATCACGGCCTCCGAATAAAACCCTAGATCCAAGCATAATATCCTTATCGCCTGCCACAATAGGAGCTATCATTTCGGGTATTTTTTTTGCATCGTACTGCCAATCAGGATGCAACATAACAACAACATCCGCCCCTCGGGACAAAGCTTCTCTGTAAAGCATTTTTTGGTTTCCGCCATATCCGATATTTTTTTTGGTTTTAAAAACAGAAATACCAAGCCTCTGCGCCAATTCAATTGTTCCATCAGATGAGCAATCGTCGCCCAGTAAGACTTCATTAACTTTATCCAATGGAATATCATCGTAAGTCTTTTTCAATGTTTTCTCGGCATTGTATGCCGGCATTACGACTATAGTTTTATGTGCCATAAAAGTATTTTATCACAAAAAAAGAGCAGAGATAACATTAATCTCTGCCCTTTCCATAGCTTAAAGATATCTTTAAATCTTATGCTTAATAGCTGGTGTACGAAGTATTATTTATCCAGACTTTCCCTTCACTCGAACTATAAGCCCACCCTGCACCTGAACCAATAGCGGCAAGACCACTGACAAGCGTAACCGAATTGGAATTTGTCAAAGGCTCTGTTGGGATATTGCCATCCTGGAACATTGAAGCTTCAATAGTAGGAGGCAAAGGCTCAGCTTCAACAGTTGCCCTGCTGGCATATCGAACTGCCACTGCCGAACGAATAGCACCAAGAGCTGCTTTTGACGCAGAAATTCTGGCTTCGTTTTGCAAATTAACAAATCTAGGCAAAACCATTGCAGCCAAAATGCCTAGAATGACTATCACCATGACCAACTCAATAAGTGTAAACCCTTTTTTCATCTTTCATATCACCTCCTTAATGAAAATTAAAACTAAAAGTATTCCGCGATGCATTATATTTTCAATATCAATTGTTTGTCAAGGGGCATTTGTATAATTTTATGATTTAACAAGTTTAACCATGTCCCACATAGGAAGAAAAACACCCAAGGCCAGAAGAAGAACTAACCCACCCAGCATAAGAATTAAAAGCGGCTCTATAAGCGGAGTCAAATTTCTTATAGTATAATCAGAATCACGATCAAAATAATCTGCCACCTTGGAAAGCATCGCTTCAAGAGATCCCGATTTTTCGCCAATTGCCACCATTTGAATAACCAAAGGAGGAAAAACTTTAGCGTTTTTCATGGGCTCAGTCAATCCGCTCCCCTTTACAACCTCATCCTTTACAGAGGCCACAACATTGGAAAGAATTACGTTTTCAATCGTATCCCTGCTGATATTTAAAGCCTCGACTATAGGAATTCCTGATTTCAGCATAGAAGACAACATTCTGGAAAAACGGGCTAAAATCAATTTTTTAATCAATGGCCCAAATATCGGCACGGCCAAAATAAAACGATCGCCCCAAATACGCCCCTGCTCGGTTTCAAGCACTCTTTTAAGCAGGAATATAATCGCAATTAAAATCATAATAATATAAAGCCAGTAATTCACAAGAATATAATTTATCCCCAAAAGAATTCTGGTTGGAAGAGGAAGTTCTGTTTTAAAAGAAGAATACAATTTTGAAAATTGCGGTATAACAAAAGTAATAACAACAGCAAAAGCAATAATCAAGGCAGAAATTACCATCATAGGATATCGCATTGCAGATTTTATCTTCTGCCTGTTATCAAAATCGGTTTCAAGCAAATTGGCTACCCTATCAAGCACTTCTCCCAAAATGCCCGCTCTTTCACCAGCTTTAACCATCGATATAAAAATAGCTCCAAAAACTTTTTTGTTGATTGATAAAGCGTCAGAAAAACTGGCTCCGCCTTCTATATCATGGCGCATTCCAAGTATTATTTTTTTAAAGTTGGGGCTCTGCACTTGCTCATAAACAGCATCCAATGATTCAAGAAGAGGCACTCCTGCCGCCAATATAGTGGAAAGTTGCCTGACAAAAACTATCAACTCTTCTAGCTTTATTTTTTGAAAACCTGAAAAATATTTTTCAAAAAAATCAGAAAAAAGCTCCTGTTGCTTTGCAATTAAAATAGGTGTATATTTTTTCTCCTTTAACCGTGAGGCCGCGGCCTCAGATGAGGCAGCTTCTATTTCTCCGCTTACATTAACTCCATATTGATCTTTTGCTTTGTAATTAAATTTTGACATGATTTTCAGTCTGTAAAGAAATTCAGAGTCTGCCGGCTAATCCAATTGTGTTACTCTCATTACTTCATCAAGAGTTGTTACTCCCTGGGTTACTTTTAACAGTCCATCTTCGTATAATGTTTTCATGCCGGTTTTCAATGCCGCTTCCTTAATCCTAGAAGTAGACTGCCTTGCAATAACAAGCTGGCGAACTTCTTCATTCATTGTAAACATTTCAAAAATACCGGTACGACCCCTATATCCGGTATCCCTGCACGCGTTACAACCCTTTCCATGATAAAATTTGAACTTTTTATCTTTAAAGAAAGGGATATCTTCAATAATTTTCCCGGGCAATTTTATTTCTTCTTTACAATTATCGCATATTTTTCTTATCAGCCTCTGAGCGACAACTCCCACTGTGGCAGAAGATGTTAAAAAAGGTTCAACGCCCATATCTGTCAATCTTGTCAAAGCTCCGGCCGCGTCATTTGTGTGAAGCGTAGAAAAGACAAGGTGGCCGGTCAAAGCAGCCTCAATCGCAACGCCCGATGTTTCCAAATCCCTGATTTCTCCAACAAGAATAACATCAGGATCTTGTCTCATAAGAGACCTCAACGCAGTACCAAAAATAAGTCCAGCCTTCGGATTAACCTGGGATTGGCGTATCCCCGGAAGCTCATATTCTACAGGATCTTCAATTGTAAGAATATTCCTGTCAGGCGTGTTTATATCCGTAAGAGCCGCGTATAATGTTGTTGTTTTTCCTGATCCGGTCGGACCCGTAACCAAAATAACGCCGTAAGGATGTTTAATCATTGTTTGGAACAGTTTCAAATTTTCCGGAGCAAACCCCATATCTTTTAAAGAAAGCAGCATCCCATGTTTATCAAGAAGCCTCAATACCACGGCTTCGCCATGGATTGTAGGGCATGTAGAAACACGCACGTCTATATCCCTTCCTTCAATATTATAAGAAAAACGTCCGTCTTGAGGAATACGGCTTTCTGCAATATCCAAAGCAGACATAATTTTTATACGTGAAACAAGGGAAGCATGCAGATGCGACGGAGGAGAAGAAGCTTCCTGCAGAATTCCGTCTATTCTATAACGGATCCGAACCCTATGTTCTTCCGGTTCTATATGAATATCTGAAGCCCTTTCCTGAATTGCTTGGGTAACAACCAAGTTAACAAGCTTTGATACGGGAGATTCTTCTTCTATTTGAGGAACATCAGATTTTGAAGATTCAGGAACAGAAACCTCAGCCAAAAGTTCCTCCAAAGTGCCGGATACCCCGTAGTATTGCATTATAGCCTGATTTATTTCTGAAGGAGTTGCCGCCATTGCTTCGACATCAAATTTTGACTCCCGTCGAACATCATCTATAGCCTTTATGTCAAAAGGATCAATCATCCCAATAGAAAGAGAATTACCAACCAAAAAGAGCGGGATAACACCATACTTTTTCGCGGTTTCAGGGGTAATATAAGAAAGAGTTTTTTGATCAATAAGATAACTGGATAAATTAATATGAGGAATATACATTTCTTCTTCAAGGAATTTTATAACTGTCTTTTCGTCCAAAAGCCTTTTTTTTATAATTGATTTAATTAATGTTTCGCCTGTTTTTTGCCCCTCTTTTACAGCTTCTTTTATTTGTTCTTCAGTTAAAAGCCCGCATTCCACAAATGCCTTGCGTAAATCCCTTTTTTTTTCAGTCATTTATGTTTGTCCTGTTTTTGGCAAGAATCTCATCAATTTTTGACATCAATTCTTTAGGCTCAAAAGGTTTCAAAATATAAGCATCAGCTCCGACATCCATTCCCATTTTTTTATTATCATCACCAAACTTTGCCGTAATCATGATAATAGGTATATGCTTAAATTTTTCATCAAACTTTAAAATGCGGCAAACCTTATATCCATCAAGCTTGGGCAGCATTATGTCTAAAAGAATAAGATCCGGATATCCTGATCGCGCTTTTTCAAGCCCTTCGATCCCGTCTGCCGCCGAAATAATTTCATGGCCAGAAGCTTTAAGTCTGATAGAAAGCGCGCCAACTATGTCTTCTTCATCATCAATTATAAGAATTTTGCTCATAACAAAAGTGATTATATGTTATAATGGTTCTATAATCAATATGGAAAAAGCCCTCTTGGTAGAAGTAAAGTTGAAATCAGATAAAACTCCCGTAAAAGAATCAATTGAAGAATTGGAACAACTTGTAACAAGCGCCGGAGCAAAAGTAGCGGGAGTACTAACCCAGCAAAAAGATGCCACTGACATTAAATTCTGTATCGGCAAAGGAAAAGTTGAAGAACTAAAAGAACTGTGCAGAACAACAGAGGCAAATATAGTAATTTTCAATAATGAACTTCATCCTTCACAAACCAGAAATCTGGAAGAGGCATTAGGGATAAAAGTATTAAACCGCACTGAACTTATTTTAGACATATTTGCTCAAAATGCCTTTTCACGCGAGGGAAAACTCCAGGTAGAGCTTGCTCAAAATGAATATCTATTAACACATTTAACAGGACATGGCATTGAACTTTCAAGATTAGGAGGAGGAATCGGAACAAGAGGCCCCGGCGAAACACAATTGGAATTAGACCGAAGAATTATAAATACCCGCATAACAAAATTAAAAAAAGAACTGGAAAAAGTCAAAATAAGCAGGGAAACAGCTAGGCAAAAAAGGAAATCATCCAATATGGTCTTAATCTCGCTTGTTGGTTACACAAATACAGGCAAATCAACTCTACTTAATTCTCTTACAGCCGCATCCGTACTTACAAAGGATAAACTGTTTGCAACACTCGATCCCGTAACAAGACGTTTATATCTCCCTTCGGGGAAAACGGTATTGCTCACCGACACAGTCGGTTTTATACGGAAACTTCCGCATACATTAATTTCCGCGTTCAGGGCAACGCTTGAAGAAACCATACAGGCAAATCTCCTTCTGCATGTTGTAGACGCTTCCTCTCCTTATATGGAAGATCAAATAAGCGCTGTATATAATGTGTTAGAAGAGCTTGGCATTGTATCAAAACCAATCATAACTGTTTTTAACAAAACAGATAAAGTTACAGATAAAAATTATATAGAAGAAATGAAGCAAAAATATTATCCATCTGCCGCCATATCAGCTTTAAATAAAGAAGGATTAAAAGATTTAATCAGTCTTCTTGACGAACAATTTCTTTCCAGTTGACAAGTCTTAAACTTTTCTGCCAACTGCTTTTGCGACAAGTTCTATTTGCCGCATAAGCTCTGCAAATGTCTCGGGCTTTAATGATTGAGATCCGTCGGAGAGAGCTTCTTCGGGATTATTATGTACCTCTATAATCAACCCGTCACATCCGGCGGCAACCGCAGCACGAGACATGGGAATAACATAATCCCATACGCCGGTCGCATGGCTTGGATCAACAATAACAGGAAGGTGGCTGAGTTTTTTTATTACAGGGACAGCGGAAAGGTCTAATGTATTTCTGGTATATTTGCAAATTGTCCTTAATCCTCTTTCGCAAAGGATAACATTTCTATTCCCTTCGGATACAATATATTCTGCTGACATAAGAAGCTCTTCTATTGTCGCAGACATCCCTCTTTTTAAAAGAACGGGCTTATCTATCTTGCCAACCTCTTTTAAAAGCTCAAAGTTCTGCATATTTCTGGCGCCTATTTGTATAACATCCGCATATTGCGCTACAAGCGCAACTGTTCTTGTATCTAGGGCTTCCGTAACAACCGGCAATCCTGTTTTGTCACCAGCTTCCCGCAGCAGCTTAAGCCCCTCTTCTCCCATTCCTTGAAAACTATACGGGGAAGTTCTTGGCTTAAAAGCTCCCCCTCTTAATCCGGAAGCTCCGGATTTTTTTACACTTTCCGCTATTTCAAAGATTTGCTCCCTGCTTTCAACAGAACAAGGGCCGGCAATAACGAGTAGAGGAGCTTTTGATCCGACAAAAATTTTATCTTTTATTTTAATCTGGCTGTCTTCCGATTGAAACTCACGGCTTACAATTTTGAAAGGTTTCCGAATAGGAACAATTTCCGAAACACCCGGCAACAATTGAATAGACTCAAGCTCTATCGCGCTCTTATCTCCTATTGCTCCAACAACTGTTCTTTCTGTCCCCTTGCTCAAGTGAATGCCAAACCCATGTTTTTTTAATTTTTCAACAACATGATTGATTTGTTCGTCTGTAGCATCCGTCTTCATTATAATAATCATTATTTATTCCTTTCTTAAACTTTCTGTTCCGCTTAAATACACATGCTTTATCTCTTTTTGTTTTTTATCCGTATTTATATGCATTAAAATGCGTATGCATTTCGGCATGCTTTTGGGAACGGCAATTTCCTGTACACATAAAAGCGGAACATCTTTTAAACCCATAAGCCTGGCAGCTTTTGCGGGAAATTCTGAATTAATATCTTTTGTCGCGGAAAAAATAATAGAAGCTATATCAGCAGGATCAATGCTGTTTGCTTTCAAAATCTCCCGCAGCAGTTCTTCTGTTGCCTGCAAAATATTAGAGACTTCATTTCTTTTTACAGTAGTCGCCCCTCTAATCCCTCTAATCATATATATAGAATCATACAATATTTATGCGATAATTTAAATAGCAAAAAGAGAGCAAGATAACTTGCTCTCTTTTAATTGTCCGCAAAAACTTTAAAAAAATTTACATCAAAGAACAGCTCACAAAAAACATATTATATTGGCGGGTGAAATTTCCGCTGCTTAAAAACATTGTTTCTCCCTGATAACCTACAAGCATAGGAGTTCCAAACAATTTCATATCAAAGCCGGCCTCATAATTCAAAAGGCTTTTAGACGCGCCTAAGGCTGACGAGGTTGTCGGCGTTGAGGCAAGAAGAGAATAATAAACACGACTCAACATGTTGGTTTGAAAAAACGGGATTACAGTCGCTATTCCCACATTGCCCGCTAAAAAACTCATTGGAGAAATACTGTTGCTGAAATAAGCATATTTAACACCCAAAAGGATTAATCCTTTTGTTCCATGAAAAGCAACAACGGGAGCTACAGTGTTTATGTCCAAATCAGAACGATATTCATTTACAACTCCGCCTGTTATCCCCCCTCCGGATGTCAGAAATACAATTTGGTCGCGCTGGACTTTTGCCGTTATTTCATAGTCTCCCTTTAATATTCCTAAATAATATTTATTGCCATAAGAAGCAGTTGCTCCAAAATTCATCCAATTATTGGTGCCGCTCCCGCCTTCATAAATATTTCCAAAAAACCCGGACAAAGAAGCCCGTGGCTTGCCTATCATGAGTTGCTTCTCCATTTGAGAAGAAACTTCCGCCATTCCTGAATATTTTCGGCGAAGCGCGTTAAGTTTTTCCGTCCCAAGCGCGTCAATACGGGCAACACATGATCCAATTAATTTAGCTCCAACGCTTGCAACAAAATATCGGTTGGCTCCTTTTTTGCCATCATAGTTTTTTGTCTTATCTATTATTTTATACATGGCAAGGATATCAAGATATTTTTTGACCCAATGGGAACTCTTTACGTCAGAAAACTTGCTGTCCGCTGATTTTACAGGCAATTCAACGCGGGTAAGAATCAGCTCAAACGCCCTGCCGGCAACCGCGGCCATTTCATATTTATCAATTGTCTTATTAGGCTTAAAGCTCCCGTCAGGATATCCCTGGAAAATCTTGTACTTTGTGGACAACCCTTCGACATATGGATATGACCAATGGGTTTTAGGCAAATCAGTAAATACAAGGTTTTTGTCGGTAGGTTCATTTGCCATAGGAAGGTCATATTTCTTTTCAATGTATGAAATAGATCCCGCAATAACCTTGGCAAATTCAGCTCGAGTGATGGTTTTATCCCCTTTAAATGTATTGTCAGGATATCCTGAAATCACACCATATTGAGAAACCATCTTTTCAACGTAATAATAAGCGGGATTTGTACTTTTTAAATCTTTAAATTCAATGCTGGAACCAGCTTTTTTTGCTTCCCCGAACGCAGGGAGCGCAAACAGCAAAACCAGAAAAAAAATCAATAGTTTCTTCATTCTCTTACCTCCCCGCAAACCAGAAGAACTTTGCCTCCTACCTCAGTTAACCCAAGATAGGAGGCATATAATCAAATCTTTGTTAGTCGAGTGTTACGCTGGATGCTTCCGTTGAGCTATTTCCCGCCAAATCTTTTACTCCAGTCCCTACACGAACAACTTTACCTGTTATGTCAGCAGTTGAGTTAATCCTTACAAGGCAGCGATCGTTTCCTCCACCTGATAAGCCTAAGGGAGTATTATCTTGAGCTAAAACAGAAACAGTATAAGTACCACCATCCTCTACGGTAATATTTGAGGTTGTAACTGTAGATATGTCAAGTGGTTCATTAAAATAGATATATGCTTTCCCCGTATCACTTGTAGTAATTGGATCTACTATATAGCCATTAGCTAATACTTGTTTCGTTACAGTATCTAAGGCATCATCTGAAAGAGGCGATAGCACTGGAGGAACAAGTTCTTTAGCATTGGCTTCTATAGAAGCAGATTCCCCATCACCATTATATGCAGTAACTTTTATATACAATGGCGCGTTTATCATAGGAACATTCGCAGAAGATAAAGGATCCAATGATGAAAGATTAACCCCATATATCGCGGTTGTTATGGCATTAAGAGTTGTTGAAAGCCCTGGTGTTGTTGTCTGGGCAACACGGAAATAATTTCCGGTTGATCCATACGCCGCATAAACATTGTAGCCTGTAATAGGTCCTGTTGTAGGAGCATCCCAATATAATACAACAGCATTTGCGCCAACTGTGGCCACATCTGTAAAGTTAACTCCTGTCGACTCTCTTGTAAACATCTTAGATGCCACAGAGCTGATTGTTAAGCCGCTTGGAGTTCCAGGCTTTCCTCCGACATCTACCCTATAAACAGGCGTTAAAGTCTCTCCTTCCTCAACTGAGGATGATCCTGCTATCAAAGGATATCCCGCAGTATCTTTTGCAGAAGTAAGAGGATCAATATCTAATGTACATGTTGTATTTGCCGTCAAAGAACCAACTGTGGTAAGCGTTAAAACTGTGTTGGAATTATTCCATGAAGCGGAAAGAGGAACTGTCCCGCTATCAGAAAAAGCGCGAAGACCATTAATTGTTAAGCTTGGAAGAACGGAATTTATTTCCATTGTTTCATTAAATGTAATTACAAACGTAGGATTACGGTCAATCTCTGTCCCAGTAGAAGTAGTAGGTGTAGGAGTAATAGTTTTAGCTATTGGTCTTGAAGATAAAAGAATATCATCAACATCTATACACCCATCAGTAACAGTAGCATTATCCTCTTTAAAGTATACAGGAGTGGTTGAAATCCTTTGATGCCCTTCTGCTGTTACGACAAGTTTATAATCTCCATCTGGTATATTTGAAAACAGATATTCACCTAATGAATTTGTTGTTGTCGCACTGCTCACCGCGTCACCGGAAAGATACACATAAGCGCCAGAAATGCCGGCACCGCGGCCTCCTGCAAGTTCAGTAGTATAAACTGTTCCCTTTATTTTTAAATTTGAGGGTTGAGCATTTGTAGTAGTAATGCTGGGTTGTTCCTGTCCACAACCTACTAATACAAAAGCTCCAATTAAAAGAACAAAACAACTTAACAATAAATGTTTTCTCATTATTTCCTCCTAAAGCAGTCAAACTTTATATAACATCAATTCAAACTATTCGCTTAAGCCATCACCTCCTGATAGTTTTATCTTTTTCATAAACAAAAAAGAAGTAATTTTACGTTAAAGCTACCATCGGAAGAAAATCTTGTCAAGGACTTTTTTAGACTCTCATAAATGAAGGCAATTCGATGTGTTCTTTTCCGCGGGGAGTGGACTGTATGATAGTGTTGGGAATCAATTCTTTTTCTCTGTGGGCGCTTAGTTTAAACCCTGTGGCAATTACAGTAACAACAACTTCCCCTTCCAGTTTTTCGTCTATTACCGCGCCAAAAATTATATTCGCGTCCGGATCAACGGCATTGTAAATAACTTCTGCCGCGTCATTAACCTCATACAGTGTAAGGTCAGACCCGCCTGTAACATTGAATATAACTCCTTTTGCCCCTGTAATTGTCTCTTCAAGCAATGGGCTTGAAATAGCCTGTTCAGCTGCTTCTGTCGCCCTGTTTTCTCCTGAGCCGGATCCGATTCCCATCATTGCAGAGCCCGCTTCATACATTATTGTGCGAACATCGGCAAAATCGAGATTGATTAATCCGGGGACTGTAATTAAGTCTGATATTCCTTTTACTCCCTGCCTCAATACATCGTCGGCTATTTTAAATGCTTCAATTATAGAAGTTTTACGTTCAACAACCTGAAGAAGTTTGTCGTTGGGAATAACAATTAAAGCGTCAACTTTTTCTTTTAGAAGGGCAACTCCGGATTCTGCCTGCGATATGCGGACAGGCCCTTCAAAACGGAAAGGCTTTGTAACAACCGCGATAGTTAAAATGCCAAGTTCTTTGGCAACTTCAGCAATAACAGGAGAAGCGCCAGTCCCAGTCCCTCCCCCCATTCCAGCAGTTAAAAACACCATATCAGCGCCGGTCAAGGCTTCTTTGATCTCTTCGCGCGATTCTTCGGCGGCTTTTTGGCCTACTTCCGGATTTGATCCGGCTCCCAACCCTTTTGTAATTTTGCTCCCTATGTGCAAACGATTATCAGCCAAAGAGACGGATAATGCCTGGCTATCGGTATTGACTCCCCAAAATTCAACCCCTTTTACTCCTGAACCAATCATACGATTAACCGCATTTGTTCCGGCTCCGCCAACACCAAAAACCTTTATGGTCGCAAAATTTTTATTTTTTTCTTCGTTATTCATATCTGTATACAGTTGCATTTTATCCCAAGAGCTTATAAGATGTCAATCTTTAAAAAATCCGTGATCCAATTACTTAAATTTGACGGCAGGAAATAAGGGGGAACTTACATCTATATAAGCTATATCGTATTTACGATCTTTAACTTTGGAATAAATAGCATTGAAAATTTTTACTTTAGATGAAAGCCCTTCAAGCTTGCCAATTCTTATATCAAGAATATCATCTACAAGCAATTTCACGTCATCATTTTTTGCAATATCAATTTGAAGCTTTTGAGGCAAAACCAACGTTTTAAATTCGGCAAGCATGGCAAGAAGTTCCTTCCCTTTGTCAGACTTAATGGCTAAACCGTTTTCAAGCCATGAGGAATCAAGACCGCTTATCACAGGAAGATTTGTTATATCAGGGAATGAAATCCCCACCCCCATAACTCCCTCTGGGTTCATCACAACTCCTTTATCATCCAATATTAAAGATTGGTTTTTTACAACGCAAATAACAGCTTCCTTCCTTTCTTTAATTTTAATTTGCACAGTACTAAACAATTTTCTTTTGAAATCAACTTGTTTGATAACAGGAATATTTATTAATCGCTGCTTCGCCTTGTTAAACCTTACCAAAAACAGGTTTTCCCCTTGCGGAATATCTGCCAATCTTAAAATTTCATCGGGAGACATGAGGCGTGTTCCGACAACAAAAACATTATTTATCCTAAAAAGAGGAAGAGTGATAAAAACAGTCAAAACAGCTGCGGCAAAAAAAGCAAAAATAATAAACCAGATGATATACCAGCTTTTTTTAGGTTTCCGTTTTTTTATAGTTTGTTTTTTCATCTTGCGCTTTGTAAAATCCTAACAACCAATTCATCAAACGATATCCCCGCGTGCGCGGCTTCCGCTGGCAGGTCTGACTTATCGGTCATGCCTGGAATCGTATTAACTTCGGTAATGTAAGGAATATGATCTTTATCGCTTATGATAAAATCAACTCTTGAAACTCCTTTGCACCCCAAAGCCCTATGCGCGGCAAGGGCGAGTTTTTGTGTTTTTTTGTAGAGCGGAGGAGAAAGTCTGGCAGGAATTATAAATTGCGTACCGCCTGCGGAATACTTCGCGTCATAATCGTAAAACTCATTTCGGGGGACAAGCTCAAGTATTGGCAAAGCTTCTTCGCCCAAAATGCCGACTGTGACTTCTTTACCTTTTATATACTCCTCGACAAAACAGTTTTTATGTTCTTGTAGAGTTTTTTGCAATATTTTTTCAAATTCATTTTTATCTTTTATGATAGAAACGCCAAAGCTTGATCCTTCGGAAACAGGCTTTAAAACAACGGGAAACGGAAAAAAGCTTTTTATTCTTTCGGCTGTATCTTTTGGTTTTGCAAAAGGGTCAAGAAGCGCAAACGCGGCTGTCGGGATTTTATTTGCCAAAAAAATATTTTTCGCGGCGACTTTGTTCATTGCCAAGGCAGATGCCAAAACACCCGATCCCGTGTAAGGGATTCCCGCATATTCCAAAAGCCCCTGGATTACGCCATCTTCGCCATATGTCCCGTGGAGGGCAATGTAGACGATATCGATTTTTTTCTTTTTTAATTTGGAGATCAGGTCGTCATCGGTATCAAACTGGAAGACATTAAAGCCTTGATTTTTAAGTGAATCAAAAACCCGTTTTCCTGAACGAAGGGAAACATCCCATTCACGCGAGCGCCCGCCGGACAAGACGGCGATTTTTAGGTTTTTGAAGGATTGCTTGAGCATTAAAATAAATTATAACATAAATCATTCAAACAGTTCTCCGACTATACCAATCCAGAAGCACACTGCTAACTATTTTTTAGTTTTCCTGCTTGTGGCATTAAACCTTCGTTCCCCAATGTACAAACAAAAGTGGAATTCTCTCTGACAAATCCTCACTGGCATAAACAGTAAATGATGAAGTAGTCTTTGTTTTTTTTGTTTCCCTAAGAAAAAATACAATACTCCTTGTCGCAGAAACAGTTGGGCGAGGATGTAACAAAGGTGCAAGTAGTATTCCATCATCTTCAAATAATTGCCCCAACATGCTCCTATGAGCCGACCCCTGTTCAGTAACTAACATCTCTTCACAAACAACTCCCTTTCGTTTTTGATTTTGTATTATTTTAGCCATTATCGACCAGTCACTTGCCCTTACTCTTCTTACTATTTCATCAATTCCTATTGAAATATCATTAAACTCTCTCACAGTATCAAGCCTTGCTTGCATAGCCTCTCCTGGTGAAACAATAGAATGATATTCAGGGTTTCCCTTTCCTTTTACATCCTCCGCTTGACTCCCTCGCTCTACATCTCTCTCCCAAAAAACAAGATGCGAGCTACCATCAAGTCCTCTTTCTTTAACTCCCGCCCCTGACATAATCAATGCTGAACAAGCGTTTCCTCTATCTTCAATTTGCACATGAGAAAAAGATGGATTTTTATCTATCCCTTCTTTTGCAACAACTTCAGCAGATGCAATAAATCTCGCCGCACACTCTTGACATCCTTCTCTCCCCGTTTGTCCCAAAACATGAGCCGCAACTTTTCTTTGTGTATCTATGGAAAGGCCTCCCTTCTTTCTCAATGCTACAAACAATCCATCCATTTCATACATAGCTCTTCTTGCGGCAGTAACTGATGGACTAACACTTGTCATGATATTTTTACTCCTTTTTATTTAAGGCTCATCCAGCTTTTTGTTTATTGAACCTGTTGCAAAATGACATTAAAACACCTTTTTTACAGAAGATTGTTTATTTTGTTTACTGTATCTTCAATTTTAACAATGGTATTTCTCGGCATGCATTTAGTCCTTCTAAAAAAACTCTAAAAACTCCTTCAGTTCCTGAGTTTTTAATCAATCTAAACCTATAAGATAAGCCCTCCATATAAGGATAATATTCTGTTACTATTGGGGTACCTCGTGAGCCCGATAATAAGCGTAGGCCTAACAATAATTGGATTGGAATATTTTTAGTTTGCCTGTCTATTGAGAACAAGTGTTCTAACATGGGTCTGTAAGGCAATCCTTCACCTGTCATTTCCATACTAATCAGCCGTCCCTCGCCAATCATCCCTTGAACAATAGCCCAATCGTTCATTCTGGTGGCCATTGTAAGTCGCTCGACTCCTCTTCTCGTTTTTTCTGAAAAATAAGCGTCATATATCGTACTTAATCTTTTATTTACAGCTTCTTCAAGAGAAACAACAGAAGAACGGCCGTCATTTCCGATTGCCACGGTTCCATTCCCTTTTCCCCAAAAAACAAGATGTGAGCAAAATTCAAGCTGTTGCGCCTTGGGACCTTCTCCTCGCATCTTCCAAGCTGTTACTCCATACTCATTCGTATCAACTTCTATTTGAGTATCTTCCCCATTATTCACCAAAACTTCAGCTGACCTAACAAAATTCCCTGCAGTTTCACTCCAGCCGCCTTTCCCTACATGCCCCAAAACATGTCCAGCAACAAACCGTTTTTCTCTCATCGACAAAGTCTCTCCATAGCGTTTAAGTTTTGATTCTCTTCTCGCAAATAAGCCAACAACCTCAGACATAACTCTTCTTGGAAAACTATTTATAACAACCATTCTCCACCCCTTTTTCAAGATCTAAGATTTACCAATCAACCGTTTCTTGGTATAATTTTATTATCATCTTAATATTGTTTTAAAAATTTCAGATGATTTAGAGGGCACTGTTAGAGGCAATGTCAAATTAAAAATGATAAATGAAATGCTGAAAAATTTAAAGACTTTAAGTAAAAATCAATTATTTTGTTGTCTCTTCGACAATTTCTTTTATTTTTGAAAAAATTTTCTTTGCGGATGGTTCTTTGCATTTTTTATGTTTTAAAGCTTTTCCAAATGGATGGCAATGCCAGCCGCCAAGATTATCCCAACCGATTTTTCGCTCATCATCTTTTATAAGAGCATAGTTTTTTCTGTTGTTTTCAACATTACAGTAAATGTCAATAAAAAACTTTTTTGAGATTTCTATCCTTATGCTTACCCTATTAAACCTAGAATAATTAACAGATAAAAAACTATGAGGGAAAAACTTGCTTGATAAAGTTTTTATTTCCAAAAGATACTTTTCCAATAAATGCTCAAACATATTTCATCTCTTAGGAAAGTATTTAATTCGAATTTCTTTCAAAGCTGATAGCCAGTGTTTTTTTTCCTGTTCAAACCCTTCCCATTCAATGTAGTCTCTTTCCGTTTGATGGCTGTATTTGTCAGAGATTTTTCCTTTATTCCAAATAATCTCAAAATCCTTAAAAATCATTCCATATTTTGATTCAAATTTAACAATTTCATCTTCGCATTCTTTCAATTTTAACGATGCATTTCCATTGACTAGGTTAACTACTTTTTTTTCAGTGGTATCACCATCAAAAAGATTTAACATTTCAATTATTTGTTTTGACAATGCAAAGGTTGGCATTTTTTCTCCCCCATATTTTATTCTTATGGAACTAGGTTAATTATATCACAAAGTGGGGAGTTGCGTTTTAAAAAGGGAGATACCTTACATTGACAAGCTAAACCGACAATTATACAATGCAATTGTCGGTTGCAACCGACAATTTTTAGAAAATTTTTATAACGATAGGAATAAAAAATGACATATAAAATAACTTTAATCCCGGGAGACGGAATAGGACCTGAAGTTTCAAATGCGGCTCGCAGGTGCGTTGACGCTACAGGAGTTAAAATAGATTGGGAAATCGCGGAAGCGGGAGCCGATGTTATAGAGAAATACGGGACGCCGCTTCCACAAGAAACATTAGAATCAATCAGAAAAAACAAAATCGCCTTAAAAGGACCGTTGACTACCCCTATCGGCACAGGATTTAGAAGCGTTAATGTCGCTATCCGCAAAGAACTGGATTTGTATGTATGTTTAAGACCTTGCAAATCCTTCAAAGGGGTTCGCTCAAGATATGAAAATATCAACCTCGTAGTTGTCCGCGAAAATACAGAAGATCTTTATGCGGGGATCGAATTTGAAGAAGGGAAACAAGAAACAAAAAATCTCATTTCTGAAATAGAAAAACTTTCGCAGAAAAAAATCAAGCCCGATTCCGGCATATCCATAAAACCAATCTCAATTTCCGGGACAAAAAGGATCGTCGAGTTTGCTTTTGAATACGCCGTAAAGCATAACAGGAAAAAAGTAACTGCGATAACTAAAGCAAATATTATGAAATTTACCGACGGCCTCTTTTACGCAGCGGCACGCGAAGTTGCAAAACAATATGAAGGAAAAATCGAATACGAAGAACGGCTAATCGATAACATGTGCATGCAACTCGTCCAAAAACCGGAACTTTACGATGTGCTTGTTCTTCCAAATTTATACGGAGATATCCTCTCCGACCTTTGCGCGGGACTTATCGGCGGGCTTGGCATAGCTCCCGGAGCAAACCTTGGAAATGGGATTGCGGTCTTTGAAGCAATCCACGGATCGGCTCCAAAATATACAGGCCAAAACAAGGTAAACCCTGTTGCAATGATATTATCCGCAGTTTTAATGCTGGATTATATAGGAGAAAAAGAAGCGGCAAGAAAACTTGAAAATGCCGTCGCTAAAATAATCGCAGAAGGGAAAAGCGTTACATACGATCTAAAAACCGATCGCAATGACCCAACCGCTGTCGGAACATCACAAATGGCAGATGCGATAATAGAAGAATTGGCGATTGACAAATAAAGACCAATTTTGTATATTCGAGGACAAGAAAACTTCATAGCTTTTAAAAAGCAAGAGAGGTAATTTTTATGAAAACAAAGTTTTTTATGCCTTCCGTTTCTATCTTTATCCTTTTAGTTTTATCTTTTTTGGTCGGTGGATGCGGATCATCAAATAGTTCAAGCGGAGGAGGAAACACCGGGGATGGAACAATCACCGCGTCAGGAAATGTAACCATATCGGGAAAACTTTACACAGGAACAATAACAGCCTCTTCTATTAAAACAAACTCTGTTGGAGTACGGGTTTTTGCTGAAAAAAGTACTCCTATAGAAGGCTACAAGGTTGTAGCAGTCGGGACAGAAACACAACAAACATATTTTGCCGATGCTTCAACAGACGATTCTGGAAGCTTTACAATTTCCAACCTTCCATCGGGTGAATCTTATTATTTAGAAATAGTAAACGATAACAACAAATACGCCGCGCCAATCTCTTTTGGCACAAGCGGAAATGATGTTGTTATGGCAGTTTCAGCAGATGCCACATCGACATCTATAGAAGTAGGAAATATTGTGTATGAAAGTAATAACGGAGGAGCAGTGCCTGAAATCGCAATCCCAAGCGGCAATCTTGATGTTGCCAGTACTGCAAGAGCAAAAACTGATGAAAACATGGTTCCCGTGGGCGCAGGAAATCTGGGAA
The DNA here is from genome assembly GCA_001771535.1 of candidate division WOR-1 bacterium RIFOXYB2_FULL_37_13. Taxonomy (GTDB): domain Bacteria; phylum Margulisbacteria; class WOR-1; order XYC2-FULL-46-14; family XYC2-FULL-37-10; genus XYC2-FULL-37-10. Next base: position 35,049 of record MEUB01000030.1, read on the forward strand.
AAGGAGATGTTGCAGATTTTACAGGAAGCGCTGATACAAAATTAGATGGGGATGATGATGGAATTCCCAATATATTTGACGCAGATGATGATGGAGACGGAAAGGTTGACGGTTTAGATGATATACCTCGTCCATCAGGTGCAATTGAAATACAAATAGACGGAGTAAGCAACACAGGAACTTTTTCCAATCTGCCCGAACAATATGAATTTTTCCCAACTTATACCAATAATGGGACATTAAATGAAACTGCAGTTAATGTAGGAAACGATACAACTTTGGCAATTGAAATTGTAATGTCAGGCAGTACATCTCCCGACAAATTTTCTGATGTAAGAATTATTGAAGGGCCAAGCTGGCTTACAAGTGCAAAGGTTGCAGGATCATCCCTTGCCGACTATCCAACCAGCGGAACATCTTGGAATAGCGTTGATTACAAACTTTACAAATCAACAGACAGATGGACTGTTTGGGTAAATCCGATTGGAACACCCGAAGCAGGAGATGTTTTAAAATTTCAATTAACCGATGCGGCAACAGGAGATAAATCATATGTATTATCAACACTAACTTATGTTTTTAATGATTTTCCACGGCTTGTGAAATATTCTTACACTGGATCAAGTGGATTGGTTACTAAAGAGGCAAATGATCTTACTTTAGATATATACAATGCAAACTCTAGGTGTTTCCCTTATGAAGGCAATACAATAACGTTTATATGGTCTGCCCCAAAAGATGATGACGGCAATTATATAACAAACATGATATATCAATTAGACGGAATAACATATCACACATCAACAGGAGAAGGAGATACAACTTTTATTCACTCAGGTGCATCTTTGGCAAATTTGGATACAACAACAAGCACAGATTCTGATTTTGGGACTCTTTACAATTATACATTTACGCCAACAACCGATGCTTTTGCCTATTTCAAAGTTGATATAAAGGCACAAAGCCCAACGCCCGGAGGTGGGAACGCGTCACAAATGATTAATTTCCTAAAAATTGGCGACTAGCGGTTATTTAATAACAGAAATTTTGCCACCTGTTACAACTGCTCCATTTTGGACTATTTTGTAAAGATAAACGCCTTCAGATAAAACACGCCCCCATGAATCCTTTCCATCAAACTCAACGTTATTGTCTCCCTTTTTGGCTCCATTCTGGGCAGCTGCGTAAGAATTTCGCCAAACGATACTGCCGGCAAGATTTATTACAAAAATACTCGTCTCTCTTTCTTCAAAAAGCCAATAATAGATCCTCGCGCTTCCAATGTTCGGATTATACGGATTTGGACCAAATATTGAAGAATTGTGATCTGTCGCACCTACCGCCGCGAAAGGAGTAAAATGGGTAGTTGTAAAAGTTAAAGAATTGTTGTCATATCCCAAAATCGTAATACCATCTTCACTCCAAGAGCCCCCTTTCCAATAATAAACTTTTACAGGATCATTAAGCAAACGGTCTAAAGGAATAGTGACAACAGCCGGAATCAAAAATTCATTGATAGAAGCTCTGATATCAAAAACCTTACTCAACAATCCAAAATATTGGGGAAAGCTTCCCGGTTCTTTGGCAAGAATTGGAACAGAAACCGTTACATCCATTGTCACAGCTCCAGCAGGAATTGTTATGTGCATACCTGGAATTTTTAAATCGGCCTCTGTAAATTCCTGCGTAGCATGCCCCGTTGCTATTTCAGGCTCTCCTTCTGCTCCCTGAGAAGTAGTCCCCGTAACAGGAATAAATTCAAAAACCAATTTTGCTTTATCCTGTTTTTGCGCGTCACCAGAAGAAACAGCAGTTATAAAAGTTGTTGCCGTCACTTTGCTATTCCCCTTGTAACCAACATTCGCTTTTACTTCGCGGCTTATCCCCGAAGATAGAGGAACGACATAACCACTGCCTAAAACATAAGCAGTAATATCACTTCCTCCACTATTTAGGTCATAAAATGTCATTAAAAAATCATCATTCAACTTTTCTCCCTGTATTACAATATCATCCTTTAATTCAGAAATATTGTTAATTTTAAAATAAAGAGTTGCAATTTTATTCGCCAAAACTTCAACTGTCGCAACCTGTTCAATTGTCTCATTTTCAAAAACTCCGGCACCACGATAAATCCCCTCAACTGTTCCTATCATCATGTCCGGCTGATAAACGGAAGGTGGTGGCGGCGGGGGTGGGGGAACTAAAGGA
>MEUB01000031.1 GCA_001771535.1 candidate division WOR-1 bacterium RIFOXYB2_FULL_37_13
TCATAAGCCGAAGCATGTCCTATTGCTTCAAGGTGATCCCTTAACGGCTTGCCTCCGATGGTTATTCCGTCTTCTATGACAACCTTTGTTTCTGATTCGGTTAAAGAATTTCCCTCAATTGCATTGCTTGTGTATGTTAAGTTAATCTTATAGTATTCTTTAAGTTGGGTTATGACAGAGGGAGGAAAAGGGCGAAAAGAATCCAATTCATTTTTTAGCTTATCGCATTCTTCTGTTTTGTTTGTAAATTCAAACATTAATTAATATTATAGCACGAAGGCGGTAGCAATAAATCGGGATTTTGATAATAGATATGGTAAAATAAAACTAAAGAGCGGAGAAACTTTGGAGGCATTTAATGAAACTAGCAGTCATCGGCACAGGTTATGTTGGTCTCGTAACAGGAGCATGCTTTGCAAATCTTGGAAACGATGTAATTTGTGTTGATAAAGACTTAAAACGCCTTGAGACTTTATCAAAAGGTGATGTCCCTTTCTATGAGCCGGGACTTCCCGAGCTTGTTTCAAAAAACCATAAGGCAAAAAGACTTGTTTTTAGCCATGATATTTCATCTGCTGTCCTAAATTCTGAAGTTATTTTTATAGCTGTCGGAACTCCACCCAAATCAAATGGTCAAGCAGATATTTCTGCTGTTATTTCTGTAGCTCAAAGCATTGCAAAAACTTTGAAGTCAAAAAAGAAAAATAAATCAGGGAAATTTAAAGTCATTGTAAATAAAAGTACTGTTCCTGTTGGAATGGGTGACATTGTTACTAAAATTTTAATTGAAAATAAAATATCTGAAAAAGATTTTTCTGTTGTATCAAACCCTGAATTTTTAAGAGAAGGTTCCGCAATCTCTGACTTTATGAACCCTGATAGGATTGTAGTTGGGGCTTCTAATAACCGTGCTTTCAATTTGATAACAGAGCTTTATAGACCGCTCAATGCTCATGTAATATTTACGTCAGTTAAAAGCGCCGAGCTTATAAAATATGCTTCAAACGCATTTCTTGCCACGAAAATATCTTTTATAAACGAGATTGCAAATATATGCGAAAGGGTAGGCTCTGATGTTTTGGAAGTTGCAAATGCAATGGGACTTGATAAGCGCATAGGCAGGCAGTTTCTTAATGCTGGAATTGGGTATGGTGGAAGTTGTTTTCCAAAAGATGTTCTAGCATTAATGCATTTAGCCCGTGAACAAGGGTATGATCCTCAAATATTGTCTTCAGTTACCGAAGTTAATGATTTTCAATCTGATGCTTTTGTGGGCAAAATTTTGAAGGAATTAAAAAATTTAAGAGGGAAACGCATTTCCGTTTTAGGTTTATCATTTAAGCCTGATACGGATGATTTAAGAGAAGCTCCATCACTTAAAGTAATTAATTCTTTGCTTAAGAAAGGAGCCCAGATAACAGTTTATGATCCGGCTGTTTCTTCTAATTCTAAAAAAGAATTGAAAGAACTATCTTTTGCTGACGGAGTTTATGAAGCAATAGACGGGGCTGATGCCATAATTGTTGTTACCGAATGGGCGGAATTTAAAGAAATTGATTTTGATAGAGCAAAAAAACTTGTAAAAGGCAGGATCATTTTTGATGGCAGAAATATCTATGATCCAAAAAGGGTAAGGGAGTCAGGGTTTAAGTATATAGGTGTTGGGCGGTAGAGAATTTGTTTTGTTAATGTGCTAAAATAATTTAAACAGATAAAAAGGGGTGAAAGCGATGAAAGAGGTTGATAGTAAAATATTAGAAATAATTTCTTATGCTAAAAAACTGTCAGCGCCTAAGCAGGAAGAAATATTAGATTATGTCAAATGGATATGGTTGAATATTGGTAAAAATAATGGAAAAGATATTAAAAAAGCAATTTTAAAAATTAGAGATATTCAAATGAAACATAAAGCGCCAAAAAATTGGGATAGTGTGGAAGTTCTTAGGAAATGGAGGGAAAGCCGTTGAGCGTTCTTGATGCGTCAGTTGTATTGAAGTGGTTTGTGCAAGAAAATGGCAGTGATAAATCACGGGAAATTCAAAATAAATATCTTGCCGGGTCAATTAAAATTATAGTTCCTGATTTACTCCTTTACGAAATTTCAAATGTTTTAAGATATAACAAATCTTTTAGCAAAAAAGAGATAGATGAAATTTTAACCTCTCTTTCAGAGATGGGGATTGAAGTGTTTCCGATAAATTATAATTTAATAAAGGATGCGGTAAATCTTGCATATAAGTTTGATATTACTGTATATGATGCGTGTTATGTGGCATTGGCATTAACACTTTCTACAAATCTTATTACTGCGGATGCAAAACTGCTTAAAAAAGCCGATATTCCTGAAATTGAATTATTATGAAAATTTTAATCACAGGCGGCGCCGGTTTTATCGCCTCTCATTTAACTGATCTTTTGTTGCAAGAAGGCCATTTTGTTATTTGTGTTGACAATTTAATTACCGGCTCACTCCATAATATAAAACATCATGAAGGGAATAAAAGTTTTAAGTTTATAGAACATGATATCTCGTCTCATTTAGATTATAAAGATAAACTTGATTTTGTCCTTCATTTAGCATCTCCCGCAAGTCCTGTCGATTATATGGAACTGCCTATTGAAACGCTTGAGGTCGGGTCTCTTGGCACTTTTAACGCTTTGGAGCTTGCCAAAGAAAAGGGAGCGAAATTCTTATTTGCATCGACATCTGAAATCTATGGAGATCCTCTGGTTTCTCCTCAAAAAGAAGAATACTTCGGGAATGTCAATTCAATAGGACCTCGAAGTGTTTACGATGAAGCAAAGCGTTTTGCAGAAGCAACAACCATGGCTTATCGGCGACATTACGGATTGGATACGAGGATTATCAGGATATTTAACACCTATGGACCAAGAATGCGCAAAAATGACGGGAGAGTTGTCCCTAATTTTATCAATCAGGCTTTAAATGGCAATCCGTTCACAATTTATGGAGATGGCAGGCAGACGAGAAGTTTTTGTTATGTTTCAGATTTAGTTGATGGAATTTATCGAGCGATGAAATCTGACATTCATACCCCGATTAATCTTGGGAATCCTAATGAGTTTACAATGATTGAACTTGCGGAAGTGGTCTCTCGTATTGTTGCGATTCCTCTTGAAATGATTTCAAAACCTCTTCCGGAAGATGATCCCAAGCAACGAAGACCTGATATTTCAAAAGCAAAAAAAGAATTAGGATGGGAGCCTGTTGTTCAATTAGAGGAAGGCATTTTAAAAACTGTGAAATGGTTTAAGGATAACGGCAAATAATAAAGTTTTTGATACTTGACAATATGTACGTAAAAGCGTACAATTAGGGATATTATAGGGGGTCTATTTACATGAAAAACAATAGCGATACATTGTCTGTTACTAAAGCAAGAGAAGCGTTGCCTTCTTTGGTTCAAAATATAACAAAGTTACACAGCCATTATTTTATTACAAAAAGGGGCAGGGTTGACGCAGTTATAATGGGCATTGAAGAATTTAACGGATGGGAGGAGACTTTGGACATAATATCCAATAAGGCGGAGCTGAAAACATTGAGAAGCGCTTTGAGTGACTTGAGAAATGGCAGAGTGAAATCCTTTAAGTCTGTGTTTGGTGAGGATTTGCAATAAAAAGCAATGTATAAAGTTTTTCTAACAAATGAAGCCCAAAAAAATATAAAGAAACTGCCTAAAAATATTGTTGAAAATGTAAAAAATGTTGCAAAAGAAATAGCAAAATCCCCTTATGATTGCGCCAAATCATTAAGAGGAATATTAAAAGGTCAATATTCTTATAGAATTGGAGCTTATAGATTGATATATATTATTGCAAGGGAAGAAAAATCTGTTTACATTTTATACATTAGGCATAGAAAAGATGTTTACAGGTGAAATGATGCAGACAAAATCGTGGAATATAATACATGAATAAAAAAGAATTAGAATTTATCTTGCAGGAAGGGGAAGGCTTTAAGCTGGAGTTTAAAGAGGGGCTTTCTGGTATAGATAAGGATATAGTTGCTTTTGCCAATGCTAATGGTGGGAGAATATTTTTAGGAATTGATGATTCAAAAAAAATCAAAGGAATAAAGCTTACAAATAAATTAAAGTCTGAAATAATTGATGTTGCTAGACATTGTGATCCATCTATTAATAATTTAAAAATATCTTATTTTGATAACATCGTTGTTATTGATGTTTCTGCATCTTCAAACAAACCGCATAAATGCTCTTCTGGGTTTTATCTAAGGAAAGATGCGACTTCTCAAAAGATGAGCAGAGATGAAATTGTTGATTTTGTTTATGATCAAGGAATGCGACAGTTTGATTCTCAAAGCTGTGCCAAATTTAATATGAAAGATTTGGATAAAAATTTTATAAAAGAATATCTTTCAAGAAGTGAGATTAGCGCAAAAACCTCCATAGAAAATATTCTTTTTAATTTGGGAGTTTATGGGAATAATAAAATAAATAATGCTGGAGTTCTGTTTTTTTCAAAGGCGCCTAAAAAATATTTTATAAGTGCTTATATTACATGTGCGAGATATTTGGGATTTGAAAAAGTCAATGTTTTGGATAGAGCTGATTTTGAAGGAAATGTTGTCTATCAAATTGAAGAGGCTTTGAAATTCATTAGAAGGAATACTAGGCTTTCTTACAAGATAAAAGCGCTTGAGAGAGAAGAAATTCCAGAATATCCAATGGAGGCTTTAAGGGAAGCTATTGTAAATGCCGTAATGCATAGAAATTATTTTGAAAGAGGGGCAAATGTACAGATTGATATTTTTGACGATAGGGTTACTATAACCAATGTTGGAGCTTTGATTAAGCCGTTAACTCCTCAAAATCTGGGGGAAATCTCTGTTAGAAGGAACCCTTTAATTGCAGATTTGTTTCATCGGATAAATTATGTAGAAAAAATGGGTACAGGACTTAAAAGAATTAAAGATGAAGCAAAAAAACACAACACAAAAGTAAAGGTTGAAGCCGATGGCTTTTTTATTGTCACATTTCAAAATAAAAAGCCTTTTGGCGTAGTAAATGTCCCTGTAAATGTCCCTGTAAATGTCCCTGTAAATGTCCCTGTAAATGATAGGCAGAAATGGTTTTTAAATTTACTTTTCAAAAATAACAAGGGTATTATTATGAATTTTGCCAAGAATTTTCCTGATATTACAATAAAAACAATAAAGAGAGACATTGCCTATCTTACAAAAAACAAAATCATTGAATTTGTCGGGGCTCCTAAAACTGGATATTATGCTCTAATGAATGTCCCTGTAAATGTCCCTGTAAAAGCTCCTCCAAGCGCAATTTTCCTAGATCGAGATGGTGTTATAAATAGAAAAATAGATAATGATTATGTCAAAAAATGGGAGGAGTTTGAGTTTTTACCTTATGCAATTGCGGCTATTAAGATTTTAAACGAAAAGAAGATCCCTGTTTATATAATAACCAATCAATCAGGAGTCGGTCGCGGTAAAATGACAGAAAACGATTTGAAAGTTGTCCACGATAAAATGATTTCCGAATTTAAAAGAGCCGGAGTTTATGTTGATGATATTTTTGTATGTACGCACAAGCCCGAAGATAAATGCGATTGCAGAAAACCAAAGCCAGGGCTTTTGCTTCAAGCTAAAGCAAAATATCCTCAGATTGATTTTAAAAATTCTTGGGTTATTGGCGATTCGCAGATTGATATGGAGGCGGGGAAGGCTGTGGGGTGTAGGACTTATTTGCTTGGCAAGAAAAAGAATCTATTTAACGTCATGAAAAATATTTTAAAAAACTGAATATGCAAGCTGCTATTATACGCAACATATTTAAAAACACTTTATCTCTGCTTTTTGGAGGTATAATTTCTCAGCTTTTGGCTTTTATTGCAACTATTTATTTGGCTAGAATTTTAGGTCCTACGGATTTTGGGAAAATAAACTTTGCATTAGCAATAGTGCTATATTTCTCTCTTTTTTCTAATTGGGGTCTTTCTATTTATGGAACGCGCGGTGTTGCCAGGGAACAGTATATGGCAAGGTATTATGTTGGAGATATTTTGTTTTTAAGAACTGTTTTTTCTGTTTTAAGTTTTTCTGCTCTTTTATTGTTGGCTTTTTTTCTGAATAAACCAATTGATATAAAATTTCTGGTAATTATTTATGGATTAGGAATATTCCCTTCATCTTTGTTTCTTGATTGGTTATTTCAGGGTGTTCAAAAAATGAAGAATATTGCATTTGCACGCATTTTAAATTCCTTGGTATACTTGTGCTTAATTTTGTTTTTTATTAAAAGTTCTAGCCAATTGTTATTTATTCCATGGTTTTACGTTATTGGAAGCCTTTTCGCCTCACTTATTCTTTTTTTGATTTTTATATATAAATTCGGCATGCCAAAATGGAAGTTTGATCCTTCCTCATGGAAAAGAATTATAAGAAAAGCATTTCCTATGGGTTTATCATTAATAATGATTCAGATATATTACAACATGGATATTGTTATGTTGGGTTTCATGAAAGGGGAAAGCGAAGTTGGTTTTTACAGTGCGGCTTATAAAATAATACTTTTTATTTTAATGATTGGGGGAGCTTACCATGATTCGGTCTTCCCTGTAATTTCAAGTTTTTTCAAAGAATCTTTAGAGGATTTCAAAAAACTTCAAGAAAAAACATTAAAATTAATGGCATTAATTGCTCTTCCTTTGATTGTTGGCGGCATGATTTTAGCTGTGCCTATATTAACTTTTGTTTATGATGCATCTTATTTTGTTTCTGTTGGCATTTTCCAGATTTTAATTTGGGTTGTATTTTTTATATTTTTTAATACCACGTATAGCAGAGGATTATTAACTTGCAATAAAGAAAATGGATACCTTTTAGGCGTTGCATTTGCAGCTTTTATGAATTTGCTTTTAAATTTTATTTTAATTCCTTTTTGGGGCGCAAAAGGTGCAGCTATAGCAACAGTCTTTTCTGAGTTTTTTGCATTGATTGTTTTCTATGTCGAATTTAATAAAGTCTGTAAATTAAAATTTATTAACTATTTATTTATTCCTGTGATATCTTGTCTTATAATGGGCATCTTCTTATGGTTTGGATTAAATATTTTCAACCTTAATTTATTTATATTGATATTTTTAGGAACTATTGTTTATTTTCTTGCTGTTTTTTTGTTGAAGGGAATTACTTTGGATGAAGTGAGATCGTTTAGAGATATGATGATTTTAAAAAAGTAATAATTTATGATAAATTTAAGGGCGTAGTAGGAGGAAATGATGGAAAATATAAAGAAAGTATTTTATCGATCCGGAATATTAGCTGTTTTAAGGGTTATATATCATTTTTTTAGAGTAACAAATTTGATGTTTAGCCATTATGGAGCTGTATTACATTTTATATTAAAGAAAAGGGGTATTATTGGTTTATTTAGATATCTTAGGGTTAGATATTTGGTAAAAGAGGTGGAAGGAGGAATTTTTGATCCCTTATATCGTATATATCCAAACTTAGCCCCTTATCCTCGTTGGATAGAATTGGAACCTACAACTATTTGTGATAAGAAATGCACCATTTGTGAACATACTTATTGGAAAGAAAAACCACAAAGTATGCCTTTTGAAAAATTCAAACAGATTATTGATAATTTCCCAAAATTGATATGGTGCGGGCCTACAGGCCAAGGATCATCATTTTTAAATAAAGATTTCTTAAAAATGATAAGACATCTTAAATCTAAAAATGTTTTTGTGGATTTTGTGGACACTTTTGAAAGTATTGAAGGTGATATTGCCAATGAATTGATCGAGCTTGGAGTAGAAAGAATCTGGACGTCTTTTGATGGAGCAAACAAAGAAACTTATGAAAAAGTAAAAGTAGGTTGTAGCTTTGAAAAGGTTGTAAAAAATATAAAAGAGTTTATAAGACTTAAAGAACAAAAAGGATCTCCCTTGCCTGAAATTTGTTTTAGCTATGTTATTACTAAACTAAATGTTGATCAAATTATTTCTTTTTTAGAATTAGTTCATTCTTTTAGTGATAAGCATTGTCATGTAGAACTTAGAGGATTAATGGAATTTGATAACATAAAAGACCTTATTGCAGAAGTACCAAAAGATTTAATGCAAAAAGTTGAAAAAAAAGCCAAAGACTTAAATCTCTTTATTGAATGGGTTCATCCTAGTCATGTGTCAAGACCTCCTATTGCGAATTGTTCTGCATGGACAGTTCCGTATTTTCTTGTAGATGGAACAGTTCAACCTTGTTGTTCTGTTCTTCAGGCTTGTGAGAGAAACTTTGTGCGCGATCATAAGTTAGGGAATATTTTCGAGAAACCTTTCAAGGGAATATGGTATTCAGAAAAGTATAAAAAATTTAGGAATCGCGTCCCACGTTTCTATGGGGATATCCCAGAACCTTGTAATTTATGCAGAACCTTTGATTTGTGTTTGAGGGAGCGTGGAAATGGATAAAGGCAAATTGAGGCTAGGATTGGTTGGATGTGGCAATTCTATAAAATATATGTTTGGGCCTTATTTTAGATATGTATCCAATTGTGACTTTTATGGGGCATTTGATATTGAAGAAGAAAAGGCAAAAGAAGCTCAAAAGCTTTACGGCGCTAAAGTTATCTACAAAACATATGACGAATTATTAAAAGATACCAATATAGATGCGGTTATGATATGTACTCCAACTCATTTGCACAAGCAACAGGTTGTAATGGCAGCGAAAGCTAAAAAACATATTTTTTGCGAAAAACCCATGACTATAAATATTAAAGACGCTGATGAAATGATTGCAGCTTGTAACGCAGTTGATGTTAAATTAATGATAGGTTTCAATCGACGATTTAACAAAGGATATATTAAAGTTAAAAAAATTATTGAAAAAAAAGAGCTTGGCGATGTTTTTGAAATTAGAGCTAGATGGGATAAAGCTCATGCAAAACCTACAGGTTACAGAGAAAAAGTTTATGCCGGAGGTGGTTTTCTCCAAGAAGATGGATCCCATCCTATAGATTTGTTAAGTTGGTGGCTGGGTGATGTGGAAGAAGTTAGCGCAAATATTTTGTTGGTAGCTTCAAACATGTTTGAAAATGAAGATGTTGCTCAAATCATGCTAAAACACAAGACTGGACAAATAAGCAGTTTAAATGCTTCTAGACTAACTCATTTATTGGGTGAAGAGGTTTACGAAATTTATGGGACTAGAGGAACCTTGATTGTTAAGGTTCTTGGACATGATAGCCCATGGACACAACCACCTCAAATGTATATTTATAGAAAAGGGAAGTTTGTAGAAGACATAACTTTATACAACAGTTGGAGTCTAGATGAAGAATTGAAAGAAAATTGGCAGTACTCAAAAGAATTGGAACATTTTTGTGATTGTGTTTTAAGCAACAAAGAACCTGCAATAAATGGAGTAAAAGGACGCAATGTTGTTGAAATAGTAAATGCGGCTTATTTATCTCATTTCTACGGTAAAAAGATAACCTTGCCAATAAGCGAATTTCCTGATTTTGAAAAAATATTTAAAGACCTTTCAAAAAAATCCAAATTGCGCATTGGCTGGTTTGATGGATGGTGGGCAGGATATTAGTTAATGAAAGTTTTCCACTTTACGAATTATTATCCTAATCTGCATAGCATTTGGGGTGGGGCAGAGCGAGCTTGCCAACAAACAGTAACTCTTCTGAAAAATAAAAATGTAACAAATTATATTGCAACTCTATCTCATAAACAAGCATCCCAATCGAATTTTTTTATTATTCCAACTTTAGAGCATTTCCTTCCCCTGCTTCTTAAAGATATTTGTAAGAATTTTAAGTTATTAATCTTTCCATTTGATTTTATAGCGTTTATATCCTCTTTCATATTTTTCAAAAAAATCAAACCGGATATTATTCACCTGCACAACTTCAATTTGATGTCGTTTGCACCGCTGGTTGCTGCAAAATTTTTAAAAATTCCGACAGTTTTATCTATTTACGATTACTGGTATTTTTGCCCGCAAGAGATGTTGATGAAGAAAGATGGAACTATTTGCCATGAATTTCAGGGCTTTCGATGTTTAAGTTGTTATGAACCAGGCCGTTTTGCTTTAATTAAGAAATTTTCCCTGTTTTTTAGAAAGCATATATTCAATTTTTTTCTCTCGTTTGTTGATCAGTTTATTGTTTTGTCCAATGCTTCAAGAAAAATTCTTCTTTCTTATGGAATTAAAGACTCAAAGATAACCATTTTGAAACAACCAGTAGAAGTTAACCTTAAAAAAGTTGATTTTTCTAAAATTGAGGAAGGGTTAATTCTTTTTGTGGGTTGGAAGGTTAAAAGAAAAGGGCTGCATTTACTTCTCCATGCTTTTAAATTGATCGCAAAAGAGATGGAAAATGTAAAATTAATTGCTATAGGAAAAAATATTGACAAAGAACATCTAAAATCAGTAAATGATTATATAAATAATAATGGATTATCAGATAAAGTAAAGATGTTTGACAGAATATCTCAAGAAGAATTAGACTCTTACTGGGAAAAAGCAAATGTTTTTGTTGTTCCGGAGCAATGGGAAAACATGTCTCCTCTTGTTGTTTTAGAGGCTATGGCAAATGGGCGGGCAATTGTTGCAAGTAATTTGGGAGGGATTCCTGAGTTTATAGAAAATGGGAAGACAGGTTTTCTTGCTGAGTATAATAATCCTCGCGATTTTGCAGATAAAATTGTAAAATTATTAAAAGACAGAAGTTTGGTTGAAAAGATAGGAAAAGCTGCAAATGAAAAGATAAGAGATTTTTGTGAGCCTGAAACTTTTGTTAATGATCAGATCAAATTATATGAGAGGATAGTTAATAATGCAAAGTAAATGGTTTAAATCAAACCCGAAATGCGTGATTATATGTGGGGGAAGAGGAACAAGGCTTGATCCTCATACTACAGATAAAGCAAAATCTATGATTGAAATAAAAGGAAAACCAATTATTGATTATGTTATAGATTACTGGAAACAATTTACTTCCGATTTTGTTTTTATATTAGGTTATCGGGCCTTGGATATAAAAGAACACGTGAGCAATATGTCGATTAATTGTGAATTTGTCATAGAGCAAGGAGCTCCTAACGGAATTGCAAAAGCTTTGTTGTTGGCAGAACAATTTGCAAGTAAAAATTTTATTGTAGTTTTGGGAGATTGTTTGTGTAGCGGCAAATTTTCTTTTCCAGTTGATTTTGTACATGGGGTGGGTGTATGGGAAACTGAAAATGATGAAGATATTAAACGAAGTTATTCGGTGGAATGTTCTGATAATAAAATAGAAAAAGTAATAGAGAAACCTCAACTGCTGGTTAATAGATTGTGCGGGCTTGGATTTTATTTCTTTAATGGAGCTGTTTTTGAATATATAAACAAAACTCCGCAATCACTAAGAACCAGCAATATTGAATTAACTGATGTTATTCAGAAAATGATAGATGAAGGGGAATTAATTTCTCCAATTAAACTGGAGGGAAAATATTTAAACGTAACATATCCTGAAGATTTAAAAAGGGCTGAAGATATTGTATAAAGTTGCAATTGATGCTAGAGAGCTTTCAAATAATGGGGGAATTGCAACTTATATTTTAAATCTGCTTCGCCATATAGACGAAAGAGATATGGATCTTTCCCTTCTTGTAAGAGAAGAAAAGACAATATTGGATTCAAAATTTAACATCAGCAAACTGTATATTCCGGATTTTATTTATTCTAATTTTACTTGGACAAATTTTGTTATTCCAAAATACCTAAAAGAAAATAAGATAGATCTATATCACTCTCCTTTTTTTACTTTGCCTTTGACCAAGCCTTGTAAAATGGTTGTTACTATTCACGATGTTATTTTTAATGTGAATTCTTCGTGGTTCCCTCTAAAAAATCTTTTGTCTTTTAAACTTTTTACCAATATAGCAGTTAAAATGGCTGATAAAATTATTACAGATTCAGAAGCGTCAAAACATGATCTGATAAAATATTATTCAATTAATAGTAATCTTATTAAAGTCATCCCGCTTGCGGCATCAAGTGACTTTATTCCCCTTGGCGATAGATCCGTAATAGACAAAACTTTAACCTTGTTTAATATAAAAAAGCCGTTTATTCTTTATATTGGCACCCTTGGAAATAGAAAAAATATAGATAGATTGATTTTGGCTTTTGAGAGATTAAAATTAAAGTCAAAAATTCCACATGATTTAGTTCTTGTGGGCAGCCCAGGGTATAAGGGAGATAAAGTGTTAAAAATGATTTCAAAATCTAAAGTAAGTGAGAATATAGTACATATCAATTCAGTTGATTTACATAAAATGGTTTGTTTATATAATGCAGCAGATATTTTTGTTTATCCTTCATTATATGAAGGGTTTGGCTTACCTGTGTTGGAAGCTTTTTCTTGCGGAACTCCTGTTGCGACATCAAATACTTCCTCACTAAAAGAAATTTCAGAGAATGCCGCTATATTATTTAATCCTGAGGATATAAATGATATAGCGTTGCAAATAGAAAAAGTTCTATCTGATAAAAGCTTAGCTGATTCTTTGATTCAAAAAGGGCTCAATCGTGCAAAAGAATTTTCCTGGCAGAAAGCCGCTATAGAGACAATCCAAGTATATAAAGAGGTCTTAAATGCAGCCTAAAGTAACAATAATAATCCTAAACTGGAATCAAGAAAAAGATACTATGGAATGCTTAAATTCCATTGCAAATATTACCTATGTTAATTATGGGATTATTTTAGTTGATAATGGATCAAAAGATGGATCGCCTGATAATATCCATAAAAAATTTCCGGACATTGAAATTATAAGAAATACTTATAACGTTGGCTTTGCTGAAGGGAATAATATTGGGATAAGAAGAGCGTTGGAATTAAAGAATGATTTTATATTGCTATTAAATAACGACACTGTTTTAGAACCTGAGTTTCTTGATGTTTTAGTTAATTTAGCGATAAATAGTGAGTCAGGAATTTCCTCGCCTAAAACAATGTTTTATCATAACAGGGAAAAAATATGGTTTGTTGGCGGAGGGTATCTCCCTATAATTAAAAAACCTTTTCATTATTATTATAACCAAAAAGATATTGGTCAGGTTGAAAACATAAAGGAGATCGAATGGGTTTCAGGCTGCTGTATGTTAATAAAAAAAGCCGTTTTTGAAAAAATAGGATTGCTTGATTCGGATTATTTCAACAATTATGAAGATGTCGATTTTTGTAAACGCGCTCAAATGGCTGGATTTAAAATAATGATTGTGCCAAAAGCTAAAATTTATCATAAATTTGCAGCTTCTATGGGAGGGAAATTTTCTCCTTTTTATACGTATTTTAGGACAAGAAATAATTTACTGTTTTTCAAAAAAACAAAGCAATTTATTCCACTCATTCTAAATCTTTTGATTTTTTCCTGTTATTCTATTCTTGAATCTTTTAAGAACTATAATTTTCAAAGTATAAAAGCTACTTTTGTCGCAATTTTTGATTTCTTTGCCGGTAGATATGGAAAAGGCTCCGCGGAAGAGTTTGTTAAATAAAACAATGTTTATTTTAAATGGGAAACGCAAATTATTTGTTTTTTTATTTATATCAATAATGATCTTGGCATCCTATTTGCGCTTGAATAATTTAACTTCCCGTTCTCTTTGGGGGGATGAGGCTCACAGTCTTTACAGTATTTGTGATTTCTATTCTTCTGGTTTTCATTTTGTTAAAGCAGATTTTCCAGAAGTTTTTGGACGGTCTCTAAAGGCAGCAATAGGTCCATTGATCTTAGATTCTCATCTTCCTGTTTATTTTGTCGGACTTTCTTTTTGGACTAATTATTTGGGGATAAGCGAATATAGTTTAAGATTATATTCTGTGATAATTGGTATTTTGTGTGTAGTGATTTTGTTTTTCTTTGCCAGGCAGCTTTTCGATAATAAGACCGCCCTGATAAGCTCTTTTTTTCTTGCGATTTCTCCTCTTGCAATAATGCATTCCCAGGAAATACGCGTTTATGGCTTATTGATGCTCTTTTCGCTGCTTTCCTCTTTTTATTTCTGGAAATTGATTTTCAAAGAAAAAACTTTTTTGAATAGTATCCTATATATTGTTTTTAGCGTTTTATTTTTGTCGGTTCATATTTATTCTCTTCTTATTGTATTATCTCAATTTATTTTTCTTTTACTTGTTTATTTCCATAAAAAAAACATAAAACAATTCTTTGGTATGTTTGTTTTACAACTTATATCCGGATTACTTGTATCTTATTTTTATATAAAAATGCTTCTTTTAAACTTTGCTGCGGTTATGCAGTCGACAACTGAAATGGCTTTTGGTGTTTTCCCTTGGTATCTAAAAGGGCCTCTCTTTATTTTTGTTTTATCTTTGGGTGAGACTGTTGCCCCATGGAATTTTGCTGTAGTTATTCCGGCCTGTCTGGCGTTTGGCTTTCTTTTTGTCAGGAGTTTTACAAAAATAAAGGATTTAAATGTTTCATTCCTTCTGGTCTTATCTTTATTTCCTGTCATATTTTCTGCTCTTTTGTTGAAACCGACAATGCCTAAATATCTTATTATATCCCTTCCTTTTTATCTGTTGCTTGTCGGGTTTTCTTTGACGCAAATCAAACAAAGACTGGGGTTTTATATTCTCTTTTTAACGATTGTTATTGTGCAATTGGCGTCTGTAAGTAATTATTTCAACTTAAAGGAATATCATAATTCCAACCAGCTTGAACCCTGGCGCGAGGTCAGCGGGATTATAAAAAAACAATATCAGAGCGGGGACGCAATATTGACGACGAATCATTACATAAATTACAGGTTGATGGCGTATTATTTAAATATTTTGAATAATGGCGGCTATAAAATATATACCTTGCAGAAAGACTTTGTAACTCCCGTTGTTTTTAATAATAGGGCTGTTTTAATTTATGGAAATAGCCAGTCCGTATTTTCTTTGACGAAAACAAAATTTCATCGAATATGGTTTGTGGAGCATATTGGGGATGATCGGGCATTTCCTGTCGGTTATGTGGACAAAATAAATTCGTTCATAAAAAAGAGGTATTTCCTGCAACAAGAAGAAAGATTTGTCCCGTATTCACAGACTTTGGCTGCCCATTTGCCAATTAAAAGGCATGATATTCAATTGCCTCGTGTTAAAATCAGCCTGTATACCCTAAAAGGAGAAACTGAGTTAAAATAAAAAATCAACTAGATTAAATTTGTAAATTTTTGTATATTGTTTATTATATAAGGCGTCCAATATTAAATAAAAAAAGGAATTTATGAAAATGAAGCTTATAAGTATTGTTACACCCTGTTATAACGAAGAAGAAAACATAGAAGCCATTTATACAAAAATAAAAGAGATTTTTTCCCGCCTAGATTATTCTTATGAGCATATTTTTATTGATAATGCTTCAAAAGATAGAACAGTTGAAATCTTAAAAGAGCTTGCCAAAAAAGATAAGAATTTGAAAATTATAGTTAATACCAGAAATTTTGGGCATATTCGTTCTCCTTTTTACGGGTTCATTCAAACAAAAGGAGATGCTGTTATTTCTATTGCAGCTGATTTTCAGGATCCGCCGGAGATGATAATTGATTTTATTAAAAAATGGGAAGAAGGTTATAAGATTATAGCGGCGGTAAAAAAAAAGAGCAAAGAAAGTCCTCTAATGTTTGGTGTTAGGGGTCTTTTTTATGAAATTATAAGCCGATTGTCTGATATTGATCAAATTAAAGGATTTACCGGTTTTGGCCTTTATGATAAAAAAGTGATAGATATTTTAAGGACAATAGATGATCCTTATCCATATTTTAGGGGGCTTATTAGTGATTTGGGTTTTGATATTGCTAAAATAGAGTATACTCAGCCAAGAAGAGAAAAGGGGATAACAAAAAACAACTTTTACTCTCTTTACGATATGGCAATGCTTGGAATTACCAACCATTCAAAAGTTCCTCTTCGATTGGCGACAATGCTTGGATTTTTAATATCAATGTTAAGCATATTGGTTGCTACGGGATACTTTATTTATAAATTGATATTTTGGAATAATTTTAATATTGGAATAGCTCCTCTTGTCATAGGCTTTTTCTTTTTCGCGTCTGTGCAACTTTTTTTTATAGGTATTCTTGGCGAATATATCGGGTCTATTCACACCCAGGTGTTAAAAAGGCCGCTGGTTATTGAAAAAGAACGGGTTAATTTCTGATTTTATGAATCTTTTTTTAAATGCCCACCATGAAAAAATCAGATATCTTGTAGCCGGCGCCTATAACACAATATTCGGGTTTTTATCCTTTGCTCTTTTATATCTTTTTTTTGGGAAAATTATTCATTATATGATATTGTTTTTTATAAGCAATATTATAGGCATAACCAACGCTTATATAAGTTATAAGTTTTTTGTTTTTAGAACCAGGGGAAATTACTTGAAAGAATATTTGAGGTTTTATATTGTATATGGGTTTTCAATGCTTTTTGGCTTTTTCCTTTTGCCTTTTAGTGTTGAAGTATTGCGCGTAAGCCCATTAATTGCTCAGGGGATTATAATTATTATTACTATCCTAATAAGCTACATTGGACACAAAAATTTTTCATTTGGAGTAAAAAATGCTTAAAAAACTGTTTATTTGTTTTGTAGTTTTTATTATTTTATTTGTCTTTTTTTATTCTTTTATTTTTCAAGGCATGGCTTCTTTTTTGAAAGTTCAGGATAAGCTTGAAAAGGCTGATATTGTTTTAACTTTAGCAGGCGACAGCAACGGAGAGCGTGTAGCTCAAGCCGTAGTGCTCTATAAGCAGGGTTATGCCCCCAAAATATTAATGAGCGGAGGGCCTGCTGTGTGGAATTTAACATATGCCCAAAATATGCGAAGACAGGCGACAAGCCTCGGTGTCCCCTCAAAAGATGTTATTCTCCAAGACAGGTCAAAATCAACTTTGGAGGATATAAAATTTTCTTTGCCGATCCTAAAGAAGCTGTCTGCAAAAAAGTTGATCCTTGTAACCTCTCCCACCCACATAAGAAGAGCAACTCTTGTTGCTCGCAAGTATTATGGCAGAGAAGGGATAAAGGTAATTGCTTATCCTGTGCAGGAAAGCGACTTTAACCCAGATCGATGGTGGACTCGGCATGAAGATTTACAGCTTGTTGTTTGGGAATATATTTCGCTTGCCGGTTATTTATTGAAGGGAGAGTTGTTTTGATATAGAATGAAGAAAAAAGAGGAGTTTGCATGTTAAAAGATGTTATTCTAGTAACCGGTGGTGCAGGATATATTGGAGCTGTTCTTGTTCGTGAACTCCTGGCAAAGGGAGAAAAGGTTCGTGTTTTTGATAAGCTTTATTTTGGATCTGCTTCCCTTGAAAGCGTAAAAGCTCAAATTGATTTAATTCAAGGGGATGTCAGGCACTTTCCTGCTAGTGCGTTAGATAATGTTAAGGCGGTTATACATCTTGGTTCATTAAGCAACGATCCTACTGCCGAATTTGACCCCAAAGCCAATAAAGAAATAAATTTTGAAGGTACAATGCGTGTAGCTGAGGCTTGCAAAAAGAAGGGGGTCCCTCGCTTTACTTTTGCAAGTTCTGCGGCGATTATTGGGTTTCATGTTGATACAATTGCGGATGAAAATTACACGCCAAATCCCCAATCAGAATACGCGCAATCAAAGTTAGATGCTGAAAACGGGCTTCTTTCACTTGTTTCAGATAAATTTTCTCCTGTTATTTTTAGACAGGCCACAGTGTTTGGATTTTCGCCACGCATGCGATGGGACCTTGTTGTAAACACCATGACCAAAGATGCCTTTTCAAAAGGAAATATTTTTGTTTATTGCGCGGGGGACAATTGGCGCCCTCTTGTCCATGTAAAAGATATAGCTTTGGCGCATATTGAGGCAATTATGGCTCCAAAAGACAAAGTAAAAGGAGAGATCTTTAATCTTGTCCACAAAAATTACAGAATATTGGAACTTGGGCATTGGGTAAGGGAAATTTTAAAAGAAAAAGCTCCGGTTAATGTTGAAGTTTTGTTTGGTTCAAAAGAGGCAAGAAGTTACAGGATTTCGGGAGAAAAGTTAAAACAGAATCTCGGGTTTGAAGCAAAACATTCTGTTGAAGAAGCTGTTATTGAAATATATAATATTCTCCATTCCGGCAAATTTGTCGATTTCCAAAATCCAATTTACTATAACATCGAATGGATGAAGCTTCTTGTAGATATGGAACAGAAGCTTAAAGTAATAGGCAAGGTGTTCTGACGTGTACAGTGTGAAGTATACAGTGTACAGTAAGGACAAGACAATTATGAAAATAGCTGTAATAGGTGCTGATGGGCAACTTGGAACTGATTTATGCAAGGTTATCCCTGAATCAGAACGGATCCCTTTAACTTTAAAAGATATAGATATAACTGATTTTGACAGCGCTTTAAATGTTTTGACCAGGCTCACCCCTGATGTTGTTATAAATACAGCTGCTTATCATCGGGTTGATGATTGCGAAGATAACGATCTTTTGGCGTACAAAGTCAATGCACATGGAGCCAGAAATCTGGCCTTGGCTTGTAAATTGCTCAATGCCGCATTAGTCCACATATCAACGGATTATGTTTTTGATGGAGAGAAAAAATCTCCATATGTCGAGGAAGATACACCCAATCCTAAAACAGCTTATGGGATTTCAAAACTCGCGGGAGAAGAATTTATCAAATATTTATGGCAAAAGTATTTTATTATAAGAACCTCGGGCTTGTATGGAGTTGCGGGATGTCTAGGCAAAGGAGGAGGAAATTTTGTCGAGAATATGATAAAACGTCAAAAAGAGGGACAAACTATAAAAGTTGTAGATGATGAAGTTTTAACTCCGACATATACGTTCCATCTTGCAAGCCAGATTGAAAAGCTTATAAAAACAGACAAATATGGCTTATATCATATAACAAACCAAGGAGAATGTTCTTGGTGGGAATATACGGTCAAGATTTTTGAAATGTTAAACATACGGGTTGAAGTTGCAAGGACAAAAGCAAGCGAATATAAAACAAAAGCTAACCGCCCCAAGTACTCTGTTTTAGAGAATAAGCGCTCAAAAGAGATAGGGCTTGACATCATGCCGCCTTGGGAAGTTGGTCTTGCAGAGTATCTACAAGAGAAGGGGTACAAAAGAGTGAACAGTTAACAGTGTACAGTTTACAGAAAAAAACTACTAATTAATACTACTGTACACTGTTAACTGTACACTGTAAACTATTATTAGTATGAGGATAGCAATTGTACATGATTATTTGCACCAATATGGCGGAGCGGAGCGGGTAGTTGCGGTTCTTCACGAAATGTTTCCATCTGCCCCAATTTTTACTTCTATTTATAATCCTGAAAATTTTCCGGAAGAATTTAAATCTATGGACATAAAAACATCCTTTATGCAAAAAATGCCCTGGATATTTAGCAATTTCAGAGCTTATTTTTGGCTTTATCCTTTTGCTTTTAATAGTTTTAACCTGAAAGGCTATGATTTAATTTTGTCTTCAAGCTCGGCTTTTGCCAAAGGGGTGAGAAAAAGTAAAGGAGCCAAACATGTTTGCTATTGCTATAATCCGATGCGTTTTGTTTGGCGGTATGGAGATTACATTTCAAAAGAATCGATGCCTTGGCTTTTGAAATTTATCTTTCCTTTGTTTTTATATCCCTTGAAAATTTGGGATTTAATGAATTCCAGAAAAGTTGATTTTTTTGTGGTTATTTCAAAAGAAATAGAAAAGAGAGTAAAGTCGATATATAACAGGGATTCTGATATAATATATCCGCCTATCGACGTTGCAAAATTTACTCTTTCTGATATAAATAAAGATTATTTTCTTATCGTTTCACGTTTGGTGGCGTATAAAAGGATAGATATTCCGGTTAGAGCTTTTTCTCAATTAAAGCTCCCCCTGAAAATAGTCGGAGATGGTCCGGCAAAGAAGGATTTAATTGCTGTTGCAAGTGAGAATATAGAATTTTTAGGCAAGGTTTCGGATGAAAAATTGAAAATTTTATATTCCCAATGTCGAGCTCTTGTTTTTTCCGGGGAGGAAGATTTTGGCATGACTCCTTTGGAGGCTTCTGCGTCAGGCCGCCCTGCGATTGCTTTTGCAAAAGGCGGTGCGCTGGAAACTGTTGTTGACCAAAAGACAGGTGTTCTGTTTTTTGATCAAACTGTTGAGAGTTTAATGGAAGCGATTGAAAAGTTTGAAAAAATGGAGTTTGATAAAAAAGAATTGAGAGAACACGCCAAAAAATTTGACAAGGAAGTATTTAAAGAGAAATTAAGGAGCTTTTTACATGAAAATAAAATATTTTGACCGTGCGATTGAATGGTTGTTTTTTGCTTTAATGTTTTTGTCTCCTGTTATATTTGATCGTCGAATTGGGATTGTTTTTTCCGGCACAAAATCATGGATTATACGCCTTTTCTTACTGATAATTCTTACAATTTGGGCAATAAAGCTTTTAGTCGGAGGTCGCCACAATTTCAAGAGAACAATTCTTGACTGGCCGATTTTATCTTATCTTTTATGTATAACAGCTGCTACCATTACTTCTCTGCAGGTTCTTATAAGTTTCTTCGGGTTTTATGGACGTTATGAAGGGCTAATCACCTGGTATTCCTATGCTTTGATGTTTTTTATCGCGGTTAATTACCTGCGCGGGTTCGATAAACTTAAAAATTTTATTGCTCTTATAATACCTGTGTCAACCGCAATGTCAATTTATGGTGTTATCCAGCGGCAGGGAACAGACCCTTATGTTTGGGGCGGGGTTGTAACATGGCAAAGGGTTATAGCTACAATCGGCCAGCCAAACTTTTTGGCCGCATATGTGTGCATGGCTTTCTTTATTTTGATGTTTTTCATTTTGACTCACAACAATAGTGGCAATAATAATGTTTTACACAATGAAAAAAAGAACAAAAAGAATATGCTCCCACAAAAGCAGGGATTAGGAGATATATATTTTATAAGTGAGACGCTCCTTCCTGTTGTTTATTATTTTGCTGTTCCGTTGCTTTTTATTGTTATGATATATTCTCAATCAGGGCAAAATGTTTTTTTCTGGTATTTGTTTTTTGCAGCTATGACTTTTGCCGGATTAAGGTTTGCCTATACCTATAATAAATTGCCTGATATTGTATTGAAAGTTTTGGTTTTAATCAGTTTGGGATTGAATTATATCTGCCTTTTTTATACTCAAAGCCGCGGGGGTTATTTGGGGTTTGCGGTTGGTATGGTCTTACTGATTGTATTTATTCCGCGAAAACGTTTTTTGAGTAATTGGAAGATACTTTTGGCATTGGCTGTTATTATTTCAGTTATAACTATTGCCACGGCAATTGATCCTGATTTTTCGCCGTTTGCCAGATTCGGCAGCGAAATAAAAACTAATACGGATGTTTCAAGTGATACAGCTGATAAACCCGATGAATCGGGCGATCATCTGGAATTTGGAGGGGCGGCCGGTTCACGGGGCGAAACATGGAAAAGTGCTTTGGGGATTATTGCCGATATGCCTGTATTTGGAGCTGGCCCTGAAGTTTTAAAAATGGTTTTTCCTCGTTATGAAACAAACCTGTTTCGTTTTAAAGAGGGTTTTCATGTAAAACAGGATCGCTGCCATAATGAAACATTTGATGTGCCGGCTACAAAAGGGTTAATAGCTTTTTTTGTTTATATTTTTATCTTGTTTTTGGTTTTTCAATATGGATTTCGCAAAATAAAAGTTGTTGATGATGATAAAAAGGTCTTTTTAGTTGCTCTTCTTGCCGCGATAACTTCGTACCTTATACAAAACCAGTTTAGCTTTGGAGTTGTTGCGATTACTTCTCTTTTTTGGGTTATGTGGGCGCTTATAATGAATATTGAGTCTAATCCATTTAAAGAGGATGAACGTGAAATAACATTTGAAAATATTCCCTGGTTTTATGCGGCAGTCCTTTTGGTTGTGGTTTTTATTTTGGGTTATGTTTTTATCCTTCAGTTTGAAGCAGATAAATATTTTAAAACAGGAAAAAATTATATGGATTTCAAACGTTATGAAGAGTCTTTGTCATGGTTTAAAAAATCTTTAGATACCTTTCCGATTGAAGGGGGTACTATTACTTATCAGGGGATCTCTACTTTAAACTCATCATTTTCAGCAAAACCTGAAGACAGAGACAAAATACTTGAAAAATCCTTGCAAATATTTAAGTACGGAATGCAGGTTGATCCTTACAATGCTGACAATTTATACATTACAGCAAGAATATACATGATAAAAGGGGACGCAAAAAAAGCTGAAGAATTCACGCGAAAAGCATTAAAAATTGATCCCTATTACGCGGAGGCCCATCTGATTTTGGCGTCAATAAAAGAAATGCGGGGGGATTTTAAAGCCGCGCAAGCAGATTATAAGGAGGCTAATCGTATTAACCCGAATCTTGTGGAGCCAAAAATAAAAATTGCTTTTGAGCAGATGAGCCAAGGAAATTTTCAGGAGGCTTTTAAAATATTCCAGGATGTTTTAGTAATTGACCCTAAAAATATTCAAGTGCACAACGGCTTGGGTGCCATTTACGCAAAAACAGGGAACAGCCCAAGGGCCAAAGAAGAATTTGAACAGGTTTTGGAATTGGATCCAAACAATGCTTACGCGAAGATGATGTTGAAAAAATGAAAGTTTTATTAGATGCGATTTTAATAAATATTTCCTTCTTGTTTGCCTACTATCTCAGATTTGAAATAATGACTTTTTTGGGGCCGGAGACTACCCCTTTATTCAACAATTATTACGGTACGTTGATTTTTATTACTTTATTGTGGCTTGCTATTTTTAAGTTGTTTGGTTTGTACGACAAAAAGATCAATGATTTTATAGATGAGATGGCTCTTTTGTTTGGGTCTGTCACTTTTTCTTCGTTATTTCTTTTTGGGCTCTTGTTTTTATATAGAGGGTTTTGGTTCTCGCGTTTGGTTATAGTGAACGCATGGATTATTTCTTTTTTCCTGCTTCTTGTTTTCCGGTTGATTTTGAAATTGGGGAAAAGAGCTTTACTGAAAAGAGGGATCGGAGTTAAAAAGCTTTTAATCGTAGGAGCGGGTGAGGTTGGGGAAACACTCGCGGGTCGTTTTATTTCCGATAAAACATTGGGAGGCAATCCTGTAGCTTTTTTAGATGATGATCCGGCAAATATAGGGAAGAGCCTCCATGGCATTTTTGTTATAGGCAACACTGAAGATTTAAAAAAAAGGGTGAAAGAGCTTTCTGTTGAAGAGGTTATTTTTGCAACCACCCAAATATCATATCAAAAAATACTCGACCTTATTACAGAATGCGAAACTTATGGCGTAAGCTTTAAGATTGTTCCGGGAATATTTGAAATAATAGCATCAAGGATAAGCGTTGATGAAGTGGGCGGTGTTCCTTTGATGACGATTTCTGAAATCGGGCTGGCCGGCTTTAACGCTTTTTTAAAACGCGCAGTGGATATAATTTTATCTTTTATCCTGATTATCCTGCTTTTGCCTATTTTTGCCGTTGTGGCTTTACTTATAAAATGGGACTCATCTGGTTCTGTGCTTTTTGCCCAGGCAAGAGTGGGAAAAGATGGAAATCTTTTTCCAATGCTTAAATTCCGTTCGATGGCGCAAAACGCGGAAGATGTTTTTGATAATATTAAAGAAAAATCGGAAGTTGAGGGATATATCTTTAAAATTAAAAATGATCCGCGGATGACTAGGATGGGCAAATGGATAAGACGGCTCAGCATAGATGAGCTTCCCCAGATTTTAAATGTTTTTATGGGTCAAATGAGCCTTGTAGGGCCTAGGCCTCCGCTGCCTCGCGAGGTTGAAAAATATTCACCCTGGCATAGAAAGCGTTTGCGAATAGCTCCGGGGATTACAGGCCTTTGGCAGGTTTCAGGACGTTCTCTTTTGCCATTTGAGGATATGGTAAGGCTTGATATTTATTATATCGAAAACTGGTCTTTATGGCTTGATTTTAAAATCCTTTGCAGGACAATTCCTGTGGTGATAACTGCTCATGGGGCATTTTAGAGAACAATAATTTTGCCTCTTTTAACTGCTTTGCCTCCTTGAGTGTCTGTTGCGATAATTATATAGGAATAAATCCCTGGAGAAACGTTTTTTCCATTTGAATTTTTTCCGTTCCAACTTATTGTTCCAGACGTTAAAGGGCTGGCTATTGTGCTTTTATACAGCAATTCTCCCGTTATTGAAAATATATAAAGATTAATATTGGCGGGGCTCGAAAGAGTATATTTAATTATTGTTTCTTCTTGAAAAGCCATGTTAAACGGGTTGGGCCCATTTTGCAGATTTGTGATGCTTAAATTGGAAGACGCGCTATTGGCATATATATTTGCGTTTGTCGATGATAATACAATTGAACAGCTTTCACAGCTTGAGGAATTACCGGCTTTATCGTAAAGCAAATATTCTATAATATATTTTCCGTCCGTTGATAGTGGTTTTAGCGGAGTAAAGCTGACAGTATTTCCGCTGCAAACAGTTTTTCCTGATACCTCCGAACTTCCTTCTGATATTTTTATGATGGTAGAGGCGGAATCAATGCCGGAGTTGGTTTCTTTTATCGGTATAATTATTTGGGTTGGGGTTGCCATTATAGACTCTTTGACTATAGAAGGAGATTTGTTATCGATTCCAAAAGAGATTATCTCTTCTCCCATATTTCCCATTTTATCTTCAGCTTGCATCCTAAGAAGATGGCTTCCTTCTTTTAA
Organism: candidate division WOR-1 bacterium RIFOXYB2_FULL_37_13; assembly: GCA_001771535.1. Lineage (GTDB taxonomy): Bacteria > Margulisbacteria > WOR-1 > XYC2-FULL-46-14 > XYC2-FULL-37-10 > XYC2-FULL-37-10. The sequence continues at coordinate 24,816 of MEUB01000031.1, forward strand.
CTGATCCGGCAATAAAATAAAACCGGATACATTGTTGTTTGTAAAAGGGTAAAGTGAAAAATCGGCCATAACTTGGTCATCTATAAATATTTGAGGAGTATCTTTTAGGTCATGGTTTTTATCTATTACATTGGCGCTCAAAAAAACCGCAGCTCCTTGTTTGAACCATAAATTTTTTGACGGAGAAATGATTGTCAACTGTGGTGCATCTGGATTGTGTAAAATGGCTTTTTTGATTTCATCATTTTTATTCGCAAAAAGAATAATGTCGTTTTTATCCGTAAAGCAATCTATTGGCATTTCTCCTTGATAAAAAACATCTTTCAGGTTTGTTGTTGTATTTATAATTTTTTTATTATTTGACAATTTAATGAGGCTTTTTGTATTTGAAGAAAACAGTTTTTGGCTAAAAGAGATAAGCGTCCATGAGCTATCTGTTTTTGAGTCTATGCTTGAAATCTCCTCTGGCGACTCATATGCCAACCAGGGAATTTTTGTGTTTGGTTGGAAACAAAATATACGGTAACCGGACGGAGATTTTTCCAGCCAGGCAAAGAAAGATTTTGCAAGTTCAATAATATCATTGTTTGAAGCGTATACTTCTTTTTTATTGCTAAAAGTTATGCCTTGGTTGTTGGATTCTGCTTTATAGATTGTTTTGTTTTCTATAAAGTACAGAGATAACAATTGCTCGTCCCCGTAAAAGGCCCAATCTATGATATTAGGCGAACTCGCCAGCAATTGCCGCGGCGCGAAACTTTTTCCGTTGTTTTGTGAGGATATGTAATAGACATCATTGCCTTTTTTAAAAACTATATGCCATACATCTTTTATTATTTTTATAGAAAACGCGTCGGGCTCAAAATCAGAAAAAAGTTGTTTTGGTTTTGAGTAGATTTCTCCTTTGTTTCTGCTTTCTTCTACCCAAAGGGCATCATCTTTTTGCCAGAACATATATAATATGCCGTTTGAGTTTTCCTGTAAAATGCCGGTTGATTCATAGGTTGAGTTTAAAGGAATTTTTTTCCAGGTATCTCCGAAGTTTGTGGAGCGGTAATAACCATTTTGGCTGATATAGTGTAGATTTTTTTGTGTATCCTGAAAGATTTTGGCATGTGAAACTGCCGCGAGAATAAATAGTATTACTATTATTGAGGAAATATGCCTTGAAATTGTATAATATCCAATAACTTCCCGTAGTTTCATATAAAGAATTATATTGCTTTATAGATCAAAATCAAGTAAGGAATAATGGTATAATTACATAATGAAGTTAAATCCCCGTGCAAAATTGGCCTTTGACCTTATTGCCCAAAAAAAACTTAGGCAGGAAACCCTTCTTTTTGTCGCGGAAGGGGAAAAACTTGTTTTAGAGGCGCTTACTTTTGGCAAAATAAAATTCATCCTTTTTTCAAAAGAGAGTCCCATTGTTTTGTCGGCACAAAAAAAAGGAATTGAAAACTTTAGAATCTCACAGAAAGAGATGGACAAAATATCGTCAGTTGAAACTTCACAGGGGATTTTAGCTGTTTGCAAAAATCCATCTTATGACTTTGACTCGATTTTTAATCCGGTTCAGTCATCTGTTTCTTTAATATTATTTCCAGTAGAAATTCAGGATCCGGGAAACTTAGGTACAATGATAAGAACCGTTGACGCTGTCAACGGGTCAGGAATGATTATTTCGCGGGGAACGGTTGAGCCTTACAACCCAAAAGTTGTGCGATCGACAATGGGCTCGATTTTCAGGGTGCCGATTGTTGAGATAAAAGAAATTTCTTCTTTTTTAAAAAAGTTGAAGGATAAAGGTATTAATATTGTAGGTACAGATTTGAACACAGAAAAAACTCATTGGGAAGTTGATTTTAAGAAGCCTACTGTTTTATTGATAGGGAATGAGTCTTCCGGTTTATCTTCCGAAGCATTAGAATTATGTGATGAAACTATAAAAATTCCAATCCCCGGGAAAGCCGAATCGCTAAATGCGGCAATGGCGGCTTCTATTATATTATATGAAGCTGTAAGGCAGAGAAACTGCTAACAGTACAAAGTTCCAGTTTTTTTGTTATAATTATCTTTTAAGGAGTAAGAATTTGACGTCAGGAAAAATAGAAGAGATAAAATTACAAGCTGGCAAGGATCTTGATTGTGTAAAATCGCTGCAGGAGCTTGAATTATTTCGCATTAAATACCTTGGGAAAAACGGCTTGCTTACCGAGCTTTTGAAATCTTTACGCAATATTGATCCTTCCCAAAGGCCCGCTTTTGGCCAGGCGGTAAATCTTGCCAAAAAAGAAATAGAGTCAAAACTTACAGAAAAAAAAGTTGAGTTTGAAAACCAGGTTCTAACTAAAAAGCTTTCTGAAAAAGAGATAGACATTACTCTCCCGGGCAAAAGAATCCCTCGAGGCAAAAAGCATCCGATTACGGTTGTCATGGAAGATTTGGTGAAAATATTCAGAAGATTGGGTTTTGATATTGCTGAGGGTCCGGATGTAGAGACAGAATATTACAACTTTGAAGCGTTAAACATTCCAAAGTATCATCCTTCCCGTGATATGTGGGCCACATTTTGGCTTGAAAACGGTCTTTTATTAAGAACACATACTTCACCTGTTCAAATTCGTATAATGGAAAAAAAAGAGCCTCCATTGGCATTTGTTGTTCCGGGACGGGTTTATAGGAGAGACGATGATATTACTCATTCCGCAGTATTTCATCAATTAGAGGGGCTTATGGTTGACTTAGATATCACTTTTGGCAACCTAAAGGGGGTATTGACTGCTTTCCTGCATGCGGTTTTTGGCAAGGATAAAAAGGTAAGGTTTCGGCCAAGTTATTTTCCTTTTACGGAGCCGTCAGCAGAAGTCGATGTTGAGTGTTCCTCTTGTAATGGTAAAGGATGCCGCCTTTGTAAAAATACGGGGTGGCTTGAAATTTTAGGAGCTGGGATGGTTGACCCCAACGTTTTTGGCTATGTAGATATCGATCCTGAAAAATATTCAGGATTTGCTTTTGGCCTTGGTGTTGAACGTATTGCTATGATTAAATACGGGATTGATGATATAAGGCTCTTTTACGAAAATGATTTAAAGTTTTTAAGGCAGTTTTGAGGATGGCAGAAGAAATATGAAAGTTTCTATTGAATGGCTGAAAGATTTTGTTAATATAAATATGAAGGCCGAAGAGCTTGCTGACAGGCTTACAATGGCCGGACTTGAGACTTTTGTCCATTCTTTTAATGTTCTTGATGTTGACATCCTTCCAAACAGGGGGGACTGCCAATCTGTATTGGGGATTAGCCGCGAAGTTTGCGCTATAACGGGCACCAAGCCGAGAGTAGATAAAATAAAAGTTAGAGAAACAAAAGAAAAAATTTCTTCCTATCTTAAAGTTGATATAAGAGACAAAAAGCTTTGCTCTCGCTATATGGCTCGTGTTATCAAAAATGTCAAAATCAAAGAATCGCCCGCCTGGCTTAAAGGCAGATTGGAAGCATTTGGCATTAGATCGATAAATAATGTCGTAGATGTTACAAATTATATTTTATTGGGATATGGCCAGCCTATGCATGCTTTTGATGCCGACAAACTGCATTTCCGCAGCGGAGGGCTCAAACAAATTATTGTAAGAAAAGCATCTACTGATGAAGCGTTTAAAACTTTAGACGGAACAGATCATAAGCTTGCAAAAGATATGCTTGTGATTTCTGATTCCGAACGGGCAATCGCATTGGCCGGAGTTATGGGAGGAAAAAATACGGAAGTATCAGAAACGACAACTAATATTATATTGGAATCGGCTTATTTTAACCCTGTGTCTATCAGCAGAACAGCAAAAGAAGTAAAATTAAGAACCGAATCTTCCTCCCGGTTTGAAAAAGGCGTTGACTTAAATATGGTCGAAGAGGCGTTGGATCGGGGAGCTCAAATGATCGCAGACCTTTCTGGCGGGGAAATTTTATCAGGAAGAATCGATATAAAAGAAAAAAAGCGCGATCAAAAATTGTTAGAGTTAAGATTTTCTAGAATGGATCAGGTTTTAGGCATTAAAATTTTGCCCGAGGTTGCGATTAAGATTTTAAAAAGGTTGGGATTTGAAATCATTAAAAAAGAAACTAAAAAAATAAAGGTCGGTGTTCCAAGTTTTAGGGCGGGGGATATTGAAAGGGAAATTGATCTTATAGAAGAAGTATCGCGAATAAATGATTACAATAAAATTTTGCCGACAATGCCCCGATTTGTTAAAAAAGCTTTGGGAGAAGACAGCCTGGATAAAATATCCCGTGTTAAGGATATACTTATTGGCTGTGGTTTATATGAAGCTCAAACATTTAGCATAGTACATCCGGAAAGCGCAGGCGTTGGGGCTTTGAAGATATCAAATCCAATGGTTTATGAAGAATCTGTTATGCGGACGGATATTATTCCCGGGATTTTAAAAGTTATTTCACACAACGCAAGGCATCAAGAGGACGATATAAGGATTTTTGAAGTGGGCAAGGTTTTTGTCCCCGGTGATCCGCATCATGAAAAAGAAATTGTTGCGGGAGCCATAACATTTGCGAATTCTTCTTATTTTTTTATTAAGGGGGTCGTTGAAACTTTAATTTCAGAATTTATTGATGAATTTGAAGTTTCACCGGTTCAAAATAATTGGGTGCATCCAAACGAGTCGGCAAAGATTGATAACATAGGATGGTTTGGCCTTTTGCACCCTGAAGCTGCGAAAAAATGGGATTTTGGCCAAAAGATTTTTGTTTTTCAGATTGATCTGGAGGAACTTTTAAAGGCAAAAAAAGATAAAAAATTCTCAAAACTTCCTAAATTCCCAAGAGTCAAAAGGGATCTAGCCATGTTTGTTTCACCTCAATCTTCGCACAAGGAGATAATTAACCTTATAAAAGATGTCGGCGGCGAGATTCTTGAAGAGGTAAAACTTTTCGATGTTTACAAAAACAGCCGGGCATATACGATTTCTTTTAGAGATAAAAACGCGACGTTGACTGATGATGTTGTAAGCGAAAGGTTTTTGGCGATTCAAAAAGAGTTGGAAGATAAATTAGGAGTTCAGATCAGGAAGTGATTTTTTTCCAGTTTTTTTATTTTTTAAGTGAAATTTTTTAAAAATATGACGAGAAAGAATAAGAAATAGTGAGCCATTAGAATTATCTGCGAATAGTATACAAAATACAGATAAAGAGGAAGAAAGAAAAATGTACAGTTATATACAATTGCCAAAAATAGGAGTTAAAATTACTCGAGTGGGGTTTGTGGATAGGGGACTGGAAAAAGGCCAGATAGGCAAATGGGTTTTTGGCGGAGCTAAAGGAGAAGAAGTTGAATTCTTAAAAAACACCTTGATTCCCTGCGATTCTGATAGAACGCGCACTAAAAGCGGGCGAAAAAATGGTGTATGGCGCAGAAATTCTATTCCAACAGAAATTGAATTATTGGAATCTAACGAAGAATCTTTTACCGTTAGTATAACAGGCTTGAGCATTAGAGCTACAGATGAGTGGATTAAATCTTTATGCGTGTGGAACCAATTAATAGGGCTTGCCGGTATTATAGATTCCAGAATAGGAGGTAGAGGCAATCCCCACACTTTAGTGCAGGATATTTTTATCCCGAAACTTTCTGATTTTAATGGTTTTATTCCTTTTAGTAAAAAGCCAGAAGCAGTTGACAGTAAGGGACATCTTGTCCCTATAAAATTTATCAGTAAAAAATATTTTGATGCTGATAATTGGGTTTTTGCTTTTCAATCGGTGCTTAGAATGGGAGGCCGATTGCCTACTACTTTAGAGTTGGCGACAATGGACTTACCTGGAACCAATTTACTGACCATGTCACCCGCGATATCTATAGGAGAAAACTTTATTGCAAGAAAATGGAATGGAGATTCCTGGGATAATTGTGATGCTGGCGATGTTTCCAGATTAAAGGGTGCCTTTGCTTTGTTTAAAGGGCATGCTGGTTCTGTTGTTTTTCCAGATGAAAGAGGAACGGAGCCCTTTCATTTTTATATTCTTTTTCCTAATGCCCTAGGCAAGCACCTTGATCCTTCAACTTCATATGAAGCTCTTTGGAGTGAATAGGTTTATTAAACTTCCCAAATTTTGCGCATCTTGAAATTGAGCCCTCGTGTACTATATAATGATTTTACAGATAGACTGTTTATGATTGGAGATAAGCAATGATCCAAACTACCCCCATGGTAAAGCAATATCTTGAAATTAAATCTCAAAATAAAGATTCAATTATTTTTTTTCGACTTGGCGATTTCTATGAAATGTTTTATGAGGATGCTGAGCTTGCTTCCCGCGAACTGGAACTTACTTTAACCGGCCGCGGACAAGGCGATAACCGTATGCCCATGTGCGGAATCCCTCATCACGCGGCAGAAAGTTATATAGCCCGCCTTGTTTCAAAAGGTTATAAAGTCGCGATTTGCGAACAGGTGGAAGATCCGGCTCTTGCAAAAGGTCTTGTCAAACGGGAAATTGTAAAAATCTATACTCCTGGGACTACGATTGAATCTTCAATGTTGTCACAAAAGACAAATAATTATCTTTTGGCAGTTTCTTATGAAAAAAACAGATTTGGGGTATCTTATATTGATGCTTCAACGGGAGAATTTAAAATTACAGAAATAGATGATCCTCAAACTTTATTTGATGAAATTAACAGAATAAACCCGTCCGAAATTTTATTTTCAGACATGTGGCAGGAGAATGTTCCGGAATATTTTGCGCTGAGGATTAGCCGGTTTAAAGATAATTATGATGTTCAGGCAGCTTCTGATAAGTTGAAAAATCATTTCAAAGTTGTTTCTCTTGCTTCTTTTGGAATAGAAACTTTTACTGTCGGGCTTTCATCCGCGGTGTATATCCTTAACTATTTGGAAGAAACTCAAAAAACAGCATTAAAGCATGTAAATAAAATAGTTCCTTACAGAATTAATCAGTATATGTTTATCGATTCACAAACCAGGAAAAATCTTGAGCTTGTGCAGACAGCCAGAGATAAATCTTTTAAAGGCTCACTCCTTTGGGTGTTGGACCATTGCAGCACAAACATGGGAAGCAGACTTCTTAGAAATTGGCTTTTAATGCCGCTAATGGATGTTGATGAGCTAAATAGCCGGTATGATGCCGTTGAAGAATTAAAAAATGATACAATCTTGCGCGCGGAACTTGTCGAAAAACTAAAGAGAGTGTTCGATATTGAACGGCTTACATCTAAAGTTGCCTCTTCGTCCGCGAATGCAAAAGATTTAATTGCCCTAAAAGAATCATTAAACGAGATACCGGGAATAAAAATGCTTACCAAAAAATTTACCTCTCTTTTATTGTCCCAAATCTCTTTGATTTCAGATTTGCCTGAAGTAAAAGAGATAATAAATTCATCAATTACCGAAAATCCCCCTTTTCAAATTAAAGATGGAGGATTGATTAAAGACGGTTATAATGCTGAATTGGATGAATTAAGAAAAATTACCAGAGGAGGCAAAAGCTGGATCGCTGAACTTGAAAATACCGAAAGATTAAAAACCGGCATAAAGTCTTTAAAAGTCGGATTTAATAGGATTTTTGGCTATTATATCGAAGTTACAACCGCGAATCTTCCTCAGGTTCCGCAGGATTATATAAGAAAACAAACGCTTACAAATTGTGAAAGATATATAACACCGGAACTCAAAGAAAAAGAAACTCTTGTATTAAATGCGGACGAAAAAACAAAAGAGCTTGAATGCAATCTCTTTTGCGGGATAAGAAGTAAAATTGCTGAGTTTACAGCAGCAATGCAGGCAACCTCGCATTTTCTTGCGATGCTTGATGTTTTAATCTCGCTCGCGGAATCTGCCGCTTTCGGCAAATATTGCCGTCCAAAAGTTTTACCCAAAGGTGACAATTTGGATTGCTGCCTTTGGGTGTCTGGTTCCCGCCATCCTGTTGTTGAAAAAAGCATAGGGGAGCATAATTTTGTTGCAAACAATGTTGAGATGAACAGCGAAAGCAGGTTTCTTTTGATAACGGGCCCCAATATGGCAGGCAAAAGTACTTTCATGAAGCAGACAGCTTTGATTTTTATTATGGCGCAAATGGGCTCTTTTATTCCTGCGGAAAAGGGGGAGCTTCCGATTGTAGATAGGATTTTTACAAGAATCGGTGCCATGGACGACATTTTTTCCGGCCAGTCAACATTTATGCTTGAGATGACAGAGACTGCTAATATCTTAAACAATGCCACGGAAAAAAGTTTTATTGTTTTAGATGAAATAGGGAGAGGGACATCTACCTTTGACGGAATGTCGATAGCGGCTGCGGTGGCCGAATATATCCATAACAATATAAAAGCCAAGACGATGTTTGCGACCCATTATCATGAAATTACGCAACTTGCGGACAAGCATCCGGGCATGAAAAATCTGAATGTTGCAGTCAAAGAGTCGGGAGATCACATTACGTTTTTACATAAAATAGTGGATGGTCCCGCGGATAGGTCTTATGGTATTCAAGTTGCCAGGTTGGCGGGGCTTCCAAACGAAGTTGTTTCCCGCGCCAAAGAAATATACGCGACTCTTGAAATGGTTGAAAATGATTTGGGTGAAAAATCTTCAAAATTAAAAGAGGTATCCGCCCTCAAAAAAATTCGCAGATCAAAAAATACACAGGAAGACACGGGACAGGTCAGCTTATTTTAAGTTTGTCGGCTCTTAATGTTGGCTACTCCTTTAGTCCTATGTTATAATTTAATTCTTATGGCAGAAGAAAGGATCCCTCCACAAAATCTTCAAGCGGAACAATCAGTTATTGGTTCGATGTTAATTGATAAAAATGCCATTATTAAAGTTGTTGAATTCTTGAGACCGGACAGCTTTTATAGAGATGCACATAGGCATATTTTTGAAGCTATTCTAGAGCTTTTTGATAAAGGAGAGCCTGTAGACCTTATTACTGTGACAGAGATTTTGCGCAAGAATAATACCCTTGAACAGGCGGGCGGTTCGGTTTATGTGTCAGATCTGTTAAACTCTGTTCCAACCGCGGCCAATGTTGAATATTATGCAAAGATTGTTGAAGAAAAAGCGACTCTTCGTAAAGTTATTGATGCCGGGACAAAAATGGTTGGTGATGCTTTTGATGAGCCGGAGGATGTTGATCAGGTTTTGGACAGGGCGGAAAGTTCAATTTTTGAAATAGCGTTAAAGCGATCTCGTGAAGGGTTTCACAAGCTTGATCAGATATTAACAAAAGTTCTGGATAAAATAGACCATTTATACGGAAAACAGGAACATATTACCGGTATTCCGACAGGATATACCGATCTTGATAAGTTAACCGCTGGATTTCAAAATTCTGATCTAATAATTATCGCTGCTCGCCCCTCTGTCGGTAAAACCGCGTTTGCTCTCAATATGGCGCAAAATATGGCAATCAAGTTTAAAGTTCCTGTAGCGATTTTTTCACTGGAAATGAGTAAGGAACAATTGGCACAAAGAATGCTTTGCGCCGAAGCGGAAATAAACGGACTACAATTAAAAACGGCATCACTTCCCGATATGGGCTGGAAAAAATTAACAAGAGCCCTTTCCAAGCTTTCTGAAGCTCATATTTATATCGACGATACCGCGTCATTGTCTTCGATGGAAATAAGGGCAAAGTGCAGGAGATTAAAGCTTGAAAGAGGCTTGGGCCTGGTTGTGATTGATTATCTGCAGCTTATGTCCGGACGGGGAAGGGTAGAAAATCGTGTGCAGGAAATATCGGAAATATCACGCTCATTAAAGACCTTGGCGAGAGAAATAGATGTTCCTGTTATAGCTTTATCTCAGCTGTCACGCGCGGTGGAACAGAGACCCGACAGAAGGCCGAGGCTTTCTGACCTCAGAGAGTCTGGAGAAATTGAACAGACCGCTGATTTGGTTATGTTTATACATCGTGAAGATTACTATAATCCCCAATCAGAAAGAGGCAATATTGCTGAAATCATTATTGCAAAACAACGTAATGGCCCGATTGGCAGCATAGAATTAGTTTTCAGAAAAGATGTTGCCAAGTTTTGCAACAAAGAAAGCCGATATGAGGAAGTAGGGTGAGCTTTCGGGCATATTTCAGCTTGTTTGTGTCGCCTCTTTTGCTGTTTATTGTATTATTTTCCTTCTTTTTTTGCTCTTTATCTTTTGCAAAAGATTCCGATTTTGTTATAAACGCGGCTACATTGGAATACAGCCAAGACGGAAATTTTATAGTAGCATCCGGATCAGTTGAAATTTTATATAAGGATTTATCCGCCTATGGCGATAAAATTTCCTATTATCCGGGAAGTAACAGGATTTTTACGGAGGCAGGCTTTAAGCTTGAATATTCGGGGCTTGCCTTTTTTGGTAAAAAACTCGATTTTGATATAAAAAACAGAACAGGTCGCGCGGATGATATAAAGCTTTTTTATGAGGATGAAAATGTTTATATTTACGGTAAACATGTGGACATCAGGAAAAATAAGATAGAATTAAATCAGGCCAATTTTACTACTTGCGGATATGACGAGCCTCATTATCATATTTATGCCGAAAGTATTGTTTTTTATCCAAAAGACCTCTGGATTGTTTGTAATTGGGCCTCTTTTTATTTGGGGAATTTTCCTTCAATGTTTGTCCCGATTTATTTGTATGATATTAAAGCTTATAAACGAGGAGCGGTAAATACAGCTCCTTATCCCCAAATAGGATCCAATCAGGATTATGGCCTTTTTGTTTTACAAAGTTTTCCATGGTATCGGGATCAGGATTTAAACGGAAGTGTTACAGCCGGCTTTTCTGAAAAAAAATCATTTTCTGCCGGCCTTGGAGTTAATTACAGGGCAAATGAAAATAATGAAGGGAATCTTACGATTAATTATAATCCTAAAGATCCGATATTGACTGTTTTGAATCATTACACTTATTTAGGAGATAAAATAACAGATGATTCAAAGTCTAATTTGAAAATTGTTCAAAGCCCAAATCTTAGGCAATACACGTTGGAAACCAGATTTTCTTTAAATGAGAGGCTCAATTATGAAACTGTAAGCATGATTCCAAATTTGAACCTTAACATGAAAAAAGGTTTTTTTAATAATATAAATTTTGATTGGGATATTTATGCCGGCTGTATTACCGAAGAGTCAACAGGGCTTGGAACTTTGCGGGTTGGCGGATTGTTGAATGCTTCTACTCCTGTCGCAAAAGGATGGATGGGAAAATTAATTTCAAAAATTCAGATTGACGGAACATTGTATGGGCAAGGGTCTCATTGGGCAAAAAGCGCTTTTGGCTTAAATTTGCTAAGCGATTGGTCGACCTTCCTGTCTACGGAATTAGGATATACTCACTTTTTATCCAATAGTGGGATAAGCCCGTTTAATTTTGAAATTTATAAGTTTTCTCTTTCTGACAGGATCAACGGCAGTTTTCTTGTTTCAGAGGCATTGTTGAGTTTTGGAATGAGCGCCGATTATAACGTTACAGATTTATCTCCAGTAGATATTGATTATGTAGCGAAATTTAATATGCATTGTTTGAGTTTTGTGTTTAAATATAGGGCAACGAGGCAGGAAGCAAATTTTAATCTCGAATTTATTTGAGGAGGAGCAACATGTTTATAACATTTGAAGGTTGTGAAGGTGCTGGGAAATCGACGCAAATAAAGTTGCTTCACGAATATTTATTAACGCTTGGGCATGAAGTTTTTGTGACCAAAGAGCCTGGAGGGTCGCTTTTGGGTGAAAAATTAAGAGCAATAATCTTTGAGAATGAACCGGAAGTTTTATCAGAAATGTTTATGTTCGCCGCAGACAGGGTGGAACACGTTGAAAGAGTTTTAAAACCTGCTTTATCTGCGGGTAAAATAGTATTGTGTGACAGGTATATTGATTCTACTTTGGCCTATCAGCTTGGGGGTAGAGGATTGCCGGAAGATTTGGTAAGATATATTAATTGGGTGTCAAGCCGAGGATTAATTCCTGATTTGACTCTTCTTCTTAATATTCCCGCGGATAAGGGCCTAAAAAGAGCAAAAGACAGGGGAAATGTTAACCGTTTTGAATCAGAAATCCTGGCTTTTCATGAGCGAGTTTATGAAAAATATATTGAAATAGCCGAAAATGACCCAGAGAGAATAAAAAAAATAAACGCGCAGATGACTTTAGAAGAAGTTCACGCAAAAATAAAAGAATTTGTTTCAGAGATTTTAAAATGAAAAGTAAAGAGATAAGGGAAAAATTTTTAAGATATTTTGAAAAACAAGGCCATAAAAGATTGGCTTCCGCTCCGCTTATTCCTTCTGATCCCACTGTTTTGCTTACTCTTGCCGGAATGCTCCCTTTTAAGCCTGTTTTTCTTGGTATGGAATCTCCCAAGTACAGCAGAGTAACAACGGCGCAAAAGTGCATACGCATGAACGATATTGACGAAGTTGGCCGCACTACTAGGCATCATACTTTTTTTGAAATGCTGGGGAATTTTTCATTTGGGGATTATTTTAAAAAAGAGGCAATAAACTTCGCATGGGATTTGTTAACCAATGAATTTGGGTTGGATAAGGATAAACTGGTAATAGCTGTTTACAAGGATGATGACGAGGCTTTTGAAATATGGGAAAAAGAGATAGGTGTCCCCAAGGAAAGGATATATCGTTTGGATGAAGAGAATAACTTTTGGGCTGTTGGGCCGACAGGCCCTTGCGGACCTTGTTCGGAAATTTATTATGATTACGGTGGCGGGTGTGGGAGTAAAAAATGTGATCCTTCCTGTAATTGTGAGCGGTTTTTGGAAGTTTGGAATCTGGTTTTTATTCAATATGACCGCAAAGAAAATGGCGAATTAATTCCTCTGCCAAATAAGAACATAGATACTGGTATGGGGCTTGAGCGCATTGCAAGAGTGCTGCAGGGGAAGCGCGATAATTTTGATACCGATCTTTTTGAGCCAATTTTTCAAATGCTTCCCGACAAAAGCGTATCTTCAAAAATTATAGCGGATCATGCGAGAGCGATAACTCATTTGATTGCTGATTCTGTTTTACCTTCAAATGAGGGGCGCGGATATGTTTTGCGGCGATTAATTCGCAGAGCGACTCTTCACGGGCGAAAACTAAAAATTAAAACGCCATTTTTGCACAAATTCTGCAGGGTTATAGTTGAGCAAATGAAGGATGCATATCCCGATCTTGGAAAAAAACTTCTACTTATAGAAAATAAAGTTAAAACTGAGGAAGAAAATTTTGAACAAACTTTGGGAAACGGGTTAAAGCTGATAGAAGATATTTTTGCAAAAAAAGCCGCGGACAAAAAACTTTCCGCAGAGGATGCTTTTAAACTTCACGATACTTATGGGTTTCCTTTCGAGGTTACTTCTGAACTTGCTTTGGAAAAAGGATTTTTAATTGATAAAGATGGATTTGATAAACTTATGGAAGAACAGAAGGAGCGAGGCAGGGGAAACTCCGAAAAATCTCAGGAAAACATTTTAAGGCTGAAAAATGTTTATCAGGGAAAATATGGAGGGACAAAATTTATCGGCTATGACAAGCTGGAATGCGATTCGAAAATAGTTGCTGTTATTCCTGAAGAAAAAATTGTTATTTTAGATAAAACTCCTTTTTATCCCGAAGGAGGAGGCCAGGTTGGAGATACAGGGATTATTCAGGATAAAATTGTTGTTGGTACATATGGTGAAATTGGAGGAATTATTATTCATCTTTTGGATAATATTGAAGGCTTAAATGAGGGGGCAAAAGTAAAGGCTCATGTGGATGAAAGCAAAAGGCAGCAATCCGCGACTCATCATACGACTACCCATTTGCTGCATGCCGCGTTAAGAAAAGTTTTAGGCGATTTTGTTTCGCAGGCTGGTTCTTATGTGGGGCCGGACTATTTTCGTTTTGATTTTACTTTTAATAGGGCTATGACCGCGGAAGAGATTGAAGAAGTTGAAGGGCTTGTTAACGAAGAAATAAAAAGAAAGCTGGCAGTTGATAAAACCAATATTTCTTATGAAAAAGCATGTGAAATGGGTGCCATGGCTCTTTTTTCTGAAAAGTATGGGGATAAAGTCAGGGTTGTTCAAATCAAGGATGTAAGTTGCGAGCTTTGCGGCGGATGCCATATAAAAAATACTTCAGAAATAGACTTCTTTAAAATTATAAAAGAAGAGGCATTGCAAGCAGGCATTAGAAGAATTGAAGCTATTGCGGGGGAGCCTTCTAAAATATTTATAGTTTATAGAAGCAAAAACATGAAAGATCAAATTAATAATCTTATGAGGCAGCATTTGCTGCTTTCGGCAAAAAAAGATCTTTTGGGCGGCGGTAAGTTTTTGGAAGCATCCATTTTTGATATTGAACAAACGGAAATAGACAGCCTTATTAAGGCGGTTAATGAAAAAGATATTTTTAAAGTTAATAAATTTTTGGAACATTTGGAAGGGCGCCTTGCCTGGTTAAAAGAGAGAAATAAAAAATTGCAAAAGGAAATTGATGATCTTGAAACACAAAAAGCTTTAAAAGAAGCAGATTTGCTTATATCTCAAGCGAGGGATATAAAAGAAATAAAATTTCTTTCGGCAAAGCTTTGCGAAATCCCCATGAATAATTTAAGAATAATGGCCGATAGGATCCGTAATTCTCTTAAATCGGGGATTATAATTTTGTCTTCGATTATTTCTGATAGAGTTTTGTTTCTTGTTGTGGTAACAGATGACCTTGTGCAAAAAGGATATCATGCAGGGAAGCTGGCGAAAATTCTTGCCGAAACCTGCGGTGGAGGAGGCGGTGGCAAGGCTGACAAATCAGAGGCAGGAGGGAAAAATCCGTCTAAAATTGATGAAGCAATTGATAAGGTTATCGCTTCTTTATGAGAATACTTTGTTTGGATTATGGTACAAAAAGGATAGGAGTCGCGGTTAGCGATCCTTTAGGCTTGACGGCTCAGGGTGTTCAGGTTGTAAATAAAGGGGCTTCTTTTATTGAAGATATAAAAGAGCTGGAAAAGATTATTGGAAGATATGAGGAAGTAGAAGAAATAGTGGTTGGATTGCCCAAAACAATGTCGGGTGAAATCGGCATAGCAGCGGAAAAAGTTTTGGAATTTGTCGGTTTTTTAAAAGACCATTTTAAAGGCAAAAAAATCACAACATGGGATGAACGATTGACTACGAAAATCGCAAGCAGAATGTTTCGGGACGCGGGGATATCTACCAAAAAAAGCCGCGGCATAATAGATAAATCAGCGGCAGTTTTTATATTGCAAAATTATTTGGATAGCATGTAGGGGCGCAAAATCTTGAAAAAGACAATTCCCATTATAATTTCAATATTGATGATATTTGGTTTTTTCAGTTTCATTTCGATTTTTTTTGAGACAGGCAGGAATTCTCAGTCCGTTATTATTGAAATTAGACATGGGGCTGTTGCCTCGGAAGTTTCAAACAGCCTTTTTGAAAACAAAATCATAAGAAACAGGATTATATTCAGCCTCGCTGTAAAATCGCTCGGGTTAGAGGACAAAATACAGGCAGGCAGCTATGATTTTGATAAATATTCCACGCTTTTTGATGTTCTTCTAAAACTGAAAAACGCAAAAATCAGGGAAATTGCTCCTGTTGAGGTTGTATTTCCTGAAGGAGTTTCTATTTACAAAATGGGATCTATTTTAGAAAAAAACAAAGTTAAATGTTTTGAAGAATTTAGGGGATTGACAGAAACAAATCTGGTGAAAGCAAAAGCGCGCGATTTTTTTTTCTTAAGGCTAGTTAACTCCGATTCATTTGAAGGAGTTCTTTTTCCTGATACTTATATATTTAATACTGATATAAGTTTTGCGGCTCTTGCTGACCTGATGCTAAAAAGATTTAACCAGGTTATTTGGGTATATTGGCAGGAAAACAGAAAAAAAGCCAAACTCTCTTTCTATCAGACATTGATTTTGGCTTCTATCATAGAAAAAGAAGCGGCAATTGATTCTGAGAGACCAGTTATTTCTTCTGTTTTTTATAATAGGCTGAAAATGGGGATGGCGCTTGCTGCTGATCCTACAATTAAATATGTGCTTGCTGATCCGACAAAAAAAGTTTATATCAAGCAACTAAAAATTGATTCGCCATATAACACTTATAAGTATAAAGGGCTGCCTCCCAGCCCGATTTGTAATCCGGGGTTATCATCATTTAAGGCTGCCATGTTCCCGTCAGAGACAAATTATATATATTTTGTGGCTCGCAAGGATGGCTCGCATATATTTTCAACTTCGTGGAGGGGGCATCAGAAGGCGCGGTTATTAGCGCGTTAAAAATAAAAATTCCTTGAAATTTATTTTTATTTTTAAAGATAAAAACTAAGGCGAATAAATTTTATTTTTGAAGGAGATTTGTAATGGAATTGGGTAAAATGGCTGTTTCTGCGATGCACGCTGCAAGTAGGTTTTTATTAAGAGGCAGAGAGCAGGAACCGTATAAATATATTGCGCCGCAATATTCTGGGGTTCCTTGGCAGTCAGGGGATCCATGTCCTTGGGATATGCCACGATTTTCTCTTGATCCAGAGCTTGAGGCGTCAACATTGGATCCCATGGAAATTAATGCCGGCAATAAAAACTTTATAACAGCAAAGCCAGTTGTTCCTTTTGAAATTAAGGGTGTTAGACAGAAAGGCAAATGGATTTGCGATGAATTGGTTGTTGAAAAGAGAGAGCTGTTCATTGATGTTATTCATCATGGCACGCAAAATTTGGAAAGCCGGCTTTTAAAAAAGATAGAAAATTTTATTTGTAAAACAACTGAAAGAAATGATAGAAGATTTACAAGAATTACAGTTTCATTTGATAGAACACCTGTTATTGGTTTGTGTTTGCAAATGCCTGATATCCAATCTTTTTTAATGAATACATTAGCTGGTTCTCCTAGGGTCGAAAGATCTATTTTTGTCAGATTTTTGCATTCAGAGCCTTTGGTCAAAGAAATAGAGTTTGGGGCTAGCGTAACTTTTAAAATTACCGGTGTTGAGATCTATTATGACAGCCAGCCTCTTTTGATAGAACAGCAAAGATCAATCCGCTCTTAATATGTTATAATAATTCATTACGTAATGAAGAAAATTGAAAAATTTCCTAAGATTATAATTGTAGGTGCTGGACCGATTGGCTGTTATTTGGGTCAAATGCTCAAGCACTATGGATTTAACCCTTTGCTTTTTGAAGAGCATAAAGAAGTCGGGCTTCCTGTCTCATGCGCAGGGATTGTCGGTAAAGATGTTTTTTCTGCTACTGTTATTCCAATTTCAAAACAGTCGATTTTAAACGTAATTGACGGCGCAAAAATCAATTTTAACGATTCAGCCTTTCTGCTCAAACGCCCTTCTGTTGCCTATATAGTTGACAGGGCTGCTTTTGATAAAAATTTGAGCCTTGGCTTGGATATACAGTTTGAAACCAGGCTTGAAGACATAAAAAAAGAAGAAAACGGCTATCTCCTTAAAACTACCAAAGGAGAATATTTTGCCGAAATTTTAATAGGGGCTGATGGGCCTTATTCCAGAGTCCGAAAATTGCTCGGATTTAACAGCAACCTGACTCTTTACAAAGGGCTGCAATATCGGATAAAAAAAGAGGTTCCTGATAAAGATCGCGTCCAGGTGAATTATATTAAACCATTTTCTTTTTTTAATTGGCTTATTCCGGAAGGGAATGGGATTGTAAGAATTGGGACAATTTCCAACAAGCCTATTTTCGAGCTTGAAAAATTTATGGAAGAAAACGGGATAAAAGGAGAAATTATTGAAAAAAACGCGGGGCCTGTTCCTATTGGAACATGTGATCTTGTAAAAGAAAATGCCGCGCTTGTGGGAGATGCCGCATGCCAGGTAAAGCCTATAACTGCCGGCGGCATTTTTTATGGGATCAAGTCCGCGGAAATACTAGCAAAAGCCATAAAAAACGAAAATTTAAAAAATTACGAACAGGAATGGGAAGAATCTTTTGGAAAAGAAATTAGTTTGTGCCTTTTGATTAGATATGTTATGGAAAATATTGATAATAAGGTGTTGAAAAAAGTTTTTGAATATATTAAAGAGAACGCGCCATTGATAGAAAAGATGGGTGATTTTGAAAACCATTCATCTGTTTTGTGGAGTCTTGTTGCCAACCCGAGGACATATCCGACAATCGGCTCGGTTTTTATGGGGGTTATGAAAAACCCCAAAATACTGATGCGATTGTTGCGAAGGAGATAATCAGATTATTATTTCCTGAAATCCTAGTCCCTTTTTGTCGAAAGATTTTATAGATAGATAAGAAGGGGGAGGTATGGCTCTTTTCAGTCTCTTTTTAGGTGCCGGCCCAGTACCCGTGGTTAAAGTAAAGCCGCAAAGAGCAGCAAAAAGTCCTTTTCGCCGTTTATTTAGTGGGGCTTTACGTACTGACCGGAATAATGGGCTTTTGTCAATTACTGGCGAGCATAAAATTCCAACTTCTCCAGCTTATATTCCTGTTGTTAGTGATCCAGAAGCACCTCCTGAGATAGAAGATTGTGTTTTTTCAGAAGTAGATTTAAGCAATCCTGATGTTGTATTTACAATAGCCAAAAGCCTTGTTCCTCATAACCAGAAAGAAATGATAGCTGATGCTATTTTACGACTTCTTGAAATGGCTGAGAGTTCAAAAAATACAGGCAATTTGACGGAAGCTCAAAGAGTGTTTGATATGGTAAAAGAACTTGATCCTGGCAATCCTTATTTTATAAATGAAATTGCTCAAGTTTATGTTAAAACGAGTGATATGCCTGATGCCTATCTGGAACTTGGTTCTGCTTGTATTAATGAGGCATTAAATGATAGAAGTGATTCCAAAAGACGAAAAGAATTAATGGCTGAAGGGCTAAAAGCTTTTTCTCGCGCGGTAGAATTAGATTTTTCTGTTTTAGCATATTCCCTTTTGGATGATGTAACTCTGCCTGAATTAAGAAAAAAAATTGCTGTCCCGGAAAATCTTATTAGCTTTGAAGGAAGTAAGAATGAAAATCTATTTGTTGATGAAACCCAATTACAATTTTATTCTGAGGCATTGGAAAAAGAAAGCCTTGACGGTATGTCATATATTGAAAAACTTATTGAATATTTAGAATGTTATAAAGGGGAAAACAGAGGACTTGCCTTTGTTCTTGTAAGTGAAATATATGGAAAACTTGGAGGCAAAGAAATTGCAGCTCAAAGACTTAAAACTTCCGCAGAGTTATATAAAAAATCGTGCAAAAATAAAGAAGCAGCGATTTTATATGCCAAAGCCGGAAGAGCTTATTTAGAGTTGCCTACAGATGTATTTAGAGATGAAGTTGTAAGATGCCTTGAAATTATAGAGGGAATAGAGACAGATAATAGTTATGTTGCTGACTCTGTTAAATTGATTGGCAGAGTTTTTCGATATCAGGATATTCAGCGTGATATTGATTCTTGTTTTAGATTATTAAGAGCAGCAAATGATGTCCCAGGGATTAAAGCCTTTTTTGAGGCTTTTGCCTTTCTTGATGAAAGATGCCATTTGCTGGATGAAGAATTTTATGCTCGTTATTCTGATGAAGATATGAAATTGGCAGATACTTATAAGGGCCGTTTATTATTGGATTCTTACCTGGGATTGCAGAGTAATATTAACAAAAAAGAAAATCTTCTTGCAGATCTAATGAAAAACGAAGAAAGCGATTTCACAGCGGAGATAGAGGCTGCTACTCTTGAATTAAGTCCGGATGAGCTTGAATCTTATAACGAGGAAGAAGCTGGTGAAGAATACGATGCAGACGGTGTCGATGAAGAAGTCTCAGGCGAAGAAGATTTTGCAGAAGCGGTTGATGGAGAATCTTCTCCAACTTGGGATGCTGAAGGGTATGTGCCTGGTCCTAATGATCCGAGGCGAAACCGCGAAGATACTTGATTGTTTTTTCATGAAGATACGAGTGCCAAAGTATTCTTTTTAGGGATACAGTCGAGGAATGTTGTTATATGCACAAACCTCGATAATGCGAGCGCATAATATCTTGTAAAATCAGATAAATATCAAGCGGAACTTTTTCTTCTTCTGTGTTTGTACCAGTGCTCTCATCAAACCTGAAGCCTGCGCCAATAAGATTCCTTAAACGCAAACAAGGATCTTCGTAAGTTCTTTGCGAGTCAGGGTAGTTATTTAAGAACATAGGGTAATTATCTACAAATTCAACACTATATCGTCCGTCGCGATTTAATCTCCGAACCTCTCGTGCCAAGGCAGGCGTCCACTGGTTGCTTGCGCTATACCGAAGTGTAAGGTCTATCATTGTTTCTACCTTTATTCTATACGGAGCTCTGCTTTTATCTATCGGCTTATTATGTTTTATCGCGTGTCCTTTTTGTCCTGCCTGATCACTTGGTCCCACTAGCGCATCTTTTGGCAAATCTTTGCCGTCAACAAGATACACTTCCATAACCTGTGGTTTATAACCCTGCCGTTTGCCAACAGCCAGAAGGTTGCGATTGTCGATTGTTTTTTGTAGTTTTTTTCTAACCGGCGATTCTTCTCCATCCTTATAACCTATAAATTCATCAATGATCCTCATAAATTCTAATCGTTGTGTTGGCGATAAGTTATCCATAAAAAGGACAAATTCTAAAGGTTTTTTTTCAATTCTCAAGCTAAGAGATTCTATTTTTGCTACAATAATTCGAAAAAGAGGATTGCTTTCATAAATTTGGGATCGAATTGCCAATCCGTTTGCTTTTTTTTCTTCTTCTTTAAGAAGCTGTTTTTCAACATTTGAAACCTTTATGATATATTCTATAATTTTATTTATGTCTATTAAACTTTCAATTATTTGAGAAATTTCTTGATCCGGTAGTTTTTTCATATAAGCAGGATTTTGAAAGATATTGAACGCCTTTCTTATCCCTGGACGGCTAAGAATATCAGCTATTTGTTCATTGGCTAAAGTTATTAAAAAGTTGTCCCTTGCTTCTTTGTTTGGCAATCCTCTATAGAAATCGGCTTGTTCTCTGGTTGGAAACTCAATAGTATTAATCTCATCTGTTTTTGCAATTCAGAAAGATGAAGCATATCTGCCTCTGTAAGTTGATCAGGGGTTTCAGTTTGCAGGAAGAAGTTCCCAATATTTGAAAAATTCTTATGCAACACAGTGGAAACTATATCGGAACCCATTGCTATTGGTATAAAAGAGTAACTTCCTAAAAGAGCGGATTGATTCCTTAAAGCAACTTCCATAGCTATGTCGAATGCTGGTTTTATTTTGTACTCCGCAAGAGCTTGGTTTGCTTCAGATATAAGTATGTGAGCATCTTTTTTTGTGGTTTTTAAGTTTTTTGCCTTATCTGGTTTTTCTCGAATTGCGGAAGCAATTTGTCTTTCAAGCTGTAATCTTTCAGTCTCTTCTAGAGGGATTATTAAGCTTTCTTCTCCGTTATAATCCACAGATTGGGATGTTTTTGGGTTTTGGGGAGCGTTGACTTGTTTTTCAATTTTGCTGTTATCTAAAATGGGAGGAGAAGGATTAGACGCAGGTTCTGTTTTTTGATTTTCTTCTTGAGATTCTGGCTTATCATCGACTAAGGCGAAAAAAAACCCTACCTGCCATGCGGCTGAAAAAGCAACTCCTCCCATAAGTTCAGGCGCCCCAAGAGTGAGTGCGCTTACGCCTCCCGCAACAAACGCGGCGCTACCGTTTCTTACAACACGCAAACCATGGACAGTTGAGCCCGCACCTTGATCTAAGGCTTCAAGATAATGCGACCATAAACTTTTGGCTTCAGACAATCTGGCTTCAGCCTCTTTTAGTTTGCCGCTTTTTAAAGCTGTATTGGCCAGTTCTATTTTCTTTTGAAATTGTTTGCGGTAAAACCCTGCCGGGGACGCTAATTCTGATATCTTTTGTGTAACAACATTTGATTGCGTATCAAAATCATTTGATAGCTTAATAAGATCGGCTAGAGAGTCTTTAACAAGTTGCTCTCTTTCTCTCTCTCTCTCTGGAGGATTGAGTTAATCCTGTAGGAGAGGGGTTAACAGCTGATACTCCTGCCATATATTAATTTATCGGATTTATAGACGGTTTTCTTGTGTGCTTATGCCTTATGGAGTGCGGCTAAATTTTCGAAAAAGCACTAAATATAACTATCGTGATGGATCTTTTTGTTTTTGCTTGAAGCTTTGTGATTTGTTTCACAATTACTTGACCATGTTTCACAATATGTTATAATAAATTATAATTATTGTGAAGCTATGAACAACTCAAATTTAGGCAAAAACTATATAATCCGTCTTTCCGAATATAAAAACGCTTTATCTCGGTTTAAAACTCTTGGATTTGTCAAAGTGTTTTCAGATAATCTTGCGGATTCGGTTGGCGTAACATCGGTGCAAGTAAGAAAAGATTTTTCCCTCTTTGGCATATCGGGCAATCGCAGAGGCGGATATCTTGTAGAAGAACTTATCGAAAAACTAAATGATATTTTAGGCAAAAATGAGGTTCAGAATGTTGTCCTTGCGGGAGCAGGCCACCTAGGGACTGCTTTAACAAAGTACAAAGGGCTTGAAAAAGAAGGAATCAAAATTGTCGCTTGCTTTGATATTGATCCGTCTAAAATAGATAAAAAGGCAAACCCTCCAACTCTTTCCTTTGACGAACTTTTTGAATTTATCAAAAAAAACGCGATTAAGATAGGGATTATTTCAGTTCCGGAAAATGCGGCACAGGAAGTCGCGGAAAAAATGATGTCTGCTGGAGTCAAGGGAATACTTAATTTTGCCCCGATAAAATTAAGAGGGATTGAAGATTGCATAATAAGCTATGTAAACATAGAACTTGAACTTGAAAATTTAATTTATTTTGTAAACGCAACGCAGAAAAGCAAAAAAAATAAAGGAGGCGTAAAATGAGTGCCACAACGGAAGATAAGATCAATCTAAAAGCGCTTGATTCTATAATAGAAAAATATCGAGAAAAACAAGGAGCTCTTTTAACTATTTTAGAAGAGGCTCAAAAAACAAACAAACATAAATTTTTATCAGATAATGTCATGGAGTATGTTGCGAAAAAATTAAGAGTTTCTCTTTCCCAAGTTTATGGAGTTGCTACATTTTACGCTTTTTTCAATCTCAAGCCCCAGGGAGAACATTTGGTTGTGATATGCCGCGGGACAGCCTGCCATACAAGAGGATCCAAAGACTTACTTGAAAATACAGCTGATTTTTTAGGACTTGAAAAAAATTTTCAAGAGGGTGAAACATCTTATACAACAAAAGATAACAAATTTACAATAAAAACAGTTGCATGTTTTGGTCAGTGTGCGTTGGCTCCGGTTATCGAAGTTGATGGAATAATTTATAGTAATGTAACCACGGATAAACTTAAAAAAATAATAAATATTGCCAAAGGGGGCAAGAAGTAATGGAAGAAAAAAACTTGCAAACACTTAAGCAAAAAGGCCTAAAAAAACTTTTGCCGACCTCTTTTCCCCGCATTGCGGTTGGGGCGGGGACTTGCGGAATTGGAAATGATGCTGACCATTTGTATGTTGAGCTCGAAAAAGAACTAAAAAAACAAAAAGTAAAAGCCTATCTTACAAAAACCGGATGTTTTGGATTTTGTGCGCAAGAGCCTTTGGTCAACATTTATTTGCCGGGTAATCCTCTTGTAATTTTGCATAAAGTTGAGGCAAAAGACGCGAAGCAAATTGTAAAAGATTTGTCAAAAGGAATTGTCCCAATTAAAAAGGCTCTATGCAAAATTGAAGAATGGGATCATTTAACAGCAGAATCAAAAATATTTTATGGCAAAGGTTTGCCAAGTATTCCTAATTGGAATGAAATACCATTTTTTAAATCCCAAGTAAAACTTGTTTTAAGGGATTGTGGATTGATCAATCCGGAAGATATTGAAGAATACCTTGCAGTCGGCGGATATTCTGCCCTTCAAAAGGTTTTAGGGAAAATGTCGCAGGATGATGTCATTGCGGAAGTTAAAAAATCAAAACTTAGGGGTAGGGGGGGAGCTGGGTTTCCTACAGCAATAAAATGGCAAATCATGAAAAACGCCAAAGGAGACCAAAAATATATAATCTGCAATGCGGATGAGGGGGATCCCGGCGCTTACATGAATCGAAATGAAATTGAAAGTGACCCTCATATGATATTGGAAGGGATGATTATTGGCGCCTATGCGACAGGAGCAAGTGAAGCAATTGTTTATATAAGGGCTGAATATCCGCTGGCGGTTGAAAGGTTGAAAAAAGCATTAGAGGAGATAGAAAAACTTGGGCTTGTCGGGAAAAATATTTTAAATTCAAACTTTAGCCTTAATGTCACAATTGTTGAAGGAGCTGGAGCTTTTGTCTGTGGAGAAGAAACCTCTCTTATCGCTTCTATTGAAGGAAAAGCGGGACGACCTCGCCCTCGACCTCCATTTCCCGGGGAAAAAGGGCTTTGGGGTAAACCTACAAATATTAACAATGTTGAAACATGGGCAAATATTCCTTTGATAATTGCCCGCGGCGCAGACTTTTTTGCAAAGACAGGGACATCGGAAAGTCCAGGAACAAAGGTATTTTCACTTGTCGGTAAAATAAAAAATACAGGACTGGTTGAGCTCCCTCTGGGAACTTTATTGGAAACCATTGTATATGAAATTGGCGAAGGTACAGGGACAAAAAGAAAAATAAAAGCAGTCCAAACAGGAGGTCCATCAGGAGGATGCATACCAGCCAGTTTATTTAAGACTCCTGTTGATTATGCTTCTCTTACAGCGTTGGGTACAATTATGGGATCGGGTGGAATGGTTGTGATGGACGAAGATAATTGTATGGTGGATGTCGCCAGATATTTTGTTGAATTTACTACCTCCGAATCATGCGGCAAATGCGTTCCCTGCAGATTGGGGCTTTACCAAGCCGGAAAAATTATAACTGGCATAACCTCTGGGATTGGTACAGAAAATGATTTGGGTCTTCTTCTTGAGCTTGGAAGGACAATTAAGCAATCAGCTTTTTGCGGATTAGGCCAAACAGGCCCCAATCCTTTTTTAACTACAATGAAATATTTTAAAGATGAATATGAAGATCATATAAAAGAAAAAAGGTGCAAATCCGGAATTTGCAAAGACTTATTCTTATCTCCCTGTGAAAACTCATGTCCTCTTCATATAAATATTCCCGGGTTTATCCAGTTATTAAAAGAGGGAAGATTGGAAGACGCGTTTGAATCTGTTTTAAGGGATAATCCTCTTCCTGCTACAACAGGTAGAATTTGCCTTTATCATTGCAAAACAAGGTGCAG
>MEUB01000032.1 GCA_001771535.1 candidate division WOR-1 bacterium RIFOXYB2_FULL_37_13
ACTATATAATCAGAAGAGGTAAAAACGCCATCAATCAAAATTGAAAAAGATCCGGACACAGAAGCATTTCCGCTTCCAAGAAATGTTTTGCCCTGGTTTTGCTCCGCTTTAAAGATTTCTATTAAACTATTTGCGATCGAAGTCCCGGAAACCTTAAGCTTCCCCTGCGGAGCATTGTAGTCAACAAGAGAAATGCTTGGGGGCACAATTCCATTGTTTGCGCCGTTGGAAAGTGAAATCCCTTTTTCTATATTGTTATATATGCTATTTTCACTTATCTTGTTATTGGAAATATTAAAATTGGCCGCTGTTATTCCATAAACAGAATTATTGGCAATAACATTCCCCGCCCCATTCTCGGAATTTCCAATCTTGTTATATTTGGCATTTGCAAAAAATTCAATCCCATTATTATTCGGAAGAATTAAAGCTCCGCTTGAGTCTGTCCCTATATAATTACCAACAATTTCATTATTACTACCAGACACCCTGATGCCACTATTTTTGTTGCCTGATATAACATTAGGGAAAAGAGCTGTGGCATCTCCCACAAAACAAGAACTGCCATAAACTTCCACCCCATAATTATTTGGAATAGATTGGGTTCCTGTCACATCAACACCTATAAAGTTGCCTGATACCTTATTATTTAAACCGTTTAAACTTATTCCGGGACTGTTGCCGCATATTATATTTTTACCTGAACTTGTCCCATTTCCAACTTTATTATCGTACGAATTAAGAGCAATGCCTTCACTTGTATTTCCTATTAAAGAGGTTCCAAGATAATCGGTTCCTATAAAGTTTCCCAACGCTTCATTTGTTGATGAATCAAAGGTTATTCCATACCTGTTTCCAGAAATTATATTACGACCGCCTGTTGTAGCATTTCCTATTTTATTATTGGAAGAATCATATGAAATAAGAATTCCATTATAAAAATTCCCCAAAGCAGTTGTCCCTGTATGATTTGTCCCTATATAATTCCCCAAGACCTGATTATTAGAGCTAAACCATCTAATATCTATCCCCTGGTTATCATTTCCTGAAATAATATTTCTTCCAGGGATCGTCCCATCGCCTATCCTGTTATTTGATGAAGCATAGATAAATATCCCGCCAAGATTTGGATACGCTGATTCGCCCGATGCGGAAAGACCGACAAAACAATCTTTAATTAAATTGTTATTTGAATTGTTCTCAATATCTACGGCATATCTAAATCCTCCAAGAACTAATCCTTCAATTATGCAATCACTTATTCCATCCAAGAAAAGTCCGCTGTATTCGCCGTCAAACCAGTTTGTCCCCTCATGTATTCCCCTGATTTCAATGTTTGGTTTTCCTAGATTGGAAGCAAAATTTGTAGATTGCGATCTGCCGTTTATGCTGATTCCACTGCTTCTAATTTGCAGAGGAGCTTTAAGAATAATTCTAAACCATTTTCCCCCGCTACTATCTTCAACAAGCCCGGGATAGACTTCCCCTGTAGAAGAAGAAACTCCATTTACAGAAAGAGCGAGGTTGAACTGAATAATATCTCCCGGCTGATTGGCATTTTGAACCGCCCATGGAAGAGAGCCTATATCTGTGATTTCAGAGGAACAGCTTGTGATTGTATAAACTTGCGCAAAACAAATAGATTGAAACAAAAAAAACAATAAAAGCAGTAAAAACAAGCTTTTTCTCATTTTATAATTATAGCAGTTTTTTGAGTAGAATAAAACCAAACTTCCGCGTAGGAGCTCCTCTGATCATTGGATATTACTCTCTACTTTTTACTCTCTAAATTGTATCCTATTGAAAAATAATGCGTTGTCAATTCTGACAAGTCCGCGTAAGTATGATAGGCATAATCAAACATAAAACCTTTTATATCAAAACCTAAGCCTGTAGAAAAGTTTGTCGCTACTTCGCCTGCTGACGGCTGCTGATCCAACCCTGCTCTTATACTTAAGAATTTCATAGGCTTCCATTCCACCCCAAGATGCAGTAACAACATTTCTGATATTTCCAGATCTACGGCTGTCAATAAATCTATTTTATTAAATTTGTTCGCGATCCCTATTGTTGTTGACATAGGAAATTCATCTGAATTCATGTTGTTTCCAGGGATTAAGTTCTTTACTGTACAGCCAATTGCCATATTATCATTAATTTCAGAAATTAGGCCCAAATCAATGTCTACTCCGCCGGAATCTCCATTATCAAAAGAGGAAGCCCCAGTATACTCTTGGCTAAAAAACTTTACAGATGTTCCCACTTTTGCATTCTTAAGTATTCCTCCGTTTAATTTATTTAATACGGGGACTCGCTCCAACCCTGTTGAGTAGCTGACATTAATAACACTATTAAAAAAGCTGCCCTCATTCCCTGTAACTTCAGGAGTTATCCCGCTCAATGTTGACTCTTGAATCCCTGCAACACCTAATCCGACATATCCAATGGCAACATTGCCTCCAAGCATAGGCTGGCTTATCCCCATCATTGTATAAGGAATCTCTGACAACAAATTCCCGTTCATGCTGACTATTTTCAAACTATTTGAGGTCGACAACCCCGCGGGATTAATAAACATAGCCGAACCATCATCTGCTACAGCGGTATAAGCCTTCCCCATCGCCAAAGGCCTTGCACCCACTCCTATGTCTGTAGGATCTATAGCATATGCCATTGAAAAAGCCAAAAAACAAAATAAGATAGACAAAAAGATACCCTTTATATTATTCATGCCTTTATAATCGGGTTAAATTCGGATAAACTTGCATCAAAATGGAGTTAGTAAATAATCCCCTGCAAATCCTTAATCAAACTACTCCAATATTTAGGTGTGCCTGAATCCGGAAAATGTTTTTGAAAATCGGGCTCGCCGCTTTGAATGGCAAGCCACGCAATATAGTGGATGATTCTCATCCCGCGAAGAGGCTCTGCCAATTCAAGCGATCTTTTGTTGAAAACCCTAAAGGTCTCATACCCTTTTAAAAACCATTCAAGTTCTCGTTTTGAATTTTCTATTACATCAGGCAAAAGCATCCAGAGGTCTTGAACAGGCGGCCCCACGCAAATATCATCAAAATCGATTACAAATATGCCTTCGTTTGGCCTATGGATAAGGTTCCCCTTATGGCAATCACCATGAATTAGAATAAGTTCCTGATTTTCAAATAATGGATCAAATTTATTGATAAATAGTTCTACGGTTTTTATAAAAGAGTCCTTAAAGTCGGAAAGCAGATAATTTGTTTCAAGTAAAACCTGCAAATGATGTTTTGTTGCAACGGATGGTCGCCACTTTATGCGGATTGAATTTTTATGCTTCTCTCCCACCGTATGGACTTTTGCAAGGATGCGGCCAAGCGTCTCCCACCCCTCCTGATTAAATTCATCAATAGCTCTCCCGCCTTTTTTGGGAAATATCGCATAAAAGATATCGAAAAGCGTAAAGAGTGTTTTACCGTTTATTTCAATCGGAGGAATTACTGAAACTTCATCGGCAGATAATTCTTTCAGGAAAAGATGTTCTTCCTGTATCATCTGAAACGTCCATCTTTTAGGCCTGTAAAATTTGACGATAAATCTTTTGTGAGAATCAAACTCTTCAAGTTCATAAACACGGTTTATATAACTGTTGCGCTTGATGCAAATGTTTGAAAGTTTAACTTGAAGGGTTTCTTCTAGAGAGTTGAAAATCGTATCGTGGGTCAGGTTTTGCCAAAGAGTCATATGCTAATGATAACACAAAACAAGGGTAAATTTTGCTTCACAAAATTTACTAGCGGGAGACGAGATTCGAACTCGCGACATCCACCTTGGAAGGGTGGCGCTCTACCAACTGAGCTACTCCCGCACGTATAACTGATAACTTATAACTGATAACCGATAACCCTTGGGACATTAATATCTTACAAGAAAATCCTACATCTCGCAAGGTTTCCTTGAAAATGTCGGGTAGTTGCGCTAAAATCTTATTAATATGCGCCACTAGCTCAATTGGCAGAGCAGGACACTCTTAATGTCAAGGTTGAAGGTTCGATTCCTTCGTGGCGCAAGTAAAAAACGTCTGCAATTTTTTTTCTTCCTGACCGAAATGAACCCATATGTCAATAATATCTAGTTCAGTCCAAGCAAGCCCTTGCCAAAAAGCAGCTGCTACATGCAAATCACCGATACATAACTTAACTCCTAAAAATTTAAGGCTTGATATTCCAATTGTAAATATTAATTGCGTCAATTGCGCTCCAATTAAATATTCCAATCATCAGTATAATGAATTGTTGGCAAAAATGGCAGCCCGTCATTGCTATTCTGTTGACAGAAATATTCCCAAAGAAACAAGAACTTCTCATCCGGCAATTCCAGGGGCAGCTATTTATTCAACTCGAGCTCTTTACGATAAGCCATATAATGTTGAAGGAAAAGCTTCCTGGCACACTCCAAACAAAAGCCCCGGAATCGTCATAATGGAAGAAAACCAGCTGGCTCAAATTGATCTTTCAACTGCAAAGGAAACATTACTTATCGGATTTAAGCAGACTGAAAACAATTTAGCACTGGCAATAAAAACAGAAAAATCCATTATACTTATACAGTTCCAAAGGTACATGCTATCAATGGAAACAATTTACAAATGGCTAAAAAAACAAGCTGTTCAGGTTGAACAAATTATTTTTTTAAATCCTGTCGACGAAAAGCACCCCTTTCAAGATATGCCTATACTAAGGTTGGATCCTTTCTCAAAATTAGGCGCTCATTCTGATCTTCGAAACCCGTTTGTCCTGGCAGGGAACGCCGGCCTTATATTTGTAAATAATAGCGAAACAGCAAACAATTTTTATCGTTGGGGAGAGACAAAGGCAATGGAAACAAGTAGAACCTCACAAGTAGACAAAGAAAAAGGCAAAGAGCAAGAAATGCTGGCTGCAATGTTAGTTGACTCTCTGGAAGGACTTTTTCTGGAATATGCGAGCCAAACAGGAAAAGGAGAGTTAACTCCCCTTAAACTTAAACAATTATATGAGGATGTTTTAAAAGATAAAGCTTTCGATTTTTTAAAAGCTTTTTTTCTTGAAACATATGACAAAACAAAGGATAGCCCCTCACATTGGACAGCACTCTTCTCTCTTTATTTAGCAAAAAGAGGAATGCCAATAATTGCACCTGACATTGTCGATTCTGATCAAAGAATAACAATACTTCGCGCTCTTTATTATGGTAGTTCCAGGCTTTCCAGATTTTTCAAACGGCTTGAATCAATGGAGTTAAATTCTTTATTTAACAAAATGCTTGCGGAAGCCAAGCAACAAGAAGTTTTAGGCGATACAGCTTTCACTTTTATCATAGAAAACTTTGATAACAGAGGAAGATTAAGCCATTATGAAGGATTAAATGATCATGATGTCTATACAGTTCTTCATTGGAATTTTCCACAATGGAGTGTATTCCCTTTTTGGGTACTTCAAAATGAGGGGATAAACCTTCTTTCAATAGTCGGGGGATACGAATATACCCGTGATGATGAATTATTAAGCCTTATTACTGAAAAGGGATGGGGAAGTTTTGCTATAGCAACATACCTCAAAGGAAAAAAAGAATCTTCTTGGAATGAGATGAAAGGCTTGAGCGCAAGTTCAAGTTTAGTAAGACGCTTTGGAGCTGAACCTGTCGGCCAAATCCTTGCTCTTGAAAATAAAAACTCCGAAGATTTTTTTAGATATCTTTTGCCAGCTATAACTGATCTAATTCAAAGTAGAGCCGATTTTAATGCAGACTATCCGTCCTCCCTAGTTTGCAAATTTATCAGTGTAGGCAGACAATTGTTTCTGGAAGCTCCCTTAACAGTTAAAGCACTCCCTGCTTTAGTTCGTTTTATAAAAACAAGCGAAGACATTTCGCCTCATTGTGAAGGACGCTTAGCGTGTAAGTTGGTTGGTCTTTCCAAGGCGGCAAAAAAAGAAAAATTTACTGAAGATTTTTTTGAATATGCCCTGCCAAATCTTGCACATCTTATAACAACCCTCGATGATCTTGATCCCCCAAAAAAGGGTTCGCTAACAAACATGTTATTTACAAAAGGAGCTTTTTTGTCAGCAAATACGCAATGGAGAGAAAGCCTTAGATGGGTAACAATTAAAAATCTTTTACCTCACATCAAATCAAAAGATGAATTAGATGAATTTTTAGAAAGACTCCCTTCATGGAAAGACAGCCTAGAAAGTTTAAATCATTTGATGGCCTTTCTTGGCAATAAGCCTGGGGAGGAGTCGCCCCTATCACCAGAAGAGACAGGACGTTTAATACTGGAAGTTGTAACAGCGCAAAGTCCGACTTATTCGGTTATTTTAAGAGGAGCCTTAGCTTCTCCTTCAATAAGTAAGGCAAGATACCAGCCGATAAAAGACTTTTTAACCGCAAAGCAAATTGATCTGCGGCTAAAAATGAACGTTCTGGCAGACTACACGGAACTGCTGCAAATGAATGAACTTTTCTTTCCCGACAAAGAGCGTCTGCTATTTCTTCAGAATAACCCATTTATACAATCACATGCGTCGCAAGACGAAGAAAAAGAAGAAAAAGATAAAATAGAAAAAATGTTTGGACATCTTGCGGAAAAAATCAATGCTATCATCCAAGAAATAATGGAAACTCCGCCAGAAAAAAAAGCCAAGGCAAGACGATTACAGGAAAGAATATCTTCCCAAATGAATGCTTTCAGGGAATCATTTTTAACAAATGTACTTGGGCGCCCAATAACAGATGCCGAAATTGGTTTTATATCCAAATCTGAAAATTACGAGAAAATCCTTCGTCTTGTCGCGTTGGTTTTTACAATTGACAGGGGTGAAAGTTTTCGAGAGCCCCTCTTGGCACGCGTCTTACTCACAAAATCATTAAACGTCTTCTTTTTAAGTTATGATCCAACCGTAGCCAATCCGCAAGCCAAAGCAAACACAGAAATGAATACATGGCTATATTCTTTGAGCCTAGAAGATTTCAAATCAATCGCAAAAGAGGCCTTTGGGCAAAATACAGAAAGCATACTTAAAGATAGAAAATGCAATAAAGAGATAAGGGCGCAACTTAGGGCAAAAGGCTACAGCGATCGCCTCTGGAGTTACGGA
>MEUB01000033.1 GCA_001771535.1 candidate division WOR-1 bacterium RIFOXYB2_FULL_37_13
AAAATGGAGAACTTGTATGTACGGCTCCAAATATCCAAAGGTCTCCTGCTGTGGCAAAAGATGATGAAGGAAATGCTTTTATAGCTTGGGAAGATAAAGGCTCCGGGAACTTTGATATATACGCCCAAAAAATAAACAAAAAAGGGCAAATTCTTTGGAGTCCGGACGGAAAGCCTGTTTGCCAAATGACAGGAGACCAAAGAAATCCAATTGTTACTTCGACCGGATTTGTTTTTTGGGAAGATATTCGGTTGGGGAATTGGGATATTTATTATCAAAAAATTACAGAGAAGGGTGATATGCTTTTTGCGAAAGAAGGAATTCCTCTTGCGTATTTGCCTTTTGCGGAATATAGCGCTCAAGTGGTTGAGAATGAAGATAAAAATTTATTTATAGCGTGGGCAGATCATACTGGGGAGCTTTATTTCCAAAAATTAACCATTGAGGGCAAACCTGCATTTGCAAATTCAGGATTTAGAATTAATGCTTTTAGTAAAGCGGTTTATCCTCAAATTTCTCTTTCTAAAGACGATAATTTTTATGTTTTTTGGGGTGGAGAGGACAAAAAGGGAGATAAAGCTATTTATGGCCAAGAATTTAAGTAGAATCATCCTCCTTCAAATTAAAACCTTGCGCCCAAAACAATGGATAAAAAACTTTTTTTTGTTTGCCGGGGTGATATTCTCTCAAAATATTTTTAATTTACAATTATTTCTGAAAACTTTTTTTGCTTTTGTCCTGTTTTGTTTAATATCAAGCAGTATTTATATACTCAATGATATTGTTGACAAAAACAAAGATAAGGCGCATGAGGAAAAGAAATCAAGGCCTATTGCCTCCGGCGAATTAAAAATTATTCATGCTTTATTGGTTTTTTTCCCCTTTGTTTTATTTTCAATCTTTTTTTCTTTTTATTTAAATACAGGATTTGGCGTTTTAGTGGTGCTCTATTTTTTGTTGGGAGTAATTTATTCTCTTTATCTTAAGAATTTAGTCATTATTGATTCTCTTTCTATTGCGGGGTTCTTTCTTTTAAGGGTTATTGCGGGAGCTGTTGTTGTAAATGTCGCGATGTCTTCATGGTTTTTGCTTTGTGCTACATTCCTTTCGTTGTTTATAGCTTTTCATAAAAGAAGGAATGAAATTGTTTTGTTAAATAACGAGGCTTCGGCGCATAGAAAAGTTTTAGATAAATACTCTTTGGGGTTTTTGGATCAAATGATAGCAGTTGTTACCGCTTTAACTATTATGTCATATTCTTTATATACAATGTCGCCTGAAACAGTTGAAAAATTTGGGACGACAAACTTGATTTTTACAATACCGTTTGTTTTATATGGTCTGTTCAGGTATCTTTACCTTGTTCATCAAGAAAAAAAAGGGGGTAGCCCTACAGATCTTGTTGTTGGCGATTGCGGTCTTTTTGTGAATATTGTTTTGTGGGTAGTTTTGGTTTTTATTATACTTTATGTGAGGAGGCAGTTATGAGGTTTTTTGTTACGGGTGGAGCAGGTTTTTTGGGTTATCATCTGGTAGACAAGCTTGCATCAAGCGGGCATAAAGTTGTTTTATTGGATATTGCTCCATTTAATAAAGAAGAATATCCAAGCGGAGTTGAATTTTTAAATGGCGATGTGAGGGATGCAAGCTTTTTGGAAAAAGCAATGCATGGGATTGATGTTGTAATTCATGCCGCCGCGGCTTTGCCTTTGTGGAAATCAAAAGATATTTTTGAAATAAATGTTAACGGGACTGAAAATGTTTTATTGTCCGCGGTCAAAAATAAAATTGCCAGAGTGATATTTATTTCATCTACGGCGGTTTATGGGGTTCCAAAAAAACATCCTCTATACGAAGATGACATGGTTGTAGGCGTTGGTCCATATGGAAAAAGCAAAATTCAAGCCGAAGCTCTTTTGAGGTCTTTTAGGGAGAAAGGGATTTGCGCTTCCATAATTCGCCCAAAAACTTTTATAGGGACGGGCAGGCTTGGAGTTTTTCAGATTCTTTACGATTGGGTCGAGAGCGGAAAAAAAATCCCCATAATCGGAAATGGTAAAAACAGATATCAGCTTTTAGAGGTTTCCGATCTAGTAGAGGCAATTTATTTGGCATCTACAGTTAAGCCTGATTGCGCAAACCATACTTTTAACATAGGGGCGGAAAAGTTTGGGACTGTTTTAGAAGATGTAGGGAGTTTATGCGATTTTGCCAAGACAGGCTCTGCAGTCTTAAAAACCCCCGCATGGCTTGTAAAACCGTTACTAATGCTGCTTGAAGCCTGCAAGCTTTCACCTCTTTATAAGTGGGTTTATGGTACGGCTGACACCGATTCTTTTGTTTCAATTGACAAAACAAAAGAACTTTTAAAGTGGGCTCCTAAATATAGCAATAGCGACGCGCTTATTAGGTCTTACAAATGGTATCTTGAACACAAAGGAGAAATTGTTGCGGGGACGGGCATTACTCACAGAATTGCTTGGAATCAAGGGATTTTGAGGTTTTTTAAAAAATTCTTATAAGAGGGAGTTCTTTTGTTGTTAAAATCAATTCTAGTCAAATCGGATAAAAAAGATATTTTCATTGTTTTTCTTTTATTTTTTATTTCATTTGCGGCTTACATAAAAACTCTTTGCCCGACCATTTATCCGGGCGATAGCGGCGAATTAGTTGCTGCTGTCCATGTATTAGGGATACCTCATCCGACAGGATATCCGTTATACTGCCTTTTAGGCAAACTGTTTACAATTTTGATCCCATTTGGCAGTATTGCGTACAAGGTTAACATAATGTCAGCTTTTTTTTCGTCATTAACGGTAAGCATTGTTTATTTGATAGTAAAAAGATTTGTAAGTTTTAAGAGTGTGGCTTTTGCCTCTGCCCTGCTTTTGGCTTTTTCTGCCGCATTTTGGTCGCAGGCTGTTATTGCCGAAGTATATGCTTTAAACAGTTTTTTTGTTGCCCTTTTAATCCTGATTGCCTTAATTTACGAACAAAATAGAAATGTTAATTATTTTTATTTTTTAATATTTGCTTATGGACTCGCGCTTACCAACCATTTAACGATTATCCTTTTAGCCCCTGCCATACTTTGTTTAATAAAACCCGCCAAAAAAGAGGAATGGCATTTTTCTCTTCTTAAAGCTTTTTTCCCATTATTTTTATTTGTTTTGGGATTAAGCCTTTATTTGTACCTTCCAATTCGCTCTATGGCGAATCCGCAGATAGACTGGGGAAATCCAGAGAATTTAAACAATTTTATCTATCATATAACAGCTGGGCAATATCAAAATAGGCTTTTTTCTCTGTCTTTTGCAAGCGTGGCGGGCAATTTTTTGTATTTTTTTGCACAAATTTCTCAACAGTGGCCAATTTGGCTTATTTGGCTTCCTTTGATAGGTGTTGTTAGTCTTTTTAAAAAAAGGGATAAATTTTTATTTTTTTCTTTAATTGCCACAAGCATCCTTTTATTGTTTAGTATAAATTATAATATTTCAGATATTGAAGTTTATTATATCCCTTCTTATATTTTGATCACGGTATTTATTGGGGTCGGAATTTCATCTGTTTTAGAGCTGTTTAAAAATAAAACTTCTTCTACAAAAGCATTTTATGTTTTGTGTGGAGTATTTTTTTTGTTGCCTTTGGTTGTTTTTGCGGCAAACTATCGTTTAAATAATAACAGCGGCAACGAGATTGCTTACAAATATGCGACTGACATACTAAAAACATTGGACAAAAACGCTATTTTATTCGCGCAAGGCGATAATGTTGTTTTTCCTTTGTCATATTTGCAAATAGTTGAAAAACAACGATTGGATGTGTTGATAATAGATGAAAACATTAACCCCATAAACTTTTCACTTTTTGAAAAAGAGCGGAATCAGAAAAGAATAGAATTCATAAAAAAAACAGTGGCAGGAAAGAATCGGCCTGTTTATTTTTCTTCAAATGAGAATCTTTATGATTATAATATTTATGATTATTTTTTGAAATCAAAAGGACTGCTTTGCAAGGTTGTTTCGATTGAAGCAGGAGCTCCTTTTGGAAATTATCATAAATTTTATAAATTAGATGGTTTACCAAAAGACTATTCTCATCTGGACAAAAAAACAAGAGAGATATTGGCTTCTTATTATTTTCATGAAGGTGAAAATCTTAGGAAAGGTGATTTTTTGCCAGCTTTTAAGGTGTATTTTAAATCAGGGGAAATTGGCGACGATATCTCTTCTATGCATAATAACATTGGTTTAGCTTATGCAAAAAGAGGATGGCAGGAGCTTGCGTTGAAAGAATTTGAAAAAGCCATTAAACTTGACGATGGATTTGTGTCTGCCCATTACAATTTAGGGAATATTTACTTTATGCAAGATAGGCTTACAAACGCCCAAAAAGAACTTGAGCGAGCTATAGGGAGAGACAAGGATTTTGCGCTGGCTTACAACAGCTTGGGGATGGTTTATTTAAATCAAGGATTGTGGGATAACGCTGAAGAGATGTTTGCGCAATCAATCAAGGTTAATCCTTTGCTTATTGTCGGATATAATAATTTAGGTCATATAAATTGGCTGAAAAAAAACTATATTCAAGCAAAGCTTTATTACCAAAAAGCTTTGGAGATAGATTGTGAAAATAAAAACGCTGAATATGGCATAGCGGAAGCGGATAGGATGTTAAAAAAGTGAAAAAAAACAACTTAATTGAATATGCATTGGCAATATTTGTTTTTCTTGTTGCTTTTGGCGTTTATTTTAAAACAGTTTGTCCTACTGTTTATATAGGAGACAGTGGTGAGTTAACAGCCGC
Organism: candidate division WOR-1 bacterium RIFOXYB2_FULL_37_13; assembly: GCA_001771535.1. Classification (GTDB taxonomy): domain Bacteria; phylum Margulisbacteria; class WOR-1; order XYC2-FULL-46-14; family XYC2-FULL-37-10; genus XYC2-FULL-37-10. The sequence continues at coordinate 4,807 of MEUB01000033.1, forward strand.
CGCTTACACATTGGGGATTTCTCATCCTACAGGATACCCGCTGTTTTGTCTTCTTGGCAAACTGTTTACTATTATTATTCCTTTTGGCGAAATAGCCTTTAGGGTAAATTTGGCTTCCTCGTTTGCCGCCGCCGTTGCTGTTTTATTCGTTTATTTTTCCATGAGAATTCTGCAAAAATCAAAACTTATCGCTATTTGCGCCTCTTTTATTTTTGCCTTTTCTTCCACTTTATGGTCACAGGCGGTAATTGCGGAAGTTTACGCTTTAAACGCGATGTTTTTTGCGATTGTCATCTTTATTTTATTAAAATGGGACAAGGAAAAGGATGTAAAGTTGCTATATTGGCTCTCTTTTGTTTGTGGTGCAGGACTGACGCATCATAGGTCTTTCTTGTTCTTATTTCCCGCGATTATTTGGATAATTGTAATAGCTTCGCCAAAAGACATTTTAAAATTAAAATCAAGAAATCTGCTGTTCGCGTTTTTTTTATTTCTTTTAGGGTTGAGTTTTTATTTGTATATTCCTATTCGAATGCTTGCAAAGCCGGAAATAAACTGGAGGAATGTTTCTGACTTGTCGGGGATTATTTATCATTTAACCGGTGCGCAGTACAAAACTCGGATGTTTGTTTTTGGGCTTAAGGATTTGTTTTTTAATTTTATTTTGTATGCTAAGCTGTTGTCACAACAATTTGCTCCTGGATTTTTCATTTTTGTTTTGCTCGGCATTTTTGCTTCTTTTAGAAGAAGCAAAAAAATATTTATTTTTTTGCTTCTTGTTTTTGCTTTTAATGTATTAATTGCTTTAAATTATAACATTCCAGATATCGAAGTTTACTATATACCCTCTTACATGATTGCGGTTGTTTGGATTGGCTATGCGTTGAGTTTTTTGTTGTCAAAGATTATAAGCCTGAAAATAAATAAGTACATTGTATATCTGTTTATTGCTTTTTCTTTTTTGGCGCCGCTTTCTAATAATTATTCCACTTCTGATAGAAGCAATTGTTTTGTGGGATATGATCTTGGATTGAATATGCTGAAGCAACTTAAAAAAAATTCTGTTTTTATTCCGGCAGGAGATCCGTTCGTTTTTATTCCCATTTATTTTCGCACAGTCTTAAAGATTCGTCCCGATGTTTCTATTTTTGATGAAAACGGCAATTTGGTGCTACTTGTTCCCTCTCTTGTAAAAGAGCAGAATCTTTTTGCGCTTGCCGACAATCCAAGCATGTCAAAAGAATTAAGACGGCAATTGATCTTGTATTCTGATAAAGATCTATACAGCGTAGGAGATAATAGCGATGAGAATCTTTTAGGGACTATCTTTGAGCCTCAAGGCTTGATTTTTAAAATTACAAAAAAGACAAAGTCCACTCTTGCTCCAAAAGATTATTGGTATGATTATAATATACGGGGAATAGACAATATAGATTTATTGAAAGAGAAAGAGATTAGAATGGTTTTTGCCAGTTATTATTTTGCCCGTTTTAAGTATTTTCAGGCTATAAAGGATAAAAAAAATGCTAAAAAAATGTGCGAACAATTAGATGCTATGAGTTTTGATGTTGGGTTTATTCAAAGTACTTTAGCTGGTTTTTTTGCAGGAGAAGGGTTGACTAAAGAGGCATTAGAAAAACATACAAAAGCGTGTTCTCTTGATCCTTTCAATTCATATGTCCATTTTAATTTTGGAGTATGGTATTCAAATAATGGAAAATACAAAGAGGCGATTAAAGAATATGATAAAGCTATTCGATTTAAACCCGATTTCATATCAGCGTTTGTTAATAGAGGAATTTCTTATGCGGGGATAGGGGAAAATAATAAAGCAATTTATGACTATAAAACAGCATTGAGCTTTGATCCAAACAATATAGGAGCGCTAAATAATTTGGGCATTGCTTATTCTTTTAAAGGATTGGACGATGATGCGTTAAAACAATATCAAAAAGCATTGGAGATAAATAACGCCAATTATTTTTCCCGATATAATACAGCGTTGATTTATTTGCAGAGAGGAAAAATGAAAGAAGCGATTGCCGAACTGAAAAAAGCAATTTTTTATGTTCCAAACGAGGAGAAAACTTTTAATGCGTTGGGAACGGCATATCTTAGCAAAGGCGACAAAAAAGAGGCAGAAAAAAACTTTAAGAAGGCATTGCTTATAGCTCCAAAATCTGCCGGAGCTCATTACAACTTGGGATTTTTATATGAGAAATGGGGGAAACTCCATTTTGCGGAAAAAGAGTATAAAAAAACTATAAAATTAAATCCGAAATTTACTGAGCCATACAAAAGTTTGGGCTTTATGTATTTGAGCAATAAAAAAGACAAACCAAAAAGCGCTTATTATTTAAAGAAATATTTAGAATTAGATCCTTTTAATGATAAAGTTGAATGGATCAGGGATATCCTTCTTTCTCTTAATGTTAAAACATCGCCAGAAGCTTATGCCGCGCTTCAAAAGTTTGAAATTAAACATAAAGAATTGCCTATGGTTAAGAAGTTGCAAGAGGCGATTTTAAAATATCCTTATAATGCTTACGCCTATAAAGCTTTAGGAGATATTTATATGGGAAACAAAGAAAATCAAGATGCGGAATCTGCCTACAAAATGGCAATTATTATAAAGCCTGATTATTCTGAAGCTAATTGTAAATTGGGATTTCTTTATCAACAGCAGGGACGATACAATCTTGCTGTTTTGTATTATAAAAGAGCATTAAGAGATAAGCCCAATAATGTTTTTGCCTTGGCAAATTTGGGCGCTATATTAGGAGAGCAGGGAAAACATGATGAAGCACTAAAGTGGTTTGAAAATGTTTTAACAATAAATTCACTGCATTTTGAGAGTTTGAAAAATATTGGCGTTGCTTATTATGGCAAGGGTGAATATCACAAAGCTGTTGAAAGCTTTGAAAAGGCAATTAATTGTGGTCCTTACGAAATAGATGTTCATGTTAAGCTTGGCGCAGCTTTGTTTGAGCTTAAGCAATATGAACGAGCTGTCCGCGAATTTGAAGATGTGTTGAAAAAGATTCCCAAAAACACTGATATTCGCGCGCAATTTGCTTTGGTATTATATATTAAAGGCGACTATCCAAAAGCCTTGAAAGAGGTTAGGGCGGTTATTAAGCAAAAACCATGGGATGAAGTGGCCAGACAAATAGAAAAAGATGTTTTATTGAAATTATCTCAACCAAACAAAACGAACCAGATAAAAAACAAAGGCAAATAAAGGTATGGCAGATTAGTCTTTGATTAAGAGTCCTTTTTGAGCCAAAATATTCCCGTCTGTCGTTTTAACCTGTACCTTCCAAGTCCCTGCCTGCTTTTCTCCTATCCCCACATAACTCCAAATATTACCCGGTTGTTTGAGTAATAAAAGCTTGATATCAGCATGAACTTCGCCGTTTGGAGCAATCCAAACATGTCTAATTGTTATGGGGACAGAAGGAGAGTCGCTTTTTGTATAGCAATAAACCATGCGCCCTTCGCTTTTTGATATGGAGGAGAGATTATCTGTTGGCAAATGAGAATCGCTTAACTTATTGGTAAAGATTATTTCTTCAATTTTTATCGGTGAGTTGTTTGTTTCTGTGTTGGGCTTTTTTTCTTCTTTGATTTTTTGCGATATGACTTGAGAACTATTTTCTATTTTGGTTTCTTTTATTTCTTGTTTTGGCTTTTCTTTTTCTGTCGGAACCATAGAAAAAGCAAAAAATAGAATTACTATCACGGCTCCATACAAAATAAAATAGGGCCATTTCGGTTCAGGCCTCTTAGTATATCCGATAAAATCAGACATTTCCTTATTATTATAGCAAAAATTTGCGTTTTCTGGTAATCTTTAAGTTGATGTTGCAAGTAAAAACTCTCTCTACATTGTTCTATAAAGACGATTCTATTATAAAAGCGGTAGATGATTTCTCTTTTTATATTGAAAAAGGAGAAACTCTTGGTCTTTTGGGGGAGTCGGGCTCTGGCAAATCGACAGTTGCTCTTTCGATTTTAAGGCTTATTTCAAAGCCAGGGAAGATCGTTTCAGGGGCAATTGAACTTGATGGTCAGGATATTTTAAAGTTGTCCGATAAAGAGATTATAAACATTCGCGGGGCTAAGCTATCAATGATATTTCAAGACCCGTTTTCTTCCCTTAACCCTGTATTTACAATAGGAGATCAAATAGCTGAAACAATCTCTCTGCATCAGAAATTATCTAAAAAAGAATCTTGGAGAAAGGCAAAAGAAATGCTTCAAAAGGTGCAAATTGACCCTGATCGGATAAGAAATTATCCCCATCAGTTTTCGGGAGGAATGCGCCAGCGGGTTATGATTGCAATGGCTCTTTCCTGTCAGCCTGAATTTTTAATTGCCGATGAACCTACAACTGCGCTTGATGTTACTATTCAGGAGGGAGTTTTGAAATTGATCAAAGACCTTCAGCGGGAACTCGGGTTTGGGATGATTTTCATAACGCATAATTTTAGAATTGCGAAAAAAGTTTGTGATCGATTTTGTGTAATGCAGAAAGGGAAACTTGTGGAAGAGGGGAGTCAAGTTTTCAATAAACCTCAAAAGCCGTATACCAAAAAACTTGTGGATTGCATGAATTTACTTTATGCTTAAAATTAAAAATATCAATAAAAATTTTGGCAGATTAGAAGTATTAAAAGGCATTTCTTTTGAAATAAAAAGAGGGGAGAGTTTGGGGCTTCTTGGGGAATCGGGGGCAGGAAAATCGACACTGGCAAGGATTATTTTGGGGCTTATTCCAAAAGATTCCGGCGATATTTTTTTAAATGGCCAACCTGTTGATTATTCAATCCGTGACATTAGAAAAATTTTTCAAATAATATTCCAAGACCCTTATACATCGCTCAACCCTAAAATTAAGATTGGAGAAGCGATAGGAGAGCCGATTCTAATACATAAAATCCTGCCAAAAAATAAAATCAGACAAAAAGTTGAGGAGCTTTTATCTTTGGTTAGGCTTTCAAAGGAGCATTATAATCGGTATCCTCATGAATTATCCGGAGGAGAGAGGCAAAGGGTTGGAATTGCAAGAGCCTTGTCAGTTGGTCCAAGTTTTTTGATATTAGATGAACCTGTTTCATCGCTTGATTTAAGCGTTCAGATTGAGCTTTTAGATTTGCTTAAGAGGTTAAAAGATGAGCTAGGATTAACTTATCTTCTCATTGCTCATGATTTGGCAGTTATAAAATATATTTGTGATAGAGTAATTGTTATAGAAAAAGGGGAAATTGTTGAGGATGATAAAGTTGACAAAGTCTTGACTAGTCCATCAGATGCTTATACAAAGAAACTGATTGAAGCTGGTTTGGGTTGATTTTTTACAAAACAAACGGATGTGTCGCGGAAAATATTATTCCATTTGCTGAAGGTGTGCCGTCTCCAATTCTTATTGACTGATAGCCAATAGAAAGCTCTGTCTTTCCTCCAAATCCAAAATCTGCGAGAATTCCTCCGTAAACCTGCCCGCCTAAATTACCTGATTTTCCATCTCTTCCTGCTAAATTGTAATTTAATCCAAACCCAATAAACGGATCCATCCCGGAGAAAGAACCTTCTTTTAAATATATAACCGCATCGGCATACAACGGAATTGCGTTTATAGGCTGGTCATCTGTTCCGTTTCCCATTAAATACCCCACCCCTATTTTGTATTCAACAGCATCTTCTGCCAAGCCTATTTTTGATCCTATGAGCCATGGGTCAGCAAAAATAAAGTCTCCTCTAGCTGACAAAGCTCCGAGAAGCCCCTGCTGTCCTTTTAAATTAAATAAATATGATCCGCCGTATGCAGCGTTTAGCCCTAAACCTAAAAGCCCTTTTGTTGTTTCTGCTTTAACTTTGTATTCTTCAGTTGGAGGTTCGGGGGGCGCAGATAGTTCGGGAAGAATTCCTTCTTCGCTTGAGGTCTCAGGCGGTTCAATAGGAGCTATTTCAGGTTGGATAACTTTTTTAATTGTTTTTTTGACTATCTTGCTTTGGGCGAAAGTCAGATTGCTTGTGAAAAATATGAAGGTTAAAACCAGAATTAAAACGGTACAAACTTTATTTATTTTACTCATGGCAATAAAACTGACTCCTTTTTATCCATTTGATATAATGGCTTTACAGTTGTAAGAATATCAAAAATCTTGAAATTGTCAATAACCACGAGTAGTAAGCCAATTTATTATATGATCTGCTATTTTTTCCGGATGTGTCAACATGCTGTCATGCGGAGCTCCCGGGATAATTTCATTTGAAACAAGCGACCCTAACTTTGTCAGCAAATGGCCAACATCTTTTCCTGCTTTCATGGGAATTAAGCGGTCTTCTTCTCCCATCATATTTAGTACAGGAAGGGCTTGAATGTTAACTTTAAAATTAAAAGCAAGCGGAGGGATTAATCTAAATGGAGTAACAGACATTAGAAGATTAAGCCCCGAAAAAAAAGATTCTTTTTGATATCCTTCATAAAAATATTCAAGGTCTCTTTTTGTAAAACCATCATAAAATTCCCCGTTAAAAAAAGCGTGAAAGGCTCCTTTTCTGGAAAAACCAAATGGATAGTGGGAAACAAGTTTGTCAATATTTGAGCCAAAACATCTTATCACAGGACGAGTAAGCCTTAACGGTGTTTCAATGTTTAATGTTGTGCTTAATAATATTGCGCCTTTTACATTGGCCGGCAAAAATTGATCTAAAATAGTTATTCCTCTTAAAGAAGTGCAGCCTCCCATGCTGTGTCCAAAAGCAAAAACAGCTTTATCTTGGAACAATCGTGCGAGTTCGATTAGTTTTTTTCCATTATTGATGGAATAATCTTCTATGCCGAATTTTGTAAATTCTTTTCTTCTTAAAGGGGTAGATCCATGATGTCCTGGCAGCGAATGGCATACGCAGGTTATTCCTCTTTTGGCCAACAACATGGCTAGCTTATGAAAATGTACGGGAGAATGTCCCATCCCGTGTGTTATAAGGACAACAATCTTTTTATCATTGTCAGGAGATGGAACATAAAATAAGGCATTGGAACCGTCTGTTTCCAGTCTTTTTTCTTGAATGGTTATTTTTTCTGTTGTAACCAGCTTGGAAGCGCTAAGATTTAAAGAGGATAAATGACGGGTTATGTCAGTACGAGTTAATATGAAATCACGGAGAGAAGTTTGATTTTTTGGGAATTCCTTGGTTTTTATTCTTGGCAATTTGCCAAGTTCAATTAGTTGGACAATATGGCGAGCGCTTAATGCTCCTGAGAAAAAAGTTGTTAAGCTCATTTTTGTTTTGTCCTTTTTTGTTCAATTAAAAAATCTAAAAATCCTACTGTGAAAGTTGCTGCTTCTTTGGGTTTTGTAACAGCATATTCATGTCCCCCTTCTACTGTTTTGAGAAAACAAGGTTGTTGTTTTTTGTCGCAAAAACTTATTATATCTCCGCCTGTTCCTGCTGAAACCACATTGTCTTGATCTGCTTCAAAAACATATACCAATTTACCAAAGAACCCTTCAGATCTTTTGTATTTGAGCACTGCCCCAATACAGCCAATCACAACATTTAAAGGTTCTGACTGTAAATTGAACCCCACAGGAGGAAGCCCCCCATTAAAAAACATATTTGAAATTTGTCTATCTGTTGCCTTTACTTCTTTTGATGGAAGTTTTGGTATTTGAGAGACAAAGAAACCTGCCATTATTGCCCCCGCCCTAAATTTGGGGCCTGCCGGTTGTTGTAATAGTACCCCTGCTATATTAGTATCAAAAAGATCCGTATTGTTTTTATGTAAATCGGCGAGTGCTTCTTTGGCGACTAAGCTTCCCATGCTGTGAGCAACTATTACCCATTTACGCGTTGGATCTGATCTTATTATTTCCGCGATATTTTCTGCTGTTGCCGTTGCGTAATCATATAAAGAAATATCTTTAAAAGCTTTTTTTGAAATCTTTGGTGCCCCTTCATGCCCAGGATAGGGGATTGCAACTACCTTTGCTCCATCTTCAGCAATTGAGGTGAAATAGTCGTTATAGTTGCGTACGTTATGCCAAGCCCCCCCTAAAAAAATTATTCCGTAATTGGGATATGTATCATTTTGCGGAGAATAAGTTGTTATTGAATAGTTATAGGAATTATTATTTGTTTCAACCTTTATATTCCCATTTGCGGGTGCAGTTAAGTTGTTTTTTTTATCTTCGGTCGGAGCAACATAAAAAAATCTGTTTGTAACTGATAAATTGTCCATATTTTATTTTATCGTGAGCTTTTGCAGGTAATTTCATTTTTTATTATAAGAGCTTCTAAAATAGATCTAAAGATTTTCAATATTATGAATGAGGTGGTTCATCCTTATAACATATTTACAGGATCAACATCTACCGAAACGCGCATATCTACTGGTATAATTATTTTAACTAAAGATTCTTTTACTGCAGTTTGCAAGGTAGCAATATTTTTTCCCTTAAGCAATATCTGCCATCTAAAATTGCCACGGATTTTTTCTATTGTTGCTTTTGCCGGACCGAGAATTTTACAATCTGCTGACAAAGTGAGTCTTTTTTCTAAAAATGTTTTTATATCACTAGAAATTTTTATGATTTTTTCTTCTTCTTTCCCTTGAATAATTATATTTATCAAACTTGCAAAAGGAGGATAGGATAGAGACTCTCTTATTTGAATCTCTTCTTCATAAAAGCTTTTATAGTCACAAGCCGCGGCATATTTTATAGCATAATGGTCGGGGTTTAATGTTTGAATTATAACTCTTCCTGGCAGGTTGTGTCTTCCTGCCCGCCCTGCGACCTGTGTCAATTGTTGAAAAGTTCTTTCCGAAGATCTAAAGTCAGGAATATACAGCATTGAATCGGCAGAGACTACCCCGACCAGTGTTACCTCTGCCAAATCAAGCCCCTTTGTCACCATTTGTGTGCCAATCAGGACATTTGCCTCTCCATGTGTAAACGCGGCAAATAACTTTTCATGCGATCCTTTTTTTGTAACGGAGTCTTTGTCAATTCTAATGATTTTAGCCTTGTGAAAAATTTCACCAACCTCCTCTTCAATCCTTTGTGTCCCACTTCCCAAAAATGCCAGAGAGGTGCTTTGGCAGTTTGGGCAGATAATATTTATTCCGGCAGTAAAACCACAATAGCTGCAAATCAGTTTATTATCTTTAAAATGATAAGTAAGTGAGGTCGCGCAGTTTGGACACTTCACAGTATTTCCGCACTTCCTGCATGTTTGAAAAGTAAAAAAGCCTCTCCTGTTTATAAAAAGGATGATTTTTTCGTTTTTTTCCAGGGTTTCTTTTATTGCTTGTCTTAGTAATGGAGACAAAAGCTTTCTTTTTTCATTTTTCATGTCAACTATTTCTATGTAGGAAGGTCGGGGCTCAAAATGTAGCTCTACGAGTTTTATCTTTCCTGTTTTTGCTTTATAGTAAGTCTCAACGGAAGGGGCCGCCGATCCAAAAATTGCAACAACCCCAAACTTTTCCGACATATATTCTGCCGCTTTCCTTGCGTCATATCGTGGATTTTGCTCCTGCTTGTATGCAGGTTCTTGTTCTTCATCCAATATTAAAACTTTCAGATTTTTTACCGGTGCAAAAAGGGCTACGCGGGTTCCCAAAACTATTTTTGATTCTCCTGTTGAGATTTTTCTCCATTCTTCAAAATACTCCTTATCTTTTAGTCCGCTGTGGAGTTCCGAAATTAAACTCCCAAATCTTTCCTTAAATCTTTTAACTATTTGTGATGTTAACCCGATTTCAGGGACTAATATGATTGCCCCTTTATTTCTCGCAATTGCCTCTTCTACGACTTTTAAATAAACTTCTGTCTTGCCGGAACCTGCAATTCCATGGAGCAGAAACCGATCTCCGTTTTGTTGATCTAATGACGGGAGAATCTGGTTGAGGGCATTTTGTTGGTGGGTGGTCGATATTGGGGCGCAAAAGGTTACTTCCCCCGTGGGGACGCGATTAATCGCGTCCCTCCCATCCCTCCCATCCACCGCAAACCTTTTTCTGCCTTCTTTTTTCTTGATGCTGGGAGGAAGCAGGGCTCTAAATGCGGACATAAAGAAACATTGGTAATATTCTGACATCCATTTTACTAATTTCAACCCTTGACTTGTAAATACTGGGTCTTTTGAAATGATTTGCAAAATGGGCTTTGTCTTTTCAACTTCGCTTATTTGTGAAAAACCGACAACATATCCAACCCTTTTGCTGTTGCCAAAGGGAACCAAAACCTGATGGCCGATCGATAAAATTGCTTTTAACTCTTCGGGAATTTCATAATGGAATATCTTATTAAGCTTAGGCGGCGCTTTTGCGAGGATAATTTGAGCAAACATGATTTTAGTATAACATATTCATTTAATCAGGAAATAAAGATTCTATCAAGTATCCTATGTGCCAAATCCTCTTTTTTAGCCTTGCAAAAATGTTCAATCCTGTCATTTTTGTCAACAATGCTTATTTCTGAATAATCGTCTCCAAATGCAGAAGGCTCATTTGCTACAATCATGTCAAGATTCTTCTTTATGAGCTTTTCTTTCGCGTTTTCTATTAAATTATCGCTTTCTAAAGCAAAACCGACTAGATATGTCCCATTTTTGCTCTTGCCAAGCTCTTCTAAAATATCTTTTGTCTTTTTAAGGTCAAGGGAAAATTCATCTTCATCCTTTTTTAATTTTTGAAAAAATTGTATCTTTGGCTGGTAATCAGCAACCGCTGCTGCCATTATAATTACATTGTTGTCATGCCTATGCTTCATTACCTCTTCATACATTGCCTGGCTTGAATCCGCATAGATTAAAGTCGTATTCAGCGGAGCTGTTTGGTTTGAATTTGCGGATATCAGGACAACCTGCGCTCCTCGATCTGCAGCTGCCTTTGCTATGGCATAACCCATTTTTCCTGAAGATCTGTTGCCTATAAATCTTACAGGATCAATTGATTCCTGTGTTCCGCCAGCTGTTACCAAAATCTTTTTACCCACAAGATCCTTTTTATCGTCTTTTTGTTTTTCTTTTTTAGTTAAAAATTCAACCGCTCTTTCCACGATCGTTTTTGGTTCAGACATCCTTCCTGATCCTTCATCTCCACAAGCAAGAAGCCCGACTTCTGGTTCGCAAAAGTTAAATCCGACAGTTTTTAATTTTGAACAATTCTCTTCTACAATCGGATTCTCCCACATCTTTGTATTCATTGCGGGGGCTATTATTTTGGGGCAGACAGAGGACATAATTATTGTTGTCAAAGCGTCATCAGCCATTCCTTGAGCCAATTTGCCTATAATATTTGCTGTTGCCGGAGCAACTATTATCAAGTCAGCCTTTTGGGAAAGTGAAATATGAGGAACCGCTGAATTAGCGAGCTCTTCGCCAAACAAAGTTGTAATTACGGGATTTTTTGAAATAGTCCTGAAAGTAAGAGGAGAAACAAATTCCTTTGCCGCGTTTGTCATTACAACCCATACATTCGCACCCAGCTTGTTTAATCTGGAAACTATATCTGCTGTTTTATAGGCTGATATTCCGCCGGTTACGCCGACGATGACAGTCTTTCCTTTAAGCACGGGAGTAAAACCTTCTTATTTTTTCTTTTCTTTGTGTTCTTTTGTTGCAGACTTTTTGCCTGTTTTTGCCAACCTTGAAACAACTGCCGGCTCTTCTTCTGTTACAACTTTAACTTCTACAGGTTTTTTTGATTCAGCTGTAACAAATTTTATGCGAATTTTGCCGCGAGCGATTTCTTTTATTGCAGTGATTATAGGGTTTGTAGGATCAAAATCATTGACGTATGGAAGAGACCCTTCTGTTATCTGTTTTGCCCTTCCTGCTACCGCGTTGCTTAATAAAAATTTGTTTTTTGCCTGCTTTAATAACATATCTACAGTTTCTTTAGTTTCTTTTGTCAATTTAATAACACCCTCTTTTTTATTTAAAATTCACTCACTCAAAACTCTACTTTCAACTTTCTAATTAGTTGAGCAATGCCTTTTCTTTCTCAACATTAATTATAGCCCTAATCTTCTGAGCCGCGGAATCGACCTTGTCATTAACTACAATGTAGTCATATTTTTCCATTACCTGCAATTCTGCTATTGCCGCGCGCAGGCGGTAATTAACAGCTTCTACCTTTTCGGTCTTTCTTCGCTTTAATCTGAAAGCTAAAATGTCGACAGATGGCGGGATCAGGAAAATAAATACCGCGGAACATTTTAGTTGATTGATATTTATCTTTTCTTTGATTTTGGAAGCGCCCTGAACGTCCACCTCTACGACAACTATATTGTTTTTTTCTATTTCTTCTTCTATGTACTTAATCGGTGTGCCATAATAATACTTATGAACTTGAGCCCATTCTAGAAATGAATTGTTTTTTACCTGTTCAAAAAAATCTTTTTCCGTTAGAAAATGGTAGTCTAATTTGTTTTTTTCCATAGGTCTTGGTGGTCTTGTGGTTGCAGAGATAGACATTTTCAACTCAGGAAACACCTCAAGCAAACGCCTAACTACCGTAGATTTGCCAACTCCGGATGGTCCGGATATAACAACCAGAAAACCGCATCGAGTTTTTCTTCTCTTGGGCATAATACAGAGATGTAATTATACCAAAAAAAGTTGATTTTTGCAAATTTATTTTCTACTTTAAAATAAATGGAAACTTTAATGCAAGAAATTCGATTACTTAAGCGATTAGTAATTAAAGTATTTCACTGCTTTCAAATTGAGCATATTATAAAAAGTGAGGTTGTTTTAAGGTGAAAAAATATATAATTTTGATGAGCCTAGTTCTCTTGGGAATATTGTTTATATCGGGATGCGGAAAAATCGCAGAGGTTATAAAGGGCTTATCTGATGATACTGCTCAGGGGTATGCGTCAGAAGGTGCAGCTATGTCTCAAGACATATATGCTTCTATTGCGGATTGGGCCGCGGGTGGGGAAGTTTCATCTTTTAATTTGTCAGAGGTTAATGTTGCTACAGTAGTAACCCAGGAAACAGGTGGATGGTATCATATTACGGGAACAACTGACAGCGCTGTAATAGATTTGCATGTGAAGCTTAGTTTGAATTCTCTTCTTCCTTCTTCATCCAAAACTAAAACTGTTTCTTTATATGGGACATATGTTTATACAGGAAGCGATGCGACAATTACCCAAACTTACGGGGATTCAAGCAATAACTTTACGGCAGAAACTACATGGTCAAATTCGAATTCTTCATTAGAGCAAATATCTCTGGATGGTATTATTAAAACTTATATTGTTGGAATTGCGGGGCATACTACTTCTATGCAGCTTACTTTGTCTTCTCTCTACTTGTCGTTAACAGCGGCTGAAAATTATCCGAGTGGTACAATAGTTATTAATACTTCCTATGATGGGACGGTACAGCCTGCTATTACCCTTATTTTTAATGGGACTTCAACGGTCATTTTTCAGTATGACACAACGACTAGAACTTTTTCTATAAGGGGCATTTCTTTAACTGTGTGATATAATTATTTAACAATGGATTTAGAGATATTAAGGCATTCAACCTCCCATATTTTGGCCGCTGCTGTAAAAGCATTATACCCTGAAGCAAGACTTGCCATAGGCCCTGCCATTTCTGAAGGATTTTACTATGACTTTGACATTCCCGATATCACTCTTTCTAATGAAGATTTAAATAAAATAGAAGACAAGATGAGGGAAATAATAAAAGAAGGTTATCCTTTTGAAAAGTCGGAAATGACAAAGGATGAAGCCATCAGGTTTCTAGAAAACCGCGGCGAAAAGTATAAGATTGAATTGGTAAAAAACATTCCGGACGAAAAAGTCTCTTTTTATAAAACAGGAGATTTAATTGATCTTTGCCGAGGTCCCCATATTAGTTCTTCAAAAGAGATAAAAGCGTTTAAACTTCTTCACACTGCGGGCGCTTATTGGAAAGGTATAGAGACCAATCCCATGCTCCAGCGTATTTACGGCACGGCTTTTGACAACAAAAAAGATCTGGATGAATACTTGCAAAAGCTTGCCGAGGCAGAAAAACGGGACCATAGGAAACTTGGCAGAGAATTAGATCTTTTTAATATTTATCACGAAGAAGCGGGAGCAGGATTGGTTTATTACCATCCAAAAGGTGCAAGGCTCCGGTTTTTGGTTGAAGATTTTCTTCGTCGTGAGCACTTAAAACGGGGTTATGAATTTGTGGTTATTCCCCATATTGCAAAGATCAACCTTTGGGACACTTCAGGGCACAGTGGCTATTATCGTGAAAATATGTATTTTATGGAAATAGACAAACAGGAATATGTTTTAAAGCCGATGAATTGCCCTGGGCATATTTTAATTTATAAATCCAAGCTTCATAGCTATCGTGATATGCCTGTCCGTTTTTTTGAGCTTGGCACAGTATATCGCTATGAAAGATCGGGTGTTTTACATGGCCTTTTAAGGGTTCGTGGGTTTACCCAGGATGACGCTCATATATTTACCACACCAGAAAAGCTTGGAGAAGAAATCTTGGATGTTATCGATTTCGCGTTCCAAATGCTAAAAACCTTTGGATTTGATTATGAAGTGTTTTTGTCCACAAGACCTGATAAGTATGTTGGCTCAGATGAAAATTGGGAGCATGCGACAGAAGCTTTAAAGGCCGCATTGGAGAAAAAAGGCGTCAAATATGAAATTGATCCGGGGGCGGGCGTTTTTTATGGGCCTAAAATAGATGTAAAAATGAAAGATGCGATAGGGAGGCTTTGGCAAGGCCCAACCATACAGGTTGATTTTAATCTTCCGGAAAGGTTTGATCTTAACTATATTGCAGAAGACGGAACAAAAAAACGGCCTGTAATGATTCATAGGGTTGTATTGGGAAGTGTGGAGAGATTTTTGGGCGCTTTAATAGAAAATTATGCGGGAGCATTTCCTTTATGGATTGCTCCTGTCCAGGCAATTCTTCTTCCTATTGCTGATAGGCATTTAGAATATGCCAATAAATTAAAGAAAGAACTTGAAGAAAAAGAGCTTAGAGTTCAAATTGATTCCGGAAGAGAGAAAATAGGTCATAAAATACGTGAGGCACAACTTCAAAAAATTCCTTACATGATAATTGTGGGAGATAAAGAAATTGAGAGCCAAAAACTGGCTGTGCGATCGAGAAAAGAAGGGGATATTGGGGCTTTTTCCGTTGGTGAGTTCATCAATAAACTTGGACAAGAGATAGACAGTCGAAGCTAAATAGGGTATAATTTATTTAAAAGAGGTGGAAGTATAGCAAAGAATTACTATGTAAATGAGCGGATACGCGTATTGGAAGTGCGTCTTATTGATGATCAGGGTGAACAATTGGGAATAGTCAAAACTTTTGATGCTTTAGCGCGTGCTAGGGAAAAAGGGCTTGATTTGATCTTGATTTCTCCGGGAGCAACGCCTCCTGTTGCTAAGATCAGTGATTTTGGCAAGTTTAAATATCAGCAGACAAAACATGAAAAAGAGGCTAGAAAATCTCAGCGTGCGTCAGTTTTAAAAGAGATAAAACTTTCTGCAAAAATTGGCGAGCATGATTTAATGGTGAGAGTTGATCATGCGAATGAATTTCTCAAGAAGAAGTATAAGATTAAGGTAAGCTTGTTTTTTAAAGGTAGGGAAGTTACTCATAAAGAAATAGGGGAGAGAGTTATTCAGCGATTAATAGATGGCGTTGCTGACTTGGGGATGCCTGAAGGAATTGCTAAAATGGAAGGGAGGAATTTGGTGCTTATAGTAGTACCAAAATGATATTATGCCTAAACAAAAAACCAGAAAAGCAGCTGTTAAAAGATTTAAAATAACTGGAACTGGAAAAGTTATGCGCCGAGGAGCAAAAACGAAACATCTTCTTGAGTGTAAAAGTTCTTCGCAGAAAAGACGATATGCAAAAGATCGTGAAATAAGTAAAACAGACTATGAAAGGATAAAGGTGATGATTCCTTATGGTAAGAGTTAAAAGAGGCAATGTTGCCCGCAAACGGCGTAAAAAAGTTTTAAAGAGAGCAAAAGGGTTTAGAGGTTCTTTAAAGAGATTATATCGTGTAGCCGCAAAAATTGCAGTGATGAAAGCCATGAGGCACTCTACTGTTGATCGTAAGGACAGAAAAGGGAACTTTAGATCGCTTTGGATTGCCCGAATTAATGCCGCATTAAAGGGATTTGGCATATCTTATAGCAAATTTATAGGCGCGTTAAAAAAGAAGAATATTTTATTAGACCGTAAAATGCTGGCAGATTTAGCCGTATCTGATTCTGCTGCTTTTGCAAAGGTCGTAGAAGCTGTAAAATGATTCAAATGACTGTTGGAGGATTGGGTTTTGATCCGAGAAATTTATCTCCGGTAGTTTTACTGCGTGATCCTGAAGAACTTAATTTTCTTCCTATTTGGATCGGTGTTTTTGAAGCGGCAAGTATTGCGACTGTTCTTCAAGGCATTCTTCCTCCCCGGCCTATGACTCACGACCTTTTCAAAGAAACTGTTGAAAAATTAAAAGGTAAAATAAGCAGGATTATCATAAGCGATGTTAAAGAAGGAACCTTTTTTTCAGTTATTGAAATTATGGGATCGGATGGAAAAATTATTCCTATTGATGCAAGGCCGTCTGATTCCATTGCTTTAGCTTTAAGAGCCGAAGCTCCGATTTTTGTTTCTGAAAATGTTATGATGCAGGCAAAGCTGGTTAATTCCGAGAAAGATGCGGAAGAAACACAAAAATTCAAAGAATTCATTAATAATTTAAAACCTGAAGATTTTACAAAGTACTATAAAAAGGATTGATTTTTTACAGCTTTTTTAACTTCTTGAGATAAGGAAAACTCCAAAACATATTACAATGATGCCAGCCCATCTTATTAAAGTTACGCTTTCTTTGAAAAATATTATTGAAGCTATGGCAACCGCGATATATGCTAAAGATACCATGGGATAAGCAAAAGATAGATCCATCCTGGATAAAACTGCCAGCCAAAAAATTGAAGAGATTCCGAAAAGTATAAAACCTGCCATTACCCATGGGTTTAATAACATAGGTATTATTTTAAAGATAATTTGATTTATCTGGAAAGAACCAAAAGCATTCATCCCGTTTTTCATGCAAAGTTGAGCAATCACCGCCAAAGAAATTGACACTAAAACCAGTAATATATTTGCCATTTCCCCCCCCCTTTTTATTTGGTTACCTTTTTTTATTAAAAAATAAGTCTTTGTACAAGAGCCCTAATTGGCCTAAGTATTCAAAATAGGCTTTTAATCCCATTTTACTGTTAGTCCCCGATCTATTTGCAAATATAATCGGAATTTCTTTTGCGTTTTGGTATCGTCCTTTTGCAAGCAATTCCAAGCAAATTTTGTAACCTATAGGATTTAACTCAATGCCTTGGATGATTTCTCTTTTGAACATAAAAAAACCGGAGGTTACGTCTTTTATGTTAGTTATAAACTTTGCGGGCCAACGGGCTATGCCAGAAATAAATTTTTGCGGTAAAGATTCTCCCCTTTGGCCTCCTCCCTTAACAAGTCGGCTGCCTATTACAAAATCAGCTTCTTTTTTTTGTATCAAATTCAGCATTTGAGGTAGTATTTCCGGCGGGTGTGAAAGATCTGCATCCATTACGCAGAGCAAATCTCCTTTTGCAAGCTTAAAACCATCGATTACAGCTGAAGCTAAGCCTGTCTTTGTTGGCCTTACAAGCGTTATTATCCCTAGATTCTGGGCAAACCCCGCTGTTCCATCAGGGGAATTATCATCTACAACTATAATTTCGCAGTTAGGAACTGCAGCTTTTATTCTTTCAAAAAGCTCTGCTATGTTTTTCTTTTCATTATATGTTGGGATTATAATTGAAAGCACTAATTAAAGTTCCTCGTAATTTCCGTCTTGAAACTTTATTATAACACATGATTTGCCGTAAAAGCCCATGCCGTAGATAATCGGGATGTTATATTCTTTTACAATTTTTATATTGTATTCTTCTTTTGGTGTAATTTGAAGCCCTTTTGCTTCTGTTTTTAACCATTGGATTATGTTCCCATGATGGGGAAGGTCTGTGTACCATGCTGGATTTTTATCTAATTCTGTTTTACCTGTTTCGAGCGCTCCTTCAGCAAGATAAAAAGCATAAAGTTCTTCTTTTTGCGCATGCAAAGATGAGGTTGTTGAAAAAATAATGCTTGCTAGGCCTATTCCAAGAGATAACAAAAGGCTGATTACTAAAATTACATATGTTAATGCTATTCCTTTGTTTTTCATTTTAGTTCCTGCAATATACTTCCGATGTTATGCCATCTACCGAGAAAATTACAAGTTTTGGGTTAATAATTTCAAAATTCAAGGTTTTTATATCGTTTTCTTCCGTAATGTAAGAAGTATACTTGTCTTCTTTTCTAAAAACTTTGTAGTTTTTTATTCCATAGGAAACAGTGGAATCTTTTTTGAAAAAAATAACGGCATTTTTTGTTCCTTCGGCTTTTGTTGCAAATCGTCCGTCATTTGTTATGTTTCTTATGACAATTTGCTCTATTTGTATCGAATTTGTTTTATTTAAAATAGATTTAAATGACTTAAAGAATGAAGAAGAAAAATATGATCCGGCCATAAGCAGGATTGAAAACAAAAAAATGGCTATAATTATTTCAAGAAGGGTAAACCCTCTGGTTGTTTTCATGATTTTGACCTTAAGGAGTAAATTTCTATGGGTTTATGATTTTCTTCCCAGTTATAGATCAGGTAAATTTCTAATAATCCATCTGAAATCGTGGAAACATCTATTTTCCCATTAGTATTTGCAAAGGTTTTTGATTTTGTCTCTTCAAAGTTTTTTGATTTTAGTTCCTCCATTTGAGCCTGAGCAATATTAAGCGAAGATATGAATTTTTGTGTTATGGTAGCGTTTGAAATCACGGTTCCAAAAAGTAAAAAGAAAAAACCTGAAACAAGGGATAAAATTGCAAATGCAATTAATACTTCAAGAAGAGTAAAGCCTTTTTTCATTCTACCCTTATCCTCCCAAAGGAAGAGATTATGATTTTTGCTGTTTGTTTTTTTAATGTCAGTATAATTGTGCCAAAATATCCCGGGCAGGGATTGCCGGAAGACGCGAAACGAATTGTTTGAGGGTTTTGTATTGTTATTAATGGGGGAAGCTGTTTTACTTTGCTATCTGTTTTATAATTATTTGTTCCAAATACAATTTCACAAGATTCTTTTTGCGTTATAGCGTTTTGTTGGCATAAGCGCAGGTCTGAAACAATCATCCTTGTAACGGCTTTAAATCTTGCCTGATCACCAAATGATGACAATTGATAAGAGATAAACGCAAACAAGATGCCTATTATTGATAAGACTATAACTGTTTCTATTAAGGAGAAACCTTTTTTCATGGTTTTCACATTATATTATTTGGGCTGCACAATCATACTGTCAATCAATCTTGTTTTACCGACTCTTGCGGCCAAAGCTACAAGAACTTTTTCTTTTTTTATCTCTTTTATTTCTATAAGAGTATCCGGATTGACGATAGTTATATAATCAATTCTAATTAGCGGTTCAAATCCTATTAAACGGCTCAGGCCTACTATTATGCGGCGATAGTCTGTTTCTCCTCCTTCCAGATCTTTTTTTGCTCTGATTAATGTCTTGTATAATACTGCCGCAGCTTTCCGTTCTTTTGGTGATAGATATTTATTTCGAGAGCTCATTGCCAGCCCATCGTATTCCCTGATTGTGGGGCATATAATAACATCTATAGGATAGTTCAGGTCTTTGACAAGCTTTTTGACGATAAGCTGCTGTTGATAATCTTTTTCTCCAAAAAAAGCAAAATCCGGTCTTACAACATTAAATAATTTCGATAAAATCGTTGTTACTCCTTTGAAATGCCCAAACCTGAATTTGCCGCATAGCTTTTTACTTATGGTTCCTTCCTCAACCCATGTGTCAAATGTATCAGGATACAACTCTTTATCAGAAGGGGCAAAAATTGTAATGTGTTCAAAATGCCGCAAAGCTGTTTTATCTTTTAACAAAGTCCTGGGATATTTGTTGAAATCTTCATTGGGAGCAAATTGCGTCGGATTTACATATATTGAAACTACAACTATATTTGCCTTGTTGTGGGCAGCTTCAACTAACGATAAATGCCCTTCATGAAGGGCTCCCATCGTTGGAACCAGCGCTATAGTATGCCCACGTCCTTTGATTCGGTTGGCAAAATTTGCCATCTCTTTTACAGATTTTATTATTTTAATCATTATCTTGTCTTGATTATTGGATTATCAAACCATGGGCAAGCACCCAAAATAAGAGAGCAAGCCCCAATGCCAAAATCTTAAGCGCCCAATTCCTTGTAAAAAATTCTTTCATATTTTATCTCTTTGAAAGTCACATTCTTTATTGTTGCATTTTATATATATATTATTTTTAGTTGCTTTTTCTACAAGAGGCTTTCCGCATTTTGGGCAATTTTCCCCTATAGGCTTGTCCCAAAAAGCAACAGTACATTTTGGATAGTTGCTGCAAGAGTAAAAAATCTTGCCTTTTCTGGTTCGCCTGATCAATATCTCTCCGTTACAATCTTCTTTTGTGCATTTAACGTTAAGGCTTTTAATTACGGGTTTTGTAAATTTACATTCAGGAAACCCTGAGCACGCAAAAAACTTTCCGTATCGTCCGACTCTAATAACCAGGTTTTTCCCGCATTTCGGGCAAATTTCATCTGTAGGGATATCCTGTTTAATCTGCTTCATTTTTTCATTGGCAATTTTTAAGTCTTTTTCAAAAGGAGCATAAAATTCTTTTAAGACATTAATATAAGTGATTTTTCCCTCAAGAATTTCATCTAATTCATCTTCCATATGAGCCGTAAAGGTATAATCCATTATTTCGGGAAAGAATTCATCTAGCAATTTTGTTATTGTTTCTCCCAGTTCCGTTGGGGTAAAGGTTTTATTCTCTCTTGTAACATAGCCTCTTGCTTCTATTGTATGCAATGTGGGGGCATATGTTGAAGGCCTTCCTATCCCCCTTGATTCGAGCTCTTTTATTAAAGAGGCTTCATTGTAACGAGGGGGTGGTTCTGTGAAATGCTGTTTAGGTTCTATTGTTTCAAGAGCTAAAATGTCGCCTATGTTAAGTTCGGGAAGAATTTTTCTGTCCGCTTCTTCTTCTTTTTCTTCCTTGTCTTCTCTTGATTCCAAATATAATTGCATAAAACCGGCAAATTTTATGACTGATCCAGTTGCGCGGTATGTGTGTTTTCCTGCTTTTATGTCAATTGTTGTTCTGTCCATTATTGCCGGATTCATCTGGCAAGCAACGAACCTGTTCCAAATAAGAGTATACAACTTCAACTGGTCAGGGTTTAGGCTGGTTTTTATTGTTTCAGGATTACGTGTTACCAAGGTTGGACGAATGGCTTCGTGGGCGTCCTGGGCTGATTTTTTTGATTTATATAAATGGGGTGTTTCAGGCAAAAATTCCTGTCCAATGCTTTCTTTTATATACTTTCTGACAAAATCCAAAGCTTCTTTAGCAATACGAACAGAATCGGTACGCATGTAAGTTATGAGCCCAACCGCGCCTTCTCCTTCTATTTTTACTCCTTCGTAGAGTTGCTGAGCTATAGACATCGTTTTTTGTGCGGAGAATCCCAGCTTTCTTGCCGCATCCTGCTGTAACGTTGAAGTTATAAACGGTGGAGCCGAATGCCTTTTTTGTTCTTTCTTTTGTGCGTCACTTACAATAAATTGGTTATTTTTACTTTCGTCTACTATTTTTTTGGCTGCTTCTTCCTTTGAAATGATTTCTTTTGATAAATATTTGGCAAGAAATCGAGCCTCTTCCCCTTTATTTAATAAAGCTTCAATGCTCCAATATTCCTGCGGATTAAAAGCGCGGACTTCATTTTCACGTTCACAAATAAGTTTTACGGTAATTGATTGGACGCGTCCCGCGGAAAGGCCTCTTCTTACCTTTTTCCATAAAAGCGGAGAAAGTTTATATCCCACAAGCCGATCGAGAATTCTGCGCGTCTGCTGTGCGTCCACCCTGTTCATGTCTATTTTTCTTGGGTGTTTTATGGCGTTTGTTACCGCGTCTTTTGTGATTTCATGGAATTCTATTCTTTTAATTTTCTTATCTGATTTGATAAGGTATTTTAAATGCCATGCGATTGCTTCCCCTTCGCGGTCAGGGTCAGGGGCAAGATAAACTACAGCAACTTTTTCTGCCGCCTTTATAAGATTTTTTACTATTTTGCTTTTGCCTTTTATTGTTATATAGCTTGGAGCAAAGTCTTTTTCTACATCGACGCCGAGCTTGCTGGCCGGAAGGTCACGCACATGCCCTCCGCTGGCCAAAACTTTGAAATCTTTGCCTAAAAACTTTTCCAAAGTCTTTGCTTTTGCGGGCGATTCAACAATTACGAGGCTTTTCATTTGTATTGATGTTAACATGTGACATTTGTTCCTGTCAAATTTTGAATAAAAAATTCATTTCCAATATGTATGGAGCCTTGCTATAATAAGCACCAACTTGATAGCATATTGCCAAAATGATGAGTCGGTGTTAAAATTTTTCATATTATGATGGAAAAAATATTTTCTTCAATGATTGAAATCCTTCTTAGGCCAAAAGAAGAATGGGAAGCCATAAAAACTGAGGCAAATGATAAAAAAACAGTTATTCTATATCCTGTTTTTGTCGCGATAATTCCTGCTTTGGCTATATTGGTTGGTTACAGTATTGTTGGAATTCCCATGCAATATGAATATGTCAGGATGCCTTTTGGGATGGCTGTTTTTTCTTCTTTAATGTTTGTTTTTTTGTCGTTTGCTGCAATTGCGGCAGTAGCTATTATGATAAATATTTTTTGTAACTATTTTAAGATAGAGGGGAGTTGGTTGACTTATTTTAAGCTGGCGGCATATTCTTCAACAGCTCCTTTATTGGCGAATGTTTTCTATCTTATCCCTGTCGTGCAGTTTTTGAAAATCGTAGGATTTTATGGCTGTTTGACCTTGTTTGTTGGCCTTCCAGTGATGCTCGATATACCAAAAGAAAAAGAGATGCAATTTGTTGTAACTGTTATTGTTTTTGCAATTATTATTTCAATTGTATTTTTTGGAATTACAAAATATTTTATAGGACCGGTTTATTCCGAAGTTCTTTAAAACTCGGGCTGTGTACCTTTTTTAGTAGATAACTTTGTTTAATGGATATTCCACAATTCCCGTAGCCCCTGCTCTTTTGAGTTTTGGGATTAGGTCTCTTACAACACTTTCGTCGATAATAGTATCCACATCCACCCATTTTGAATCTGACAATGACGAAATTGTTGGGGTTTGAAGGGCAGGCAATAGAGAAAGGATGTTTTTCAGTCTGTGTGCCGGTACATTTAATTTTAAACCGACTTTGGTTTCGGCATTAAGCGCCCCTTGCAGAAGCATTAATATATTATCCAGCTTTTGTCGTTTCCAGTCATCTTTTAAAGTTTCCTTATTGCTTATGACGACAGTATTTGATTCAAGAACTGTGTCGAGTATTTTTAAATTATTGGCTCGAAGAGAAGAGCCTGTTTCGGTTAATTCAACAATTGCATCTGCTAGCCGTGGAGGTTTTGCTTCTGTTGCTCCCCATGAATATTCGATGTTTGCATTTACTTTGTTCTGTTTGCAATATTTTTTTACAAAGTTTACAAGTTCTGTAGCTATTGTTTTTCCGTGCAGATTTTTTATGCTTTTAATTTTTGAATTTTCAGGAACGGCAAGAACCCAACGCACTTTGCGAAGTCCTTGTTTTGCATAAAGAAGATCGGCGACTTTTACAACCTTGCGACCAGATTCCATAACCCAGTCAATGCCTGTAATTCCCGCGTCTAAAATTCCTGACTCGACATACCGTGGCATCTCTTGTGCCCTTATTAACATGCATTCGATTTCTGCATCGTCGATTTCAGGATAATAGGAACGGGAGTTTACATTAACGGTAAAACCGGCTTTTTTTAGTAAATAAATGGTTGTGTCCTGGAGAGATCCCTTTGGTATTCCAAGCTTTAATATTGGCATAAATAGTCCTCCTGAGAATTTTTATTAATTTTAACATTTACAGAGAAGCAAATAAAGGGTTTTTTTGAAACTTTTCCAGGAAAATTACGATGTATTAAAATATGAGTAATCAGGTAGGCTCTTTCAATGCCGTGCGTTTTGTCAATTTTGATGTAAAAACTTCTTCGGTGAAAAGAGCCATTAATGGATGTATCCTTAGAACAGGAAGCAGGTTGGAACAGGGACAGCTCTCTGATCAAGTAACTTTTCCTGAAAGATTAGACAGAATTCATGATCTTATTTTTCAAGAATTATGCAGTAAGGGGAAATTATACGAGGCTACTCTTCTGGATATTGGAATAGGCAAGAAAACGGAATGAGGCCAGGCATTTATGGGATATGTATCATTTAGGATAAATTGTTTTTTTTTCGATAATTTATTGGGAGAATTTTGTAATGACAACTCAAAGTATTGTTGGTTATATTAGAGAAGCATATAAGGGAGGACTTAATCGCCCTGATTCACCTATTGGAAAAGCCTATATTGATATTAGGGATAGAAGTATGAAGTTGTTACAGAAAAGGAGGGGAGTTGATGTAGATCATTATCGTTACTTAGAAGCTTCTAGGGTTAAAGAAGGGATTACATATCTTGAGCAAATAGATAGTGTCTGTGAAATTTTGAAAAATAGAATCTCGAGGCAGGAGACTGCAACACCAAGGGAAATTGTGGAAGTTTTAAGTGAACTCCCAGTTCCAAATATTCTTGAAACAATTCCTGATCTTGACAAGGTATGTTTGAAGATTGAAGAACAGAGGGTGCTTGATTGGTTAATTAGATATTTGAGGCATGATATGTCTGCTTCAAATTGGAATGGGATTTTTTTAGACTTTTTTGAGAAAGCTATATTTTTACACAGGGAAGTTGTCTCACAACCTTTTTTGGCAATTCCTTTGAATCCTTTTATTTTTGACATTGTGAGAAATTTCTCAGAATATAGTAGATATTATTTTAATTCTTTTTTAAGTTTATTCCTCGATCTTCCCTTAGTCTTCTTTGCCCCCAAAGGGGATTTAGAAGATTTGGGTGTTGGAATGATGTCGGGAGAGGAGTTGCCTTATTACATGATGGGGATTTCTTCTGCAATGAGCTTGAGGTTTATACCTTCTTTGTTTTATGTAGGAGATGGAAATTCTGAAAACTTGAAAGGGCTAAATAGAATATCTTTTGATGTGCGAAATGTTCAATTCAATTTACCGGTGGCATTGATTTCCCCTATTATTCTTGGTCAAGTTAAAAATCTTATGAGGATTGTGGAGGAATCTACTTTTGTGATTGATCAGGAAAAACGGGAAGTTGTTGAATATAATAAAACACATTTGGCAAAGGTTTTAAGGGGAGAGAAATTGTCAGATGGAATCTCTTTTAAGGTGGTGGGAAGACAATTAACTGATAAATTTTGGGAACTTATTGTTTTTGATACAGGAGATGGGATTGTTGTTTCTGATCTTTTGCCATCGGTTGCAAAAGTTTGCAGCGAATCATCTTTTGATGTCCCTCCATTTTTGCATGAAGCTGCAATTAGATGGAAGGGTGAAAGATCCGATGCTACTGCTTTTAATGCGTTTTCCTATGGTACGTTACTCGAATCACTTTTTCTATACGGGGTGTCAGGCAGAGGCCGCAAAAATTTTGCTGCATCAAGTGGAATTGGATTGGGTGGAATTGGCCTTCTTTGCGGGAAATATGGGGACGTAAAGCCGGGACATAGATATCCTTCAGGATATTATATGTCTCATATTTTTCCCACTAGTCTTGCAGTTTCGCATGATGAACTTTTAGTTTTTTCAAATCGATACTATGCTGACTACAAAGGGGTGTATAATTGACGTTTGATTTGTAGTAACTGTATAAATAACAATTATCTGAATAGTTACAAGCTTACTTGTTAGAATTAGAAAATTTTCGTGATATAATAATTCAAACATAATGCGAAAATCTAAAAGGCTTGATCAAATTCCTCCATATTTGTTTGTAAAAATTGAAGAGAAAAAGGCGGAGCTTCAAAAACAGGGAATCGATATAATTGACTTTGGAATAGGGGATCCTGATCTTGAAACACCTTCTCATGTTTTCAAAAAAATGCACGAAGTCCTTGAAACAAAAGATTCCTCAAACTATCCAAGCACAAAAGGGGAACTATCTTTTCGCAAAGCTGTTGCTGATTGGTACAAAAAAAGATTTAATGTTGACCTTGATCCTGTAAATGAAGTTTGTTCGCTTATTGGTTCAAAAGAAGGACTTTCTCATCTTTTCTTTGCGTATGTTGATCCGGGGGATATGACTCTTGTTCCTGATCCTTCTTATCCAGTTTACGGAATAGGCACGCTGCTTGCTGGCGGAACCTCTTATTATTTGCCACTTAAAAAAGAAAACAACTTTTTACCAGATTTAGATAATATTCCAAAAGATATTTTAAAAAAATCAAAACTCTTGTTCATAAATTATCCAAACAACCCCACAAGTGCGGTTGCGGATAGATCGTTTTTTGAAAAAGCCGTTAAATTCTGTAAAGAGAATAATCTTTTGCTTGTTTCAGACCTTGCATACTCTGAAATGGGTTATGATGGATATAAACCTATGAGCGTCTTGGAAATTCCAGGAGCAAAAGATATTGCAATAGAATTTCACTCACTCTCCAAAACTTACAACATGACAGGGTGGCGTATCGGTATGGCTGTCGGAAATAAAGAGGCCGTTCAGGCTTTGGCTACTATTAAATCAAATGTTGATAGTGGCGTTTTTAAGGCTATACAGTTTGCTGCAATTGAAGCACTTACGGCTTCACAAGAGACAGTTTCTAAAAATAATAAAGTTTTTGAAGAGCGCAGGAATATTTTGTTTGAGGGGCTTTTATCCCTTGGATTTAATTTCCCAAAACCAAAAGCCACTTTCTATATGTGGGTTCCTGTTCCAACTGGCGAAACCTCTGCATCATTTGCACAAAAGCTTCTTGAAAAATGTGGCATTCTTGTGGTTCCAGGCAATGGTTATGGAGCAGAGGGCGAAGGATATGTTCGCTTTGCAATAACGATTCCAAAGGCAAGAATTGAAGAAGCCATTGTCAGAATGAAGAAAGAGTTATAATAAAAAAAAGCCCGAACAGGCTCGGGCTCTTTTTATATGAACTTTTTTCTATATATATATCGTACAATCCATCCGGGAATTTCACTTTATTTTAAAATTCTTCTATAATGATACATATGCAAATTTTAATGGCGGAGTATGCCGGCTTTTGTGAGGGGGTAGAGCGTGCTTATCGTATTGCGCTTGAACAGGTTAAACAGAAAAAAGAGATATTTATGCTTGGCAATCTGGTGCACAATACTCAAGTTGTCAGGAAATTTGAAGAACTAGGCGCTAGGATTGTGAAAACTGTTTCTGAAATTCCGGAAGGGACAAAGGGGATTATTATTATTTCAGCTCATGGCGTCTCTCCTATGGTTTATGATGAAATAAATAAGAAGGGGCTTGAGCTTGTCGATACGACTTGTCCTTGGGTAAAAAACGCGCAGAAACTATCCAAGAATCTTGCTGAAAAAGGAATACAGGTTATAGTTGTGGGAGACAAGAACCATCCTGAAGTTAAAGGGATTGTTGCATGGTCGGGAGGGAGAGCTCTGGTGGTTGAGGAGCCGGAAGGCTTGGCCTCTATAAAACTTGCCGGTAAGATTGGCGTTATTGCTCAAACAACGCAATCGATTGAAAATTTCGAAAGGGTTGTAAAGAAGCTTAAAGAAAGAACAGATAATCTTATAATCCATAAGACCATATGCGGCGCAACTGCTAAACGGCAAAAGGCGGCGATTGATATTGCAAAACAAGTTGATTTGATGCTTGTCATTGGCGATCAAAAAAGCGCTAATACAAACAGATTGACAGAGTTGTGTAAAGAGACAGGAACAAAAACGCATCAAATTCAAACGGTTTCGGAATTAAATGCTAAGTGGCTGGAAGGGAAAGATAAAGTTGGTATTACCGCTGGAGCTTCGACGCCGGATTGGGTGATTGACGAGGTCATTAAAATTCTAGAATAGATGTCAATAGATAGTCTTCACGTTTATTTTTTTCAACAAACATGTTTTTGCCGTGAAATTTTTAAATCCCTTATGCGATAAACAAATAGGGGAGAATTATATGCCTTCTATTTCTGTTTGTCCAAAAGTTTTTACAGCAAGTACGCCTGCAGGAATACCTCCACAGACTTTGCAAGCTCATTTTAACCGCGGCTTTTATCAATTAGGGATTACTCCTGCAACTTTAGGCAGGAGTGTTCTTATAACACCAAACTTATGCGGACCTGGATTGCCAGAACATCATTATTCCATGACAAGCAGGGATGCTGTTGTTGCGGCTGTACAACTTATTAGAAGCTTTGGGGTTGAAGAAATAGGGTTAGCAGCTCATCCGGCCGATTATGTTGCGAAACTTGAAATGAGGGATCAATTTTTTGATGCCATAGGAATAAGAAGTTTGGCATCGGAACTAGGATTTAAGTTTTATGATTTAGGCATTGAGGGGTTTGAGGAGAGAGAGGGAATATTTGTATCTTCTGTTTTAAATCGATATGAAACTATTTTAAATATAATGCCTCCTAAAACACATCATCAGTCGGTTGTTTCTTTAGCTCTTAAAAATATAGGAATGGGGTGTACTGATCATCGTAGCAATATGCATGAATCTTTGACAGATGCTGTTGTCAGGGCAAATATTTTTATTAGACAAGAAAGGAATGTAATAGATATTGTGCATGGGGGGTGGGGGCAAGAAGAGAATGGACCTCATTTTGGCATAGGCAATTTGCCGGGGGACTTAATCAAGTTGTATGGGAGATAGCAAGATTGGTTGCAACAAGAAGTCTTACTTTTAAAGTTACTGAAGAAGAGGGTCAAATGAGTTTACGATATCCTGACGGGGAGTTCAGGAAAGATCTTGCTTCTTCTGAAACTTTAATATTGCCAGGTGCTGATAATTTTGCCTGCCAATTAAATAGCATTGGCATTAATCAGATAACTGTTTTAAGAGGTGTTGACAGAACTCTTCTTTATCAGGTTCTGGAAGAAAACCTGTATAATCCCGAAACAAAAAAAGAGCTTCTTATAGCTGCGGGAGTTAGTGTCGGCGCTTTTTCCGGAGTTGCGACTTTATATTATTTAGCAAAAATGTTGCTTGGGCTTTTATAACTTTGCGTCCAAACCGTCCAAAAACTTATCAACCTGCTTAATATATTCTTTAAAGTCAATGATTGCGGATGGAAGGATATTATAAACCTTCTCATCATCAATATCCATATATTCGTGACATTATATATTCATGAGTTATAACATTTCTCATTCCTCCCGCCCCTTTTATTTTTTGGGCCAACTCGTTAGTAATCAGCCCGACTTCAGCCGCCCTTAAAAAAGATGAAGTATAATCTTTCGGTGGCCTTTTGTTTTTTTTGGGTGCAATTTAGGGATGTTTTTTTCGATATATAAAGGTGAGAGCTGAATAATTAAGTTTTTGGCAACTTGCAACCAAACATCGCGCTTTCAAAAGAGAATTTTTCAGAGTCCTCAAAAGGATAGTTATTATGAATAAGGGTTTATCTATTGGTGTTCCAGCGAAAGTTTTTGCTTCACAAATAACATATTGTGGAAGATTAAGAGAGATTCATAATTTTATTTCTGATCTTGCTTTTCAATATTTATTTGAATATATGTCGAGAGGGATTTATGATAGGGTTATCATAGCTGATGTGGGAATAGGAGCAGGAAACCAAGCTCCGTTAGAAAGAGGAGTTACTACAAGAGAGTTGGCATCTCGGCTTTTGGGATCACGTATTGAAGTTTTGGGTATAGATTTAGATTTACAGCCTTTGTTTGAAGCTATCGAAATGAATTTAAAATTACCCGATGAATATCCTCCTTTTGTTTTGCCGAATTTAAGATATTTTGAAAAAGATGTTGTCAGAGGCCCTTTTTTAGAGCAAAAATCTGTAGATATTATTTTTTGTACTAACGCAATAAAAAATATTTCTGATCCTTCTTCAAAAAACATGATGTTTAGGAATATTTTTAGAGCATTAAAAGCTGGAGGAGCATTTGTATATAATACAGGAGTTTCGCGCCATTTGGTTGATTATTTGTATTTTAAGAAGCCAGAATCGGATCCGAAAGAATTTATAGATTTTGACTTTTTATTGAGAGCATCAAAACCTTTTTATGAGCATTTTTGCAAGCCTTTTTAGTCCTATTGCTGCGGAGCTGGTGCTTGAAATTTTAGAAGAAATAATCGGATAATATAGATAATACAAGGAAGAGACAGGAGGCCGCTATGAATTTTCATGTTTCAGGAAGAGTGGGCAAATATTTTATAAGTGTAAGCCATGAAGCACGGACACCTCATGCAAGAAATAAAATTTGGCGAACCATATACAAGTGTTCTTCTCAAGAGGTAAAACTTGAAATGTTAAGAGCATCATTAAATGCTGTTGTTTCAGGCTCCGGATTTTTGGCATATGTAGATACGGATTTATTGACTAAGACAGCAGTTTCTAAAGATTTAGAGCAATGGTCGACAGAAATGGGGATGCAGAAAGCGGCGGAGCTTTTTCGTGCAATACCTTTTCCTTTTAGTCTGTATGTAAGCCCAGGATTTAGTCGACAGACAAAAGTACTATTTTTACTTGCTCATTATAAGGGAAATGAAGAGTATGTAAAACAAGTTCTTAATAATGGCTTTTGGTCGTCTCCTGAAGATATTGTTATGATACAAGAAATAGGCCAAGCCTTGAATTTGACTATTGAATATAAATAAAAACAGCTACAGCGTTATATTCTACGGGACGACCATTCTACATAAAAAAATTGTCACTTGGTGTTTGATCCTTGATCTTCCAACCCATCCAAAAATCTATCAACTTGCTTAATATACTCTTTAAAATCAACAATTGCTGATGGAAGAATGTTATAAACCTTCTCATCATCAATGTCCATATATTCGTGAGTTATGACATTTCTCATCCCGCCGGATCCTTTTATCTTTTGCGCTAAGCTCGGAGTAATTAAACCAACTTCAGCCGCCCTTAAAAAAGATGAAGTATAATCTTCCGGCGGCCTTTTTTCTTTTTCTACTACAACATGGCTGTTTATGTCAGATGCACATTCGACAATTAATTGAATAAGTCGCTCTGTAGAATATTTTGTATAAGGGTCTGATAGATATTCATTAAAACTCTTTTTTGTAAAAGGTTCCAATTTATCAAGGTACATATTGAGTCTTGCTAGCTTTCGACGAACTAAATCGATATCAATCATTGTTAATTCCTCCCAATAGCCCTTTTTATGTAAAGCTTTTCAAGCTCCCTGAATTTTTTGGTGTCCATGTATTTTGCTATTGATCCAATTTTATAGTTATTAAAATCACCTTTTTGATCTTCATATAAAACTTTTCCGTTTAAAGCAACCTGGTAGTTTATCATCGGTTCTGTTCCGTTAAGAAAAGCGGGATCAAAATTGTCGCCAAAAAGTTCTCCAAAATCACCAATTATCTTAAAATAACCAACTTTTGGAGCATCTTTAAAGAGAATTCCCACATCAATATCACTTTTTCCCGTAGCGGTTCCTTTTGCATAAGAACCATGAAGAATGAGAAGTTTTACATTATGTTTTTTGCACAATTTTTCTATTTTTTCTTTTTGAATTTCTAATTTAGGCATAAAAACCATCAATAAGATTATAACATAATTTCGAACTTCAATATTTGAAATTACTGTTTTGAGCCCTGTTTTTCGAGGCGAATTCAGAAGTAAGACATTGTTATAATTATATCAGATGATATACTAGATAAAAAGGTTTCAAGCTGTCGAAGGTTCAAGATGGAACTTATATATAGTATGAAAATCAAATTCTATCTATTTTTGTTAATATTTTTTTTATTTCAGTTAACTTCTTTTTCATCAGAAAACCCTGTTTTGGTTGAAGAAGGGGAATTTTCTTACAATAGTTTTGTAACTCTTGAAAAAATCCGCTTTGGACAAGATAACCAGAAACTCCGAATTGTAATGGATTTTAGCAATCTTGCTTATTATAATGTCGCGACAAAAGAAGGAGAGCTGGATATTTATCTTTTCAACTCAAAATCAGCTGATGGGCTTCCAGATCTGCTTGAAATTAATGATTTTATTGCGAAATATATTAAGCTTGAAAAATATAAAGAGGGGCTTTTGTTAAGGATTTTTTTGAAAAATCATACTTCTTATAATATATTTTCATTAGAGATTCCCTCAAGACTGGTCGTTGATTTTGGTCGTACTTTTACTCGAGCCAAAGAGCAGAAACAGATATGTGACGGGATTGATTTATACAATATCGAAAAAAGTGTTGGCTCAAAACTGGTTACTGCTCAAGTACTTGAAGTTGACCCTGAAAAAGTACTTATTTCCCCTGCCGTTTTTGAACCGGAAGTTGATTTTTTAGGCTCTGTTCTCAGGTTTTTTAACCCTAAAAGCCAGGAAAAACAGCCGGGCTTTTGTCTTGGTACAGTTTCAAAGATTGCAGAGCAAAAAGGGGCTATTGCGGCTGTTAATGGAACCTATTTTTCATGGAACGGGGTTCCTCTTGGTGTTTTCATGATAAACGGAGAAATTATTTCTTATCCTATTTTTGACAGGACAGCTTTGGTTATAACAGAAGACAAAGGTTTTTACATAGACAATATAACCATGGACTCTTATTTTCAACATGGAGAGGTTAAATATGCTATTACCGGAATCAACGAACCCAGCTCTTCAAATAAAGATATTGTTTTATATACGCCAAGATATGGGGCGGCCGCAAGTGCAAAAGGCACCGCTTTTAATATTGTCGTAAAAAATGGCGAAGTTGAATCCTTGAGTTCCGGGAATACTATTATCCCATCCGATGGATTTATTATTTCCGCAGGAGATATGTACACTGAATTTTTATCTTCATCTGTTAAAAGGGAAGATAAAATTAAAGTGGTTATTAACATAATTCCGTACTCCACAAGCATTAAAGGGAATCTGTTGCACTTGATCGGCGGAGGGCCGAGGCTTTTGAAGTCCGGAAGAATATATATTTCAAAATATCAGGAAAAATTCCGTTCAGACATTGCAAAAGGCCGGGCAGCAAGGACCGCTGTCGGGATAACAGATGGCGGTAAATTATTATTTGTTACCGTTGACGGCAAACTGAGAAAAGGTGAAAAAGAAGAAAAAAGCGCAAGCAGCGCGGGAATGTCTCTTACTGAGCTTGCGTATTTTATGCAATCTCTGGGAGCTGTAGACGCGTTAAATCTGGATGGTGGAGGATCAAGTACGATGGTTGTAAACGGAAAAGTAAGGAATAATCCTGTAGATGGCAATCAAAGGAAAGTTGGAAACGCTATATTAATTAAACCACTTTATTAAAACATGTGCAATTTTCTTTGTTTTTCTACGAAAATAATTTAAAACAAACAAACTAGAATTGGGATCTGAGGTCTATTTTGCAGCAATACCAAGGGGGAATATAAAATGAGCTTACAAGGAGCAGCAATATCAGGAAGAAGGATTGCCCATATTAAGAAATCGACCGAAATATGGGATCGGTTATCAACTTCCGAGAGAGAAAGAATTTGCAAAGTTATTACAGGTGATCAAACTTTAGGAACAAAAAAAGTTTGGGAAGATGGAGGGAGATCGGTCATTATCAGGCTTGAAAAGCCGATAGACTCTGTTACCGCAATAAAAGCTAAAGGGGTACGCCCGAAAAAGAGGAAAGGTTGTCTAAGTCCTCATTTTGGAAAAGGATCTGACCCAATGCCAATAATAGCTACCTCAGAAGGGTCTTTAACTATCGGAGAAGTAGTTTTTGCACCCGAAGGTTCTACAACAAGCGCAGAAAATGAATTTGGGATAGCATCAATTCTTGGAAAAAGATATGCTTATCAAGATAAAGCTGTTTTGTGGGGAGAATATCCTAACCTTTTGTTCAATACAAACGACACCAGTAGGCCGTGTAGCTTTGTGCTGCATGGATTAAGTACATTTGAGACTATATCCTTTAGCTCGCTTTTATACAAACTTGATGAAGAATATAAAGGAATTGACGATGACGCTGAAAGGATATGTACAAGAATTGGTCGGATTTTAAAAGATTTTCACAAAGGAGAAGAACCTGTCGCTGCCGATGATTGTGCTACTGCTGATGGTCAAATAATACATAGATATCCTCATTTAGGTAATTTTAGAATTAATGGTTGTAGTTTGGATCCCGATTCATTAACTATTTCTGATTTTGATTCAAGTTTTCTGGTTCATAATATGTCTCCATTGCATATGGCTGCATGGAGATATGCGGATATAATGCGAACTCTGCAAGCTTTTGTGTATTTATCAGAAAGCCATAGCAGAAGACCCCTTGCTAATACTCCTATAACAATAACGATTCATCCTTTTTTAGTGGGATATGGTATTGAGCAATCAGTTATTAATAACATTAGGCTGGAAGAAATCCAAAACTTGGTTTATGAGGATTATTTAAAAATTGTAAAGGTTCCTGTTTTTGAAGTACATAAGTTATCTTATACTTCTAATGGTACAGATAAAATATTAGAGGGTTTAAGGGCAAGCGGCTATGTTGGGTTTATGGGAATTCCTAGTGGGTGTCATAATGCAGCAATTCTTCCAAAGTTTCTTTCTGTTGACCCTGAAGTTTTTATCGGAGATTTATCCCTGTGCGGGTTGCCTCAGGAAACAGCTAAAGGAGCTTTTAATACTCTTAAAAAAGCTTCTGTCGACTTTGAGTATACTGGAACGCTCCCCTTAATTATTGACGGGAAACCAAGAAACTGGCTGATGGAATCTGTCATGAAAATGACAGGCGCTATAAAGTAGAGAGTATATAGTAAAGACATAGCTACATCATCCTCGCATACCCCTCCAAATGCGCCTTAAACTCTTCAGATAGCGGAACTTTTTCGTCCCAACGGGCGAGGAGGTCGGAGCCTTTTTCAATTACAGTGGCTGGTATCTTTGTTACAGAATAAAAAGCTCCCTCTGATAAGCCATCAACTGTTTCCATGTCAAAAAACTGCAGAGAGACTTTTTCTGTGTCAATTTTCCACCTGCTGAAAAATGTTTCAAATTTCTTCATCGTAGTCTTGCAAAACTCGCACCCTGATTTTCCGAATACCTTAATGTCTATCTCTTTTGCCATTTTAGTTTCCTCCTGTTTTTAATGGACACAACAGTGTTGTGTTCCTACTCTCTGCTTTCCGCTAACTGTTTACTGTTGCTGTTCGGTGCCTTTCTTTCAATTCCCCCGTTTTCCCCTTATTCCACCCCTGTATTCTCGAATAATATCCTGTTATCCTTGTAATTCCTTCAATGTTTGGAGATGAACAGCTTGGACAATGGTCTTTTAGTCCCCTTGAGGTCTTTCCGCAATCGTTGCATGCCGTAAACTCCGGGGAAAAAGCAATTTGGCTGTTTTGAGTTTCGCGGAATGTTTTTACAATAAAGTTGGCAATGGACTCGGAGTTGGGTTTGCTTTCGCCAAGCCAGATATGGGTCAGCGCCCCCGCGTCAATAAGAGGATGAAATAATCCTTCGAGCTTTACTTTGTCGATAGGATTCTGCTGTAAAGATATATTGAAATACGTAGAATTTGAATAATATATCTCCCCTGATTCCTTTAGCCCTTTTACAACCCTATGGGCCTCTTTTGGAAAATGTTTAATATCGAGTTTTGCAAACCGATATGCGGTTGATTCGGCGGGTGTCTGTTCCAAAACAAAATGCATCCCATACTCAGTTGAAAGTTCTTCGCATTTTATTTTCATGTGAGAAATTATCTTAAGTCCAAGTTTTAAGGCCTCTTTGTCTTCATGCAGTTCTTTTCCCATATGATATTCAACCAT
Organism: candidate division WOR-1 bacterium RIFOXYB2_FULL_37_13; assembly: GCA_001771535.1. GTDB lineage: Bacteria > Margulisbacteria > WOR-1 > XYC2-FULL-46-14 > XYC2-FULL-37-10 > XYC2-FULL-37-10. The sequence goes on from MEUB01000033.1 coordinate 40,853, forward strand.
TTCGTTTAACCCTAAAATGCCGATCAGATGCGTAACTCTGCGCATCCTCAAATATTTTTCGCCGTCCCTGTTTATCGCGAGCATAGACAATGGGCCGTCAGCGCCTTCGTTTAAAAGCGATTCAATAAAGGCTCTCTTTTGTTTGTGTGCCTTTGCGCAAAGTGCTATCTGTTTACTTATAAGATCAAAAAGCGTGTCTGTATCTCCGTTTGATCTGTAAGCAATCCTTGGAAGATTGAGAGTCGTATTTTGAATCGCAGAATACCTCATTCTCCAAGGCTCCTTCGCGTCGTCCAAATCAGACTTTTCAAGTTTAAATGAAAGTCTGCAGCATTCGGATATCTTTGCTGTTTCTCCTCTGTCAAAAACAAAATAAGTGTTCCCTTTTTCAGCCGCAACTTCGGAAATAAGTCTTAAAAAATTATCGTGCCCCTCCTCCGTGAAAAACTTTTCTGTTATGTGTACAAGCGGTTTTGGAAAGAAAAACGGCCTCCCTGCGGCATCTCCCTCCTTATAAACTTCAAACATTGCCTTTGCGAAAATTTGCGCTTCTTTCTTGTACTCCTTGTATTTTTTCCCTGTGTATCGTCCTTGATGCCCTATAGCGTCAGTCTCTTCAAAATGTTTTGGAACTTCATAATAAATGTTTAGATCTGAAAAAAGCCCCTGTCCTCCCTGTGAAATAGCAATTGTCGCAAAATCTGTTATAAGTTTTTTTGCCAGTTTTTTTATTGCTGCAGAATCCAAGCCGACAAGATATGGGGCAATAAATAAATTAACCGCATCCCATCCGATTGCTCCGGCAAAATGGCCATGAAGAGCCACAGAAAAATGCACCAGTTGTGAAATAAGCTCTTCCGCGTCTTCGGGTGGGGCAAAAGTAAAATTGGCATCAGGCAGGTTTAACCCAAATTTTTTTATGTATTCAACAGATTGACCCGAACAATACGGCCTGTCGACAAAACCCAAATCGTGAAGATGGATATCTCCAATCATGTGCGCGTCTGCTACATCAGGCGAAAAAACATTGAGCAGAGCAAATTCCTTTTTGATGTTTTCTGCAAGAGTTAAATTGGTAGCTCCGGGAGAGTGGGACGTATTGGCATTTTCCTTGTTTTTGTGGAAGATTATTTTCTTTACATCATATACTGGCGACCCCAACCTTGTGTGCTTTCTTCTGGCATCTTCAAACCCGTATTCCAGGAGCTTTATGTCTACAAGTTCGCGGATAAGAGGTGCTGTTATGTTTTTCAACTCCAAACTTTCAATCTGTTTTTCAACTTCTACCCCAATTATGTTTGCAATCGCGGCTTTTATGCCTGTTTCACGTACAAGTGCTTCAACAATCTTTTGCCTGTCCCATCCGGAAATATCATCTGCGGATGTCCTAACAAAGACCGAAAGATCGGTTGCTTCTTCTTTTGCTATAGACTGCCTTTCAAGTGTCTCTGTTGTCATTTTTTTACACCTCCACGCGATGACGTGCTTTTAGCTCTCCCTTTTTCCCTTTGTTCCATCCAGTGATCTTTGAGAAATATCCTGTGATTCTTGTTATTCCATCGATATTCTCCGAACTGCACGAAGGGCAATTATCCTTTAATCCGCGCGCGATTTTTCCGCAATCGTTGCATGATGTGAATTCAGGAGAAAAAGCAATCTGGCTGTTTTGAGTTTCTCGCATCGTCTTTGTTACAAAATTTGCGATACTTGCTGGATTTGGCTTGCTTTCCCCCAGCCAAACGTGGGTTAAAGCTCCCGCGTCTATTAAAGGATGGAATAAACCTTCCTGCTTTACCTTATCAACAGGATTTTGTTGATATGAAACATTAAAATATGTCGAATTGGTGTAATAAATTTCTTTTGTGCTAAAGAATCCTTTTACAACTGTACTTGCCTGATTAAAGAAATGTTCTAAATCCAGTTTAGCAAAACGATAAGCAGTTGATTCTGCCGGAGTCTGCTCCAACACAAAATGTATTCCGTATTTTTTCGACATCTCATCGCATTTTAATTTCATATAAGAAATAACTTTTAGTCCAAATTTCAAGGCTTCTTTGCTTTCATGCAATTCTTTTCCAAAATGATATTGAACCATTTCATTTAAACCCAAAATCCCCATAAGATAAGAGACCCTGAACATTCGCAGATATGGCTGCCCGTCTCTTTTCATTGCAAGCATGGATAACGGCCCATTTTGTCCCAGAGATAAAATTTCTTCTATGAATTTCTTTTTTTGCACATGGGCATTTGCCGCCATTTCCAGCATTTGATCAAGAAGTTCAAATAACTTTTCAGTAGATCCTTCTGCTCGGAAGGCAAGCCTTGGCAGGTTTACTGTTACGTTTTGAAGCGCGGAATATCTCATTCTCCATGGTTCTTTGGCATCGTCCAAATCCGACTGTTCCAGTTTAAATGAGAGTCTGCAGCATTCGGATATTTTTGCGGTTTCACCGCGATCGAATACAAAGTAGGTATTTCCCATCTCTGTCGCGACTTCTGATATGTGGTGTAAAAATTTTTCATGCCCTTCTGTCTTGAAAAACTTTTCCGTCATGTGAACAAGAGGTTTTGGGAAGAAAAAAGGCCTTCCAGATCCGTCTCCTTCTTTATATACATCAAAAAGTGCCCATACAAAACGCTGTGCCTCCTTTTCATACTCGCCGTATTTTTTTCCTGTATATTTTCCTCCGGGACCTATGGCTTCCACATTTTCAAAATGTTTTGGAACCTCCCAGTATAGGTTGATATCGGAAAAGATTGCCTGTCCGCCGCGAGCAACGGCCTGTTGGCTGTATTCATATATCATCATTTGCGCGATTTGATAAATTTCTTTATCTGATCTTCCCTCCAGAAATGGGGCAAAGAAAAGGTTTACAGCATCCCATCCTATTGCTCCCGCGAAAACGCCTTGAAGAGCCGCGGAAAATTTTACCATTTGCGCAAGAAGAACTTCCGCGTGTTTTGCGGGCTTGGCAATGCTCAACGCGTTTGGGAGATCAAGTCCGAACTTTTTGACGTATTCGACCGATTGTCCCGAGCAATAAGGCCTGTCAATAAAGCCTAAATCATGCAGATGAAGGTCTCCTCTCATGTGGGCGTCGCCTATGTCCTGTGAGAAAACATGAAGAAGCGCCAACTCTTTTTTTATGCTTTCGGCAAGGCTGAGGTTTGTAGCTTCGGGTCCATGAGGGACGTTTGCATTTTCCTTGTTTGGAGCAAAGACTATCTGTTTCACATCATACAAAGGGAGCCCAAGCCGAGTGTGCTTGCGTCGAGCCTCCTCCAGCCCATATTCCAAAAGTTTTACATCGACAAGTTCGCGGATGAGCGGGGCTGTTATTGTTTTAATCCGCAGGCTTGAAATTTGACGTTCAACTTCGTGTCCTATAATTTCTGCTATGTCGCGGCTTAGCTCTGTTTCCCTTATAAGCGCGTCTATTATTTTTTCCCTGTTCCATCCTACAATATCTTCCCCTGATGTCCTTACAAACAAAGCCAAATCGGTGGCATCATCATTTCTGTTCTTTTGATAATCAAGCATTTCCTCTTCTTTTTGGCTCAATTCTTTTTTTTCTGTTGTTAGTACCAGATTCATAATTTTTCCCTCCTTATAAACTTTACAAACTCTGCGACATTCTTAAACTGCCTGTAAACCGATGCGAATCTGATATATGCCGCCTGGTCGAGACTTCCAAGCTTTGCAAGTGTTATTTCTCCAATTTTTGAGCTTGAGACGATTCGCCCTTTTTCATGCTGGAGCTCTTCTTCAACTTCGCTTACCATCTTTTCTATGCGATCCATGTTTATCGGCCGCTTATGGCAGGCTCTAAGGACTCCGGAAAGCAGCTTTTCCCTGTTATACGATTCTTTGTGTCCGTTCCGTTTTATTACCCATAACGGCTTTTCTTCTATGCGCTCGTAAGAAGTAAATCGGCGTTTACATGAGAGGCATTCTCTTCTTCTTCTGATTGACTGTCCGTTCTCTGTAATGCGAGATTCAAGTACTTTATCATTCTCTTTTTCGCAGAAAGGACATTTCATGCTTATCGCTACCTCTAGTGAGCTCAACTAGGATATCCTACTACATGTGTGGTGTCAACCGCTAGATGTAGGGGTTTGGCTTTTCTTGTCTCCTAGATTTTGTTGTTGACATTATTTTATTTTTGGGGTTGCCGGAGAAATTGTTTTGTTATGTGGATGAAAGTTGCGTTGTATAAGGGAAAAAACTCCCTTATAATTTACGCTACAATCTGACATATAGCTTGTAATATTTTTTTATTGCTCTTATTGAAATTTTTTTGATTTTATTCAGACACTTAAATAAGATGCTGCACTTATTTAATAACAGAAAAATACGAAGTTTTGAAAGATATCTGTTGCCTGCGCGTTCAATAAAGGGCAGCAGGAGTGCTCAGTCAACGGATAAATTACCAAGAGAAAGAGTATTAGCTCCTTTGCCTCAAGAGAAGATTTTGGAATGGATTCAAAGTCAAAATCATGACATAAACTTAAGGACTTCAATGAGGGATTCAGAACAGGTTGCATTTGCTTTGGGTTGGACAGAGTTGAGAGGCTTTACGGATGCGGAGATTTTAACGAGTATTGGGTTTAAGCATAACAGAAGAGGTTTATATCTGCTTAATATTTCAACATTTTTTCAATATTGGGAAAGAGCAGATGCTATCCCTTTTGGAAGTAGGGAAGATTCTTTTTCTACACCCGCAGATAAATTTGTGATAGCGCTTATGCGATTGGCTCCTTTAAAATATGTTGTTGAAAAGCCGACTTATCTCCAGGTCTTGGAAATGATGTATCATGCAAAAGGAATTATAAGCTTTGTCGTATCTAATGTTATTGAAAAAAAAGAATCAAAACTGCCAAAAAAAACAAAGCCTATATTTTTGCCTTTGTTTGTAGCGGCTCCTTTTCCTAAAGATTTTTTTGGTATTGAATCAGACGAAAAGCCTCATCGTAAGGACTTAAATAAAAAAGGACTTGGTGAATGGTTTTTTATTCGTTATGCAATCAATTTAACATCCGCATATTATATTGATTTTTTTAATATAGAAGATGAATCAACAATTATAATTTCCCAACTACAACAGACAGCGCAAAGGTTGTGGCCGGATAATTATGGAACGCAAAGAAACTATATCGCGACAGTTTTGAAAAATTTGTGCTTGACCTATGTAATCCCTAAGAAATCAGGGAAATATTGCAATTTGGGTTAAGGCTATACCGAAGTATTAACGCCAATTTTTTTAAATTTTTAGATCCTTACATTTGATGTTCAAAAGATATTGGATTATAAGCTGCAGGAGTAACATCTGGAGAATAGGCAGCTATTCTTGTATGAAGGGCGTTAATAAACAGGCTTTCTCCTGCTAATTGAATATATCGGTCTTTTATTTTATTCATATGAGCTATCATCTCCTCTCTTGTAAGAGGTCTATTATCCCCAGATGCTAAGAGTTGCTGTTCATATAAACTTTCAGGGGCAAAAACTCCCATGAGTGTTAAATAGCGAGGGAAAACTTTTGCCATCACTTCAGCTATTCCTTTTGCATGTTCATCAGCATATTTAATACCACCTAATCCGGGCATAACAGTCACAGAAGCAAAAATTTCAGCATTTCTTAAAAAATTTGCCGCCTCTAAAATTTCAGCTACAGTAAAACCTTTATCAACAAGACCTAAAACAGTATCGTCCCCAGCTTCACATCCCCAATAAACAAGATTTAATCCCTGACGCTCTAAACGTCTCAAACCATCTTCCCCATGTCTTATTATTGCCTTGGTTGTGGCATAACTTTCTATTCTCCTTATATCTCCACCTTTGTATCTATTTATGTATTCTAAAATTTCAACCAAACGATTTGTTGGCATAATAAAACCATTTCCACCACTCAAAAAAACTCTATTAAAATTATCAGCAAGATCTCTTTTCCCCATGTATTCTTGAATTAAAGCAAAATGATCTTTAAATCTGCCAAATCTAATTAAAGAAAATTCTTCTTTTTCATATAAACTACAATATGTACATTTACGCCAATCACAGCCCGTAGATATTTCAAATCTAATTACTTTTTTACCTGATGCACTCGGCGGAGCAAAAGGATAAGCAGAATAAAAATCTCTATCAGAATAAAGCAACCTAAGATTTAGTGGCAACTGCTTTCCTCTCGGATCATTTACTTGAGCTACAATAGTATCTAAAACTGATGAGCCTATAATCGAGCCTAAATTATAAGTTGGACGTTTTCTTTTTAACGCAACAACAGGTTTTAAAAATCCATCTCTAATGCTAGCAATAAATAATTCCAAATATCCAGCTCGCACAAGTTTAAATTCGTCACGTCTATCTAAGGGTGAATAATCATATTCCCTTGGATTATAATATCCCCATCGCAACGAAACCTCAAAATCATGGAGATTGACCTCTTTATCAATTTGGGGCCATGTGGCTGATGAAAAATCTATTCTATGATCTCTTATCCGTCTAATTGCCAAATTGGTAGCTTTATTATCTTCTAAAAAGTACCCTTCAAAAAAATAATATCCCCCCTCATACTTTACAATATCTCCACCACTAAACCCAAAATCATCACGAATACAATCAACCCAATATTTACCACCTATTTGAACGCTTTCCAGCGGATAGACTAAATCAATAGCGGTAAAAGCAAATTCAAATAATGTTAAATCAGGATTTTCTGCAAAAGCATCTATTGCTGAATTAATAAATATTTTATATTGATCTAAGCTCACAACTGATTCTTTAAGTCTTTCTATTCTTTTAACAAGCTGTTTTCGCTGTTGTTCAAAAAAATCTTCGCTCAATGCGCCACCTGAAGTAGCTATCGCATCTTTTATTTTTTCATCCACTTTTCTCAGAAATAGATCAATAATTCCAATCAAAACATCCCTGGTTTTATGAAATCTTTTTATTATAAAACCAATAGAAGTTTTTCTTGAAATAGACAACTGACTTGTTAAAGTTTTTTTTAATTTAGCTTCAAATTCATCAAATAAAACATTAAAAGCATTAAAAACGACATCAACATATTCTGTATTACAAAAAAAATCTGTTCTAAACTCAACCATTTTATTAGGATCTCTAACAAGAGCCACATCCTGGTTAACAATATGCCTAAAATCGTATGAATATCCTCTTTCAAAAATTTCACTGACACTATTCAAAACAACCGCAACAACATGTCTTGCGGCTTCTACTGGATTGGAATAACTACTCACTAATGTTTCAAAATAAACAGGTTTATTACAAAAAACACATACTGATTGGTCTTCATTTGAGATATCAAAAAGAGGGGCAAGATAATTGGCAACTTCCTCCATGATGTCATTTAAGATTCGTGACATACTGTCTATAATATTTTCTTCTGGGATGGAAGTTCTTATTTTTAATCCTATCTTAAAACAAATCCCTTTTATTAACCATGAAAGGGCATTTATTATTATTTTTTCATAATCCAAACAAGCCCTACCCCTCGATATTAAATTAAGTATTTTATCAATTGAGCTTTCAGAATAAGTTCCTTTCAAAAATGCCTGAAAATTGCCAAATATTCTGTTATGAGCTGACTCAAGAGCGGCTGGAGAATCACATGAGATTAACTCTCTTTCAAGGCGATGTCGATCTGCCAGTGGAAAAAGGTTGTTGGTTCTTCTTAAGACATCTGTAATTTCTGCTACTAATAAAGTGGTAACAAATCTATTAAAAACCATCTCAAGGGGCAAAGGTTCTTGCATCTGCACAGATTCTCTTGCTGAATGTAAGTCTGTAAGTTCTTTTAATCTATCAATTTTTTTGTCTGTTCGATCAACGGAATATCCCGTCAAAGGGTTAAACCCATAATCTTTTTCAGGATTGTATTCCCCACGTTTTTTTATTATTCTTAATGTAGACCCAGTTGAGTCGTAATGTATTACAGACTTCAGACCTCGATCATTGATTATCCTTCCCCATAATACAATTTGATATTCACTATAATTATTTACATAATTATATGAATATCCTTCAACAAAAACTATTTGTTCACACCACAAAGACTTGTGAGAACTATCCGTAACAATATCGCCTGCACGAATACCATGAAAATGTGAGGCAACACAATCTACCTCTAAAGGTTTAACATTATCTGCAGAAATAACTCTTTTTGAAGGATATTCAAATTTATAGGTGTCACTGGAAGCAACAACAGGCAATACAGTAATAGGACGTGGAGAGTAAGATAGGCGCACCAATTTCTCAAAATGAGGAGGTAAAGAACGGTTTGCTATAGACAAGTTTGTTTCCATATATAATTTATAAATCTAAGTTAAGTCATTTTCAATTCCAGACATAGGGACACAAACAAAAGTAGCAATAGTCCCTAAAGCATCTGAGTGTTTCATTATCTTTGAAATTAGTATCTGCCGATTGTTTGTATCTTCCGGATAAAGATTCGAAAGTAAACAACCAATAAAAAATATTTTATCAAAAGGGTTTGCATTTGTTTGCTTCCAATCAAAAGAATTTGCTATATAAGAGGCACATTCAATAAAACAATCATCTGTTAACTTTAAAAAAGTAAAAATCCCAGCGGCAATTGATGCTTGTTCAGCCATATCTTCTTCAATAGAAAGACGTACTTCTTGTTTTTTAGCAAACATTGCAACATAAAAGGTATCACTAGTGTCCCAACGTTGAAAGGGTAAAAACTCGATAAAGCTTGACAAT
>MEUB01000034.1 GCA_001771535.1 candidate division WOR-1 bacterium RIFOXYB2_FULL_37_13
ATTTTTCCATTTTGGTCTTTATATATAACAATTTGTGAATTAAGATTTTTCATGTTTTTTTTCTACCTCTAAAATCAATAACTCTACCAACTCTAAAAAATGTTTTCTGTAACGCTCTTTTCGTTCTGAGTCTTCACAAATCTTTTTAATCTCGTCACTTTCAATTTCTGTTTTGAGCTTATATAATTTCCCTAACATTAACCAAGAAGAAAAGAATTTTAAAATAATCTGAATAGTTTCCTCTTTTTGTGAAATTTCTTTTGACTTCATCATTTCAGGAAATCTTTTGTTCATAGATTCTTTGCTTTCTTCAACAGAACTAGACCACGAGACCACACTATTACTCGAAATACAAAAGTTAGGTTCTTTTTCTAATGCGTCCTTAATTGCCCCTGAGTGATACAACATCAAAAATGCCGTGAATAATGGACCATCCACATTCGGTAAAATACCGTTTATTACCTCTGTTAACTCTTTATCAAAGTCAGAGATATTGCCTTTCTTAAATATCCGATTTTGCGACCATTTCAAAAACTCATCCAAAACAAGATTAGATGCCCTGTTTTTTATGTTCGTCATTGATATTTTCCACTCCGCAGGAAAATCATCCTGCCAAATACTATGATTTGATGGTGCATTATCTATTTCATCAAAAAATGTAGGGCAAAAACTTGAAAAAAGACTAGCTACATAATGACAATATTTTTCTTTCTCTTTTTCAGCTTCAATTTTGTCTAGTTTTTTCTCGCTTTCCTCTACATGCTTTCTAAATGATGAAAAAAGCTGATATGAGGAGTCTCTATCTTTAAGCAAAACTTTAACAATTGCTTGAAAAAAATTACCTCCGAAATAATACCAATACCCAAAACGCTCTCTTTTTAAATTTACTGCTTTATACAGTTTCAAAGCCCCGTTCCTAAAGGTTGGGAAATGCTTTTGCGAAAAGAAGCTTTGTATTCTTTTCTCTGTATCACAGCTTTTCTGACGAAGTTGTTGCTCGTTCCAAAGAACCTCCTTCCATTCAAAAACTTTTGGCAAGATTTCATAGCCCATTGAAGAGCGATCTCGATTTTCAATATTATTCGCATAAGTTTTTGCGAGTTTAACCGCAAGATCAAATTTGCCAAAATTCATAGCGTCATCAATATGAGATATAAAAATGTTTGTAAAATCCCTTTCGTTAATTACGGACTTTTCTGACCAAAAAGAATTCCATGCTCGAAGTATTTTTTCTCCATTTTTCTTGTTTTTGATTCTAAAAAATCTTGAAAAACTTATTTTTTTCAAAAAAGATATCTCGAATTCTGACTTATACCCCTCAGAAAACCTTAAAATCTTCTTAAATGATTTCCAGAAAAAGACAATTAAAATTATTGCTACAAATATAGATGCAATTTTTGCTGACAACGAAATATCGGTTCCATGAAAAAATGAAAAGAAGCCTATTCCAAGAATTGAAAACCAAAAAACATTTTCCGCACCAAACACCTCATCACTTAGAACCATTTTCTCAAATTCGCTTCTTTTTTCCTGCTTGGAATTTAGAATATCCGTAAGAAAAACAATCGCAAAAGGGATAAAAATAGCTAAAACACCCAATATAATATTTTGAAAAAGTGATGGGTTGAGATTTTGCAAAAATGGTTTAAAAAAAATCTCACTGCTTGCAATAAAATTACTCATTTTTTTACCGCCCCCTCTCTCCCATCCAACCCAACAATCCCTTTTAAAATATCGCCTACGATTTGCGCCGTCACTTGATCTCCGTGCTCACCATGTTCAACAAAAGCGGTAATATCAGGAACCTTGCCGACAAGAATTTGTCGGGCGGAGTCTAATTTTCGTTTTGTAGTTTGATCAAGCATATTTTATGTTTTTGCAAAGAGATTGTTAATCATTTTCATTTCATCAATATTGGATAATTTATACTTTGTATCACGCGGGTTTTTCGATTCCGCTTCAATTTTAAGAATCAATCCCTTGTCAGTCCATTTCCTTAAAAAACGAGACATTCTATAGACTTGAACAATCCCCGAAATATCACGAGAAGTCTCAATTATCGGTCCATTTATCGTTTTGCGAAATTATGATGGATATTTAATAATAAGAACTAATGTGATTTTAATGCTTTTCAAGGATTTATGCAAACACAACTTCAAAAAGCTGAACGGGAGTTGAATATTGTGAAATCCGCGCCATTCCTGCATGCGATTCCGATTTAATTCTGCGGGGTTTTAACCATTTTAATGATACTGCTATTTTTGTTTGATATATGGCAGTTAATTCGTATATAATCGAGTTGTATTCAATAAATTAAGAGCCCCTAACAATACCTTTTATGATTAAGAATAAATTATGGATGTTAAAAAATCACTAAATAAATTTTTAGAAGGAAATGGAAAAAACAAAGGAAGAAAACCTAACGAGAGATATGCTTCTTTTGATTTTTGTTACAATTATTTTTACTCATTTTACAAAGAAAACAAACTAAATGAATTGGCAAGTAAAAAAAGTCTTCAAATGAGTTGCTTGCAATTAGGTTTTTATTTGGCAAGCTGGGGGATGATGAGGGGATCTTCTTTTCTTCTCGAAAAAAGCGTTAAGAATTATAAAAACCTCATTGTCGTAATTTCAAAAATGAATCCAAAATTATGGGAAATTGATATTGATGAATATGATAATGATAACATCAACTTATTATTAAACTGCAAACAGCAAATTATAGGGGGTCTTGGGAAAGAAAATAAACCTAGCGATACTCTTGCAACAAAAATCATGCTGGGTGTTTTTGCTAATATTCCTGCTTACGATCAATATTTCAGAAAAAGCCTAAAATTGTACTCTCTTAATAAAAAATCCCTTCTAAAAATTAAGAAGTTTTATGAGGAAAACAAAGAAATATTTGATTCGTTCAAAATACATACTTTTGATTTTTTAACATCCCAAGAAACAGATATAATTTATCCAAAAGCAAAATTAGTTGACATGTGTGGATTTGTGGATGGACGATAACGGGGCTCTGAATTTTCCCTAAAATTCACCTTCGGGACATTGCATTAAATTTCAGCCCTTTGGGGAATGGATTGACCGATGGAATATAAAGAAATTTTAAAAAACATCTGTTATACTGAGCTTGTTTATGGAAGAATAAACAAGAAACTTAATATCAATCTTTCAAAAGAACAAATTGAAGAATTTATATTTAAAATCATAAAAGAGACTGAAGAAAAGGGATTTTTCAAAAATTGGGAAAAACTTTTATATTACAAATATAAAAAACAACATCAAAATAACAATAAATTCAAACACTTTCAGAGTCATAACCGTTGATAGAATTGAATAATTAATCACAAAACATCGCGAAGCGATACCATGTAATACAGAATATTTGGAATTGTCAAAAAAATAATCGCGAGATACACTTTAAATCTGCCTTAATTGACACGCTCATCGATTATGATATTATTACAATATGGATATTATTCTTAGGGTAATAAATAGATCAACAAAGAAAGAGCTGTTTATTGACAATAATCTGAAAATATACGACAAAGAAGAGGTTCTGCTTTTTATCACACAACAAAAAATCAATAATCTGTCTTTAGCAAAAAGAAACGGGAAAACCTACATAAAATCAAAACCAAACGCTAAAACCACGGACAATATTTTCAGTAAATCAATCTCTTCCACTGAGCTTATATCATTTTATAAAAACTATACCAAGGCAATCACTGATAAAAACATTAAAAAGTATGACGATGTTCGCAGAAAACAACAGAAGAAAAACTTTATCACTATCAAGGATGATAAGGGGGATTTTGTCTCAACAAAAACAGACAATGACATTAAAAATCACCTTAAAAAATATAAGGGCGTTATTTTTAAAGCCGCAAGAGAGCAAAAGATTGACCCCTTTCTCCTTGGTGCTATTTTAATTGATGAATATTGTCGTATGGGGTGGGACGATTGGCTTGACTGGTTGGGAGCCTTAAATATTAAAGATACTTCTGTTGGCATAGCACAGATAAAACTTAGCACTGCCAGGGAAATTCTTAAAAAATGTTATTATAATCCTGCCCCCGGTCAAATTACTCACCAATCACCCTCAATGCAAATTTGGTTATACTTAAATCGACCAGAACACTCAATTCAGTTTTCTGCTGCTGTTATAAAGTTGTCAATTGTGTATTGGCAGAAAAAGAAAATTGATATATCAAAAGAAACCAGAGTATTAGCCTATCTTTATTCTTACGGATACACAAAAGACATCAAGAGGGCAAAAGTAAAAAGATGCATACAAATTTCAGTCGAATTTTACCAAATGGCAAAGTCAATACTGTTGTAAAAATATTTTTTCTGTTAATTTTTTTAGTACTGATTACTGGTTTGCTATGGATAGCAGGATTTCCCTTTCCTTATTTGCTTAATAACTATCGTTTAAATTCTTTTGCTGATCAGCTAAATAATATACCACCACCTCCCCAAACAAAAAAAGTTGGTCCATCTGTCAGGAAATTTGGAAATCTTGGAACCTGTAGTAAACATGGTGATTACTATGCGGAATTTAGAATTATTACCTCATTGTCTTATCCGCAGTTAAAAACATTTTATTGCCAATATAGTGTTCAAGTGCCGGAGATAAACAATGTATTTTCATCCTTATTTAGAGGACTTGGCACGCATGGCTTGCAAGCTATTGAGGTTAAAAAAATTGAAGGGAGAGAAAAGGGCTATGTGGTTTATGCTTTTGACCCTGGCTATTGGCATAATGATTTTAGATGCTGGTAAACTTCACACCTTGATCCCTTCATCAAAATCTAGAGGAAACATTAATTGCTTAATTGCATCGAAAATTCCAACTATTTCATGATCATGCATTTCAACTTTTCGTTCAATTTCTTTTAATTTATGCTTTAGCTCATTATTTTCAGAAAGAAGTCGCCTCAATTTTACAAAAGAGCAAAACGCCTTCCCCCCCCATCTTGATATCGCATTTTGCGATTTCAAGTTTGAAGAAGAAAACATCGCGAAATGCGCCAACTCATTCTCCTGCGTCCTACTGCTATTCTTGTTTGATATGTGGCATAAACAAGATAGGAGTTTTAAAAAATGAAATTTCGCCCCCTACCCCCCCTAATTAATATGGTAAAATAAGTATATGCCAAAAAATAAAACCATAAGCGTAAAAGGAACCAAAATTACAATCATAAAACAGGGCAATTCTGACTATGATTATATTTCTCTGACTGACATGATCAAGGCAAAAGATGGTGATTTTTTTATTTCCGACTGGTTGCGAAATAGAAATACTGTTGAATTTTTGGGCATTTGGGAAAGAATTTATAACCCAAATTTTAATTATGGCGAATTTGCCATAATTAAAAGTAAGGCAGGTTTAAACAACTATAAAATAAGCGCAAAAGAATGGGTAAAAAAAACCAATGCCATAGGTTTGAAGGCTACAACGGGAAGATATGGTGGAACTTATGCGCATAAAGATATCGCATTTGAATTTGGAATGTGGATTAGCGCGGAATTCAAAATTTATCTCATCAAAGAATTTCAGCGTCTTAAAGAAAGCGAGGCAAAAAATCTCAAGCTTGGGTGGAATCTCCAAAGAACATTGGCAAAAATCAATTACAAAATTCATACTGATGCCATAAAAGAATCACTTATTCCGGATGAATTAACGAAAGATCAGACCAATATGAAATATGCCGATGAAGCGGATTTGCTTAATATGGCATTATTTGGAATGACTGCAAAAATGTGGCGGGAACAAAATTCAAAGTTAAAAGGAAACATTCGAGACTATGCCTCAATAGAGCAATTAGTAGTTCTATCTAATCTTGAAAGCATAAACGCGCTATTAATACGCGAGGGATTTTCCCAGAAAGATCGAATTCAAAAATTAAATAATACCGCAATAATTCAAATGAAGTCGCTTTTAACAAACAATGAAACAAAAAAATTGGAATCACCAAAATAAAATACAAAAGGACAACAGTTTTGGTCATCCATCCGCCGAGATCGCTTTCATTGACAGGGCAAAGTGCTTTTGCTTATAATATGAAATACAGTTAAATTTATGAAGAATATAAACCCACAATTTATAGACGAAGGAGAAGATACTCTTATAAATAATTGTGAATTTGAAGATGTTGACGTCAGACTTAAAGGGAAAAGGACATCTTTTTTGAATTCTCTTATCACAACAAAAGAAAATGTCAAAAAGCATCCAATCATTTATATGATTATCATTCCATTGATTGTCGGGGTTATATTATTATGTATAGAATACGGGATTTTTATTCAAAAATAATTTCCTCATAATCTTATTCAATATATTTTTATATCTCTCTAAAATATCAGATTAAAGAAATATCCTATAACAATTATTCCACCCGCAACTGTTCCAAAATATGTCAAAAGCAGTCTTAATTTTAAAACTTTACGCAATATTATAAATTCAGGCAAAGAAAGAGAAGTAACCGCCATCATAAATGCAAGAGTAGTTCCAAGCGCCAGCCCTTTATTAAACAGTGCTTGAACGATAGGAATAGTTCCTGCGGCGTTTGAGTAAAGCGGAACTCCGATTATTACAGCCATAATAACGGCAAAAGGGTTTCCATTGCCCGCATATTTTGTGACAAAATCAACAGGCACATAACCATGAATGAGCGCCCCTATTCCAACACCAATCATTACATATGGCCAAACTTGTAAAAAAATCTCTTTAACATATTCGACTGCGTAAGAAATGCGATTTTTAAAACTTAGCTGTGTTTCACTATCTTGATGGGCTGATTTAACTTTAAATACAAACTCTTCAACATATTTTTCCATTTTTAGCCTGCCAATTATAACTCCGCTCAAAATGGCAATCAGCATTCCGCTTAAGATATAAATAACGGCGACCTGCCAGCCAAACAAGCCCCAAAGCATTATCAGGGCAACTTCATTTATGGTTGGAGAAGCAACTAAAAATGACA
>MEUB01000035.1 GCA_001771535.1 candidate division WOR-1 bacterium RIFOXYB2_FULL_37_13
TGTATCCTTCATCCCTCTTATAATTGGAATTTGGTAGGGGTCTACAATTGTTAAATCTGTTATTTTCCCCTCATCAGGAAAATCAATAACGCTATTTAAAAAGCTCATGAGAATATTTTTGCTTCCTTCAGAACCAAAAACTTTCTTAAAAGCAAAATCAGTCTTAACATCTAAAAATCGCATGTACCGGCTCCTTATTTTCGTATCTTCATGATAATTATACCATGAAATGATGTTTTCGCAGTTCCTGTTCGTTCGTTTGAGCGATAAGAGATAATCAATGCTATAATTGTTATATGCAAATTATAGAAAACATATTTTTCGAGCAAATGGCAAACATTGGGAGTGAGGTTATCCGTTCAATAAACTGGAAGAACAAAGGCAACAAAGAATTTTCAGTCTTATCGTTTGAAAGAGCTTTAGAGCTTTTTGATTTAACAATTTCAGACAAAAAAAACAGCAAACGGCTCAAAGAAGTAACAAGAGCAAGAGAATTGTTTGTAGACTATCTGGCCTTTGACAACATATACCAATCCACTGATGATTTTTTAAAAAATTACTTTTACCCATTCAATTATGCCGCGAATCTTCTCAGATAAAACCATGCAAAAACAAATAGATAAGCTTATTATTCCGTCAGGGTTAATAAGAAGAGCCAAAACTTATTCGTTAGTATTTGACGAAGATGAACTCTACATTATAAATACTGGACCGGCTGGACGAGAAGTAATAACAAAAAATATAATTGAAGATGCGGTCGTTTCTTTTGTCCTTGATCGCATTGCAAAAAAAGTTGCAGAAGGCGAAGAAAAACTAAAAACTTTAGGGGTCAAACAATTGGCAAATGAAAAAGGAAATGCTTTCATTGAAAAGAATGCAATCATAAAGACAGAGGTTAAAGTAAATTTTTTCAACACATTAATATTAAAAATTAATACTATAAAAGGGAATTTCTCTTTTAATTGTAATGCTCACAAAAAAGAAGACATAGAAACTTTCGTTAAATGCTTAAGGGAATGAAGAGAGGGCGTAATGCCCAAGAAAGGGTTTGCAATAATATATATATATGTGCCACTATTGCAAGGATCATAGATAAAGCAATTTCCGAAATTAACAGAGGGAAGCTTGCGGTATAGCCAAATAAAAAGAAATATTGAAATACTCAAAAAGTGGCTGCATTCGAACTTTTTGAATTTTACCCACAAACCAAAAATGGCTCAAGGGGGATAAAATCAATTTCTTTTATTTTTTTGTATAAATCTTTTGTTATAACTGTAATTTTTTTATTTTTAAATGCTGGATAGCTCAATAAAAAATCAAAGTCTTTAGAATCTATCCTATTTTGATATTTAACTTCAAAAAAATCCTCTTTATTCTTTGAGATTCTCACGAAATCTATCTCTTTATCTGCGTATTCCGCTCAATCCTGCATGCGATTCCGATGATTCCTGCACACGATGTGCCTATACATCCCAAGCTTCTGTATCGCAACTTGAAATTTCCCGCAAAATCAGAAGATATTCCTATAACATGAACATGGCTGGAAACTCAACGGCAATTGCTCCAACGGGGTTAAGAGTATCTCCGATTTTTGTTAGCTCTAATAAGCCAGCAACTCTTCTTGATCACAAAAAAAGGATTGCCATTGTTATAGAATATATGCCCAATATAATTAATGCGTGCCACCGCATACTAAGAACTGCGCGACTTCCCTTTGAAGTAAAAGAAGATATTCTACAAGGAGTTTTGGAAAGTTTTACCGCTTTTATAGTAAAAACACCTTCTGAAAGGCTGGCAAACATTAAATTTCTGCTTCCTTATTCTCGTAGACTTGCAACTATGAGGGTCCTTGAATTACTAAGAAACCATTCAAGCCACCGCAAACATTTCCCCTCTGTTTCTATAGAGAGAACGCCGGAATCAACTCAATCTTACCCTCCAGACTTTGAAGCGTCCCCAGATGCGCCAAAACAACTAGAAATATTTAAACAGACTATTGAGGCTCTTGATGAAGAAGAAGGGAATATATATATAATGTACTTTTTAGATGGATTATTGCAAAGCGAAATCGCAAACCAAATCGGGTACACACCAGCCAACATATCTCAAAAAATAGCAAGAATTTTAAGAAAAATAATCTCAGCACAAAGAAAGCATGGTTATCTATAGGGCTTAAAACCTTGTCGGATTATTGCAGGACTATTTCCCCTTAATTCAAAAGAATATGCTAAAATATACCAAATGATAGAAGTTAAAGAAAGCATTGTTATAAAAACTACCCCTGAGAAAATTTGGAATTTTTTAATATCTTTGCATCAAAAAGACACATATAAAAAATGGCATCAAAAAGATCATATAATATTAAAAATTCTAAAAGGTAATGGGGTCGATATTGGTTCGATCTTTTATGCAGAAGAATACATTGGGAAACGCATTTTAAGACTCAAATATAAACTTGTTAAGGCAGAATATCCCTTTTATCTAGAATATAAGCCTATTTTCCCATCATCAATCTTCGCAAATGGAATGGGATCTTTCAAAATGGAGCCCATTGATAACTTACATACAAAATTTATCGCTTATATCAAAGTTGGCTTAAAACCAAAAATTTTTGATTGGCTTTGGTGTAAAATAATCACAGTTTTTTTTAAGGAAGAAGATTTGGTCAAACATGTCAAAGAAGAAGGAGAAAGCATTCGCAAGATTTTAGAGAATCAAGAGTAAATTTTTATAAAGTGGCTTGAAGATATATGAGTTTAATAGGAAAAGCGACAATTCATCCATTATTTTTTTATAGCGGTAAAATATTAGGATATATTCTATGGATTATTTACTTACTTTCTCTTTTTAATAATAATCCGCCGTTTAATTTTTTTAAGATCATATCCTACGCACTGTCATTAATAGGCTTAGTCCTTGTTTTTATAAGTATGATAAATTTAGGTCGTTCAACAAGGTTAGGCCTCCCAACTGAAAATATAAAATTTAAATCCAATGGCTTATATCAATTAAGCAGAAACCCCATGTATCTTGGCTTTAATCTTTTCACCATATCAGCCATTATTTTTATATGGAATTTTTTTATTGCTCTGATTGGGATTTATAGCATAATAATATATCACTTTATAATTATCGGAGAAGAAAAATTTTTAGAGCAAGCGTTTGGCAGTAAATATATTGAATACAAAAAAAGAGTAAGGAGATATATTTAATTTAAAATGCTAATTATGTTTTATCCTTCAAACAAATTACATTATTTGCCCCAAAAAGAATGCCCTATGCAAGGGCAGGCAAGACATGATAAAGGCAGGGAATAAACATATGACGACTTACATCTCAATCCTCCGCGGAATAAATGTCGGCGGGCAAAAAAAGATAAAAATGGAGGCCTTAGAAACCCTTTACGAATCCCTTGGTTTTAAAAATATTATAGTTTATATCCAAAGCGGCAACGTAATTTTTGAATCAGAAGAGACAGACATAAAAAAACTTACTGTAAAAATCGAGCAAAATGGCGGCAAAGTGCTTATGCCAAAATCAGCCATCCCTCAAGTCGGCTGGTTCACAATGAACCATTATTACAACAACAGGTTAATGCTCTAAAAAGGTCATCCCCCACATAAAAATGAGCCCCAGCACAAAAAGGAGAAAGGCAAAATTGGCCTTGAAGTTGTTTTTCTCTTTATGCAACTCTGGGATCAGGTCTGAAGCTGAAATATAAATAAATCCTCCGGCAGTTATCGGCAAAAGCATTGGGGCTAGGCTAGATATTGTCGTTGACAGATAATATCCGACTACCCCACCCAAGACCGCAGTCAAGGCAGAAAGCAAATTGAAGAACAAGGCTTTGTACTTAGAGAAACCTCCGTACACTAAAACCCCGAAATCCCCTATTTCCTGGGGAATTTCATGGGAAGCAACCGCCATACTAGTGGCAATACCCAATGGGATACTAGCAATAAAACTTGCCGCAATCACCAGTCCGTCAATAAAATTATGCAGACCATCACCATAAAGGTTGAGATAAGTAAAGGCATGGACGTCACATTTTCCTTCGTGGCAGTGGCGCCAGTGAAAAAGACGTTCCAGCAAAAAGAAAAGAGTAAAACCAATTAAGGCGTATATAAAAGTTTCGCCCGGCTTGAGTTGTTCCAAGGATTCCGGCAACAGGTGTAAAAAAGCTCCTCCGGCAAGTGCTCCAGCCGAAAAACCAACCAGTAAAAGCAGCATCCTTTGCAAAAGATCTTCTTTAATTGCCAGAGTGAACACCCCTACCAGTGAAAGAAAGCTGATGATCAGTGTGCTGGATATGATCCAAATCAATATCATGCTACTATTCTAGCATATCTAGAATTCATAATGAACTCCAGCGGTAGTGTTGTTCCTACCCCTTTGACTAAATATACAAATTTGTGTAATATACATAATTGTAGTATGACTTTATTAAAAGATTTTAAAGTTCGAACCTTGGTAGAAATAAGCAGCGCGCTTTCTTCTTCGCTTAATCTGGAAAAAACCCTTGAATCCATCCTTAAGGTACTATCTGATTCTCTTGAAATGCAAAGAGGGACAATTACACTGGTAGACCCCAAAACAAATGAATTACGAATTGAGATTGCTTTTGGGCTTACAAAAGAGGAAAAAGAAAGAGGAAGATACAAAATAGGAGAAGGGGTTACGGGAAAAGTGGTTGAAACAGGCGAAGCTATGGTAATACAAGACATAGAAGCTGAGCCTTTGTTTTTAAATAGGACACAGGCAAGAAAAAAACTTGAATCCAGGAAATTTGCTTTTTTATGCGTTCCTATAAAAGTAAGCAATAAGATAATAGGAGCTCTTTCCGTTGATCATCTTTTTAAAGGTGATATTTCTTACGAAGAAGACATAAAACTTTTAACGATCATCGCATCAATGGTTGGACAGGCCGTTAAAGTCCGTGAACTGGCAGAAAAAGACAAACAAGCTGTCATATCTGAAAACATTAAGCTGAAAAGAGAACTCAAAGGAAAATATAAATTTACAAATATTGTCTACTCTTCACAAGCAATGGAATCGGTCCTTGAAAGCGGGATGCAGGTCGCGCAAAGCAACGCAACAGTCATTATTCATGGGGAATCTGGCACAGGAAAAGAACTAATAGCTTCGGCCATTCATTATAACAGCACAAGAGCAAACAAGCCTTTTATAAAGGTAGCATGTGCCGCCCTTCCCGAAAACCTGTTAGAATCAGAGCTCTTTGGATATGAAAGAGGAGCTTTCACAGGTGCTGCTGAAAGAAAGATAGGACGTTTTGAAATGGCAGATCTGGGAACAATTTTTCTCGACGAAATAGGAGATTTGACCCCTTTGACACAGGTAAAGCTTTTGAGAATCCTGCAGGAGAGAGAGTTTGAAAGGCTTGGCGGGACACAAACCATAAAGATAGATGTAAGAATAATCTGCGCAACACACAGAAATCTTGAAAAAATGGTTAAAGACGGAAAGTTTAGGGAAGACCTGTTTTACAGGATAAATGTTTTTCCTATTTACATTCCGCCTCTTAGGGAAAGAAAAGAAGACATTCCTCCCCTTGCTGATTATTTTATTTCAAAATATGCCAAAGAAAATAAAAAAAACATAAAAGCAATAAGCAGATCAGCGCTTGATATCCTTATAGCTCATAACTGGCCGGGGAATGTCAGGGAGTTTGAAAATATAATAGAAAGAGCTGTTGTTTTATGCCAGAAAGGAACAATTACCCCCTCTGAATTGCCATCCAATCTTATCTTAAGAAAAGATGTTGACCTTGAAGTGTCGCAAGCATCCCTTCCTGAAATAGTTGAATCGATTGAAAAAAGGAGCATCGAAGATGCTCTTAAAAAGCTCAAAACACAAAGAAAAACCGCAAAAGCACTCGGCATAACAGAAAGAATGTTAGGCTATAAAATCAACAAGTATAAAATAGACATCTAAGCTGAACAATTCGAGTCCTGAGCTTGCCCCGAGGCAATCGGGGGCTTGTCGAAGGATTGGAGATTAGTTTTTTCTTAACCAGTCTCCAATCTCTACTTTCTAATATCCAATTTCTAGATCGCCTTATCCCCTCTCTCCCCCGTCCTTACTCTTATAATATTCTCAACAGGAGAAACAAATATTTTCCCATCCCCAGGCTGTCCTGTTCTTGCAGATTTTTCAATGGCACTGATGGCTCTCTCGCAATCAAAGTCGTCAACTATTACCTCCACCTTTAACTTCGGCAGAAATTCAACCCGATATTCTCCCGCCCGCCATTCAAGCACTATTCCCTTTTGCGTCCCCCGCCCTTTTACCTCTGTAACAGTCATCCCCACAAACCCTTCAGCTTCAAGCGCAATTCTTACTTCTTCTAATTTTTCCGATCTTATAATTGCCTCTATTTTTTTAAAACTCATTTTAATTCCCTCCTAAATTTTTAGCTGAACGCTGTTTCGCCGTGTTGCGCAATATCAAGCCCGATATTCTCTTCCGCCTCTTTTGCTCTAAGAGAAAATATCGCATCAATAACTTTGGCAAGGATAAAACTTACAATAAAAGCAAAGAGAGCAACTACGGCTACTGTAAAAGCTTGAATCCCAAACAATCCAGGATTTCCAAAAAACAACCCGTCAGCACCTGCTGAATTTATAGCTTTTTCTGCAAATAACCCCGTTGCCAAAGCTCCAAAAATTCCACCCATTCCGTGGCAGGCAAAAACATCTAGTGAATCATCCAACCCGCTTTTTGTACGAATAAGTATTGCGTAGTAGGAAATTACAGCCGCAACAGCCCCAATCACTATTGCAGACAGCGGACTTACAAATCCTGAAGCAGGAGTAATTGCAACAAGCCCTACAACAGCCCCAGTTGCCAAACCCAAGACGCTTGGTCTTTTGTGAATCCAGCTTACAACCATCCAAGCAAGAGCCGCAGAAGCTGCCGCAGTATTTGTTACAACAAAAGCTGAAACCGCAAGCCCGTTTGCCGCCAATGCTGATCCACCGTTAAAGCCAAACCATCCAAACCATAAAAGAAAAGCACCTAAAACTGTAAGAGGAATATTTGAAGGCTCCATTGGAGTTTTGCCATATCCTTTGCGTTTTCCAATAACCATCGCCATAGAAAGAGCAGAAATCCCTGCTGTTATGTGAACAACAGTTCCACCTGCAAAATCAAGTGCCCCCATATTTCTAAGCCAACCGCCAATTCCCCATACCCAGTGAGCAACAGGGGCATAAACAAATGTTGACCATAATAATATGTATAATAAGAAGCTTCCAAAACTTATTCTTTCAACAAAGGCTCCGGTGATAAGCGCAGGAGTTATTACGGCAAAAGCAAGTTGGAAAACCATAAAAGCAAGATGTGGAATTGTGGCAGCATATCCGGCATTAGCCTCTTGTCCCACCCCATTTAACCCAAGCCAGTTTAAGCCACCAATAAGGCCAGCATGATCAGTTCCAAATGATAATGAATATCCATAAAGAACCCATTGGACAGATATTAACGCAAGAATTGAAACAGAAAGCATAAGAGTTGAAAGTATATTTTTACGCCTCACCATTCCCGCGTAAAAAAATCCCAGCGCCGGTGTCATCATAATAACAAGCGCGGTAGAAATTAAAACCCAAGCAGTATCTCCAGCATTTATCATTTTATTTTCCCCCTTTTATATATTTATATCCAACTGCGTAGTAAATGTTGGTTTTGCGCCATTGTTGTAAGTGCCATATCCAAATATCACGGAAGTATTTCCTGAAAACATCCAAGAAACTCCGTAGAATGTTGCGCCCAAGGCTGATTTTGTGCCTGCATAATCAACACATGCCCACAATTTATCATTTATAACTTTGTCCCAAGTTAAAATTAAACCAGCGTTTTCATTAACACCCAAAACTTTATCATTTCCTGAAAAATATCCTGCGGTAAGCCTTCCTACAACTGGCAATGTTTTTGCGACAACTCCATACAAAACATTTTGATCCGTAACTCCTGTTTGAGTACCAAAACCATAGCCTCCAACCGCAAAAGAAGGAATTACTTCTTTTTCCGCTATTCCATATTTAGCATTAAAAGCAAAAGGGCTTTGCTGGGGAAGAAACACGTCAATTCCGATCTCAAGACCCGAAACCAATCCATAAGTTAATCCCAAATCCGTAGGAAATGCGTACCCCCCATCAATTGGCCCCTCCTGTGTAAAATAGTTATCTATGCCAAAATGCAGAACTCCTACCCCCTGGATATCCGTTGAAGGGTTCCATATCTGCGTGGACGGCGTCGCAAAAGATGCCCCAATCAGCAAACAAACAAGAACCATGGAAACAAATAATTTACAAAACATATTTTCTATCCTCTCCTTTATTTTTTTAACTATCCACCCGTTAAGCAGCAATTTTCCTGCCAATATAAAAAGAGGGGATTAAATACGTTTTTGTAGAACAATAAACAAGTCAAGCTACTTTTTTGTAGATTTTTTATAGCAAAAAGCAAGGCAACAGCATTTCCGTTTGAGAGCTTTGATTACAGAAAATTGAGACAGAAAAACCTTAGGAGTTTGTCAAGAAGCCCACATCTAAAACCACCTGTCTTGAAAAATCTACGGGGACAAAAAAACAGGCAGAGGGAGCAGCCTTAGTCAGATAAATATTCAAAGGATTATCTCTTTGTTGTAATATAAATCCATAGCTTGTATCTCCAGTCAATTTTTTGGCATAAAATCGTCCTTGCGGACTTGTTTTTATCATATTATTAATTTCCATAAATAATATCCATCCTATTTTAAAAAATTAGAAGACAAAACATCTCTTTTTTTTAAATTCTAAGAACACTAGGAATTTCATAACTTCCAAAAACCATCGCTTCTCTAGGAAGTTCATTAAGAGTAAGCAGATGCTCGCTCCATACGCTATCAGTTAAAGGACCTATGCTGCTAGGAACAAGTTGCCGGCTCCAACCCTCTGCAAAAGCCATTTCCGGAGCAGTAATTTTCATTTGAACTCCATTACCATTTTCTAAAGTAACTTCCGTATCTGCCATAACGGTAGCCCATGTATACCAGTTCTTTTTTCCAAGATTATTCCACTCAAAAGAAGTGGCAATAACATTAGGATCTTCATCTAATTCACAAAAGGCTTGCAGATGAGCTTTTTTTTCACTGTTATAATCAATAAAATTTTTCTTGCCTAAAGACACATCAGCAATATAGCTCAAAGACTCTTCAATCCCATCATAAGGAAGCACAAAAGATAATGAATAATCAGAAAATCCATCCTCTAATTTTGTTATAATATTTTCAGCTTTTATCATTTTTATCCAAAATTCAATAGACGCCTTCTCTATGTAAACATGTTGAGCTCTTTCATTAAAGAAACTGGATATAGGCCCCAAAAACGGTTTTTTTGCCATTAAAGAATTTATTGAAGCAGCATGAGTAAGACCAACAGCAGCCGCGTTATAACTTCTCAAGCTGGAAAGAGGTAAGCCCGCTACCATACAATCTCGGGCAATTCTATCAGACATTAAAATTTCCAGAGAAGCGCCAACCATTACATCTGAATAAGCTTGCCTCAAAGCCCCTTCATTTTTGAATCTTTCCAAAAGCCCTGGAACCCTTTCTGTAAAAAAGTTAACAGGTGTTTTAGCGTATCCATAAATAGTTGGATGCATTCTTATTCTCCTTAAAACAGCCTCTTCATCAAAACTTTCTTCCAGTGTCAGAGTAGATTTCATATCATCAATTACCTTTGCCCAAAGAGTAAACCGTCTACCCATCCCTTCAAACGCGATACCGTATCTATTTATTTTCGGAAGATTATTTTTTTGTGCCATTGATAAAACCAACTCTCTTGTAACTGCCTTGCCATTCTTAACCAAATCAACGATTGTCGGAAGATCAGGCTCGCCGGTAAGCGCGTAATAAAAGTTATAAATTTTTTCCCAATTGTTAAAAAGCTGAGAATTCTTTCTTAAAATCGCAACCAGCTCTTCCATTACTTCAAAATCAAAAAGGTAATTGCTAATTGATTGAGCATAAGAAGAATCCAGGCTAATATCAGCCGCCCCCATTGACAGCAGTGTCATTGCTTGAAAGTATTTTTGCAATATTTCGGTCTTTTCATAATGTCCTACCGGTTTCGCGGACGCATCTTCTCTAATTCTGCCGGCTCTTGCAACCGCAGCTTTCGTAACACCTTTATCAGAACCTATCAAGTTCAAAACAGCTCCTAAAAATTCTTTGGTCCCGTCTTTTTGCGCCAAATCATACATATGTTCAATTGTATCTTCTAAAAGCGGACTTAAAGTATTTTCTTCTCTAATCATAACAATTTTTTTATGCCTTAATGTAATAGCAGTCATCATATGTGAAACAGGAAGAAATAACGATTCCCCCGCATCCAAACGATCTTTTACAAAAGTTTGAGGCCCGCATGCGCTATCTGCAAAAAAACCTCCGTCAGAAGAAGCTTTAACCACAGGACGCCTAAACACCTGGCTCACCACTTTATATCCGCCAATCGCATTTGTCATATTTCTTCTATCCCCTTAGTTTATATTAATCTTTAGAAACCTCTTTTTTATTATCCGAAAAACAAAAAGCAAATTTCACATGAATAAAATTTTTAGTACTGATATAATTCCATATGTGAAAAAGATTCTGCCGATAATAATATTTTTTATAGTTTTTACCTGCGCTTTGGCGTCGGCTGAAGAAAAAATACCAGTCAAAATAAAAGCGGATAAATTAAAATACATAGAAAATTCCAGCTTAGTTGAAGCATCGGGCTCTGTTGAAGTAAAATTCAAAGAAATAACAATTTTCGCGGATCAATTGGTTCTGGACTCAAAAACAAACATAGTAACCGCGGAAGGCAATGTCAGAATAAAAGGGTTAGATTATACTGCCGTAGCTTCCGATGTAACTTACGGAATAAAAAATGAAACATCTTCATATAATGATTTTAAAACAATCCTTTACCCTCAAAATATCAAAGGGGGACTTTTTCTTTCCGCAAAACATATAGATGATGAAAAGACTAAAATATTAGGCAATGAGGGGGAAGTTACAACCTGCGATTATGAACATCCGCACTATTTTACGACATCAAAAAAAGTTGAATATTATCCGGATGATAAAATTATAGGTTACAACGTTACTTTTTATGTGCTTGATGTTCCCATTTTTTGGAGCCCCTACATTATTTACGACCTTAAACGCAAAGGGAAAAGAAATTGGTCAATCGGACATAACGAGGTGGAGGGAGATTTTATAAAAACTTCATGGGATTATCCTTATGGTCAAATATTTTTAGACGAAATGACAAAAAAAAGTTTTGGCCAAGGCCTTACCTATTATTACAAAAATGCGAATTATTCCGGAGATGCCTATCTTTATCACATAGATGAGGCAGACACCCATCTTTCCGATTACGTGTTCAAATTAAACCACTCCATAGGATTAACCCCTCAAACAAAACTTGGGCTAAATCATATATCAAACGCCATCTACCAGGTTCCTCAGGGGAGGCTTAATCAGTCCACGTATAAATTGACCTTTGACCATACAAGCGACAGGAGTCTGAATTCTTCTTTGGATGTATACGACAATCGCCAGGGAAATCAGGAACAGGTCAATTTTCAGACAAGATATTCAAAAAATACGCAAAATACTGCCTATAACTTCAATTTAAACCAGAACAAAACAGATCCAAGAACAATTAGAATCTCCGAAAGACTATCTCACACTCAAAATATTTTTTCAGATAAGACAAAATTAAATTTTAATGCCGATTACCAGTGTTATATCCAAAATGCCGGTGAATACGGCAATGAATTATTAACTCCAAACTTTGAAATATCTCATTTTGAAGATTTCTACAATGTAAAATATACGGAAAACTGGCGTATGGATATTGACCGCGAGTTATATGCTAACGATAGCAGTGACACTTATATTGAATCACAGCCGGAAATTACAATCAACTTCAATCCTGTCGACCTGAACCTTTTCAACCTCTCTTCTTCCTTGGGTTACGGGTGGTTTCATGAGGTAGCCTATGTACCAAGCATAGCCAGAAACAGGGACTACTCAACCTCAAGATACAAGACATCGCTTAATGCTGTCAAAACAATTCCCGCAGGACCTGGGACAACAATCAATCTCAACGCGGGCTTAGACCAGTTTCTATACGAACCCGGAGACGCATTAAATTCTTTCAGGGAAGGGTATGCGCTTGTCTCGCAAGGATATAATTTCTTTAGAAACAACCTGAATTACAATAGAGGAATATCAGACGGCAATTCGCCTTTCTTTTTTGACAAAATATCCACAAGATATAATAATATAAAAGACTTGATGGTTTTCTATTATTCAAATAACTTCGAGTGGCGAAATGAATGCGGTTTTAACTATGAAACAAGAAAATATTTCAATTACGACACAAACTTAATGTTAAATCCTATTGACGCGGCAAGCTTAAATTTTAGGTCAGGCTTTGATATTGAAAATCAAAAATATATTGATTTGATATCTACCGCAAAGTTATCGCCTTTACAAAAATTAACAATAGAATTGTCTACTGTTAACGATCTCAACCTTGGAGGTTTAAAACAAGGCAATTGTCTGATAAACTTGGAAACAGCAAGTGAAAAAGACTGGAAAAACCATTGGAATTTCAAGCTTGGGTATGTTTATGATACAACTATAAAAGATTTTAAGCCGGTTGATTTAATGGTAATAAAAGATTTACACTGTTGGGAAGTTAAATATACATATTCAGATTATAAAAAAGAATTCAGTTTTATTTTTACCCTTAAAGCTTTTCCTTACGAACCTTTTGGCTATTCCGGAGGGCGCGGATTTTATTTTGACAGTTTTGAAAAAGCTCTGCAAAAAGAGGTTATAAATGAATCTCCAACCCGTTACTAGAATTTGGCTGTTGCTTTTTGCGTTAACAATCCTGTTGACATCAGGCTGTTCACGCACAGTTACACAAATGCCGACGCGCAGCAATGAACTCAAAATGGAAATTGAATTAAACGGAACAGCAGATGTTCAAAATAATCGTTATTTTGTTATTTTTTCAACAACGGAATCCTATCAAATTCCCCTGCCTCCCCCAAACAGCCTAGATGAATTTTTGGAGCCGGGAGATGACCCTCAGCCGGGAACTACTACAAAAGAGGGATACTATGCCAAATATTATTCAACATGGTCAGGATATGTAGTAATTGATAACTTTGGCTATACTTTTGTAAAAGGTCCATTTCTCTTAAATACGCAGGCATCAAGAGAAACTATTGCAAATTTAGGAGATCTTTCAAACAAACTGAGTTTCATCATAAATTTGGAAACAATATTCGGTTCAAATATTCCCAATAATGTATATTTTGACATAGTAACAGTCAGTTACCCGCCTAATTTAAAGAAAGTTCCGCAGGATATAATATCCCCCCCAACTTACAAATTTGAAACAATAAGCGGCACTATCCTTCCTAAAAGTGATGTAGATGACCCAAGCTCCAATATAACTCCTTCTTTGAACATAATAAATTGGACGGTTACTTTAGAATGAACTTTATATATGTTATTTTTTCAGGAGTATTGCTTTCAGCCGCTTTCCCAAAAGTAAATTTTTTCTTCGTGGCATGGGTAGCTCTTGTCCCATTTTTTATAGCTGTAGAAAAAAGTAAAAACGCAAAATCTGCCGCGCTTTTAGGCTTTTTATTCGGATTATCTCTTTTTAGCATAAATTTATTTTGGGTAAATACTCTTTTTCTTTATGTAGGATTTTGGGCAATATTGGGATGGGCATGCTTAATAGCTTTTCAATCAATTTATCTCTTTATTTATGCTTATATCATAAAACGCTTCGGTATAACCCTTTCTATCTGGACCGCAGTTCTTTGGGTTTTAATAGAAGCAATTAGAGGGATGGGAGATTTTGGTATTCCGGGAGGGGTTGTAGGTTATTCACAAGTTCTTTTTCTTCCTCTTATACAAATTGCTTCTTTTTCAACGGTATATGGGGTTTCATTTTTAATTATTATATTTAACATCGGCCTTGCAAAAATATTTGTTAGAAAAGAAAAGATTTCCTCCTACACTATTTTCGGGCTCAGCTTAATTTTGATGTTTATTTCAATTGTTTTTGGTTTTTTTGAATTAGATAAAGAGACTAAATATGAAAACCATATAAAAGTTTCAATAATCCAAGGAAATATTCCACAAGAAAAAAAACTGGATCCGCGATTTAATAATGAAAATTTTTTGATTCATAAAGAATTAACTCTAAAAGCGGCAAACAATTCTCCCCAAATTATTATATGGCCTGAAACATCAATTTTTACATATCTGCTTTATGACAAAAAATATCTTACAGAAGTAGAAGAACTGGCAAAAAAGACAAAGGCCTTCTTATTTATAGGAACTCCTCATTATGACAGGCATTATAATGTTTATAATTCAATTGCTGTTTTTTCCCAAAGCGGAGAAGTAATAGGCCGTTACGACAAACAACACCTTGTCCCTTTTGGTGAATATCTTCCTTTTAAGCCTGTTTTATATCCAATTTTAAAAAATACCGGATATTACAACAAAGATTTTACTCCCGGGACAAAAATAAATCCCATAGAAATTATGGGCATAAAAATCGGAACTGCCATATGTTTTGAATCAACTTTTCCGTTTCTTATAAAAAAACAAACAAAAATGGGGGCCGACTTTTTTATTGTCATAACAAATGACGCGTGGTTCAAATTTTCTTCGGCTCCTTACGAACACTTTGACTATGCAATATTCAGGGCAATTGAAAATAGGAAGTTTCTCATCCAGGCTGCAAACACAGGAATTTCAGGTTTAATAGATCCGTATGGAAGGATTTTAAATAAACTTGACCTTAATAAACAAGGATATTTAACAGTAGAAATACCTGTTTTAAGCCAATAAATGTGGATTTTGTAATACGCCGAATATTTTTGGTCAATGGAACTATTGCGACGAAATAATATAAACTTTTTAAAAAGGAAATAAATATAATGGCTGCTGAGCACACAACATCCATAATCCACCACTCATCCAGACCTCGGAAAGAAAATCACGATTACGATGCTATAATAGTTGGCGCTGGAATTGGCGGCTTGACTTGCGCGGCTTTCTTAGCGCAAGCTGGATTAAAAACCCTTGTAGTTGAACAGCATTTTAAGGCGGGAGGGAATGTTACTTCTTATAAAAGAGAAGGCTTCACATTTGACGTTCCAAACATAATTGGAGGATTGAGAGAAGGTGCACCAGTAAGAAACATCCTTTCACATTTAGGGGTTGAGCAGGATTTTATAGAAGTTGAAAGACCTTTTATTTTCCAGTTTCCTGGGTATCGAGTTAGCGTTTTTTCGGATATTGAAAAATACAAAGAGGAGCTTATCCGCAATTTCCCCAAAGAAAAGCAGGGTATAATCCAATACCTTAAGACAATGAATGAAATATGGAAAGACATGCTATCTTCTCCACATACTTTAAAATGGTATCATTATCCGCTTTTTCCTCTTTTGCATCCTAGAGTTTTAAAATACAAGGACTTAACTTTTGAAAGATTTATAGATAGATTCTTTAAAGATGAAAAACTGAAAGAGATAGTAGCCTCAGGTTGGGGATTTTTGGGGCTCCCTTCGTCCAGAATATCATTATTAAATATGCTAGGAATGTATATGAGCTATCATACGGGAGGAGCATGGTATCCTAATGGCGGATATCAAACTTTTGCTAATTCCGTAGCTACCGCATTCAAGAAATTTGGTGGAGAACTTAAATTAAATACAAGAGTTAGCAAAATAGTTGTTGGAAATGGGCAAGCAAGAGGAATAGAACTGGAAGATGGCACAAGAATATCCGCAAGAGAAGTAATCTCAAATGCCGATTCACAAAAAACATTTTTGAACCTGATAGGACAGGAACACCTACCCCCAAATTATTACAGAAAAATTCAAGGGCTTAGAATGAGTGATTCCGGAATTGCAGTACACTTGGGCATAAAAATGGATATTTCCGGAATTGATTTAAACTGTGGCTACATTATGGATTTTCCAAGATTTGGAGAAGTTAATTCTAGATTTGAAGCGGCAAGGCGTGGAGAAATGGTTTTCGAAACCGGCAATATAGGAATGGGGATAAGCGTACCAAGCTTAAGGCATGCACCATCAGATTCAGGAAAAGACAAACATGTTGTAGAATTAGTTGCCTATCCAGTACCTTGGAACTTTAAAAAAAATGGAAGGAGCAGTGAAGCATATGAGTCACTGAAAGAGAAAGTTTCCAATGCGCTAATTGCGGAAGCAGAAAGAACAATTCCTGGATTATCGGCAAGCATTTTAATTAAAGAGGTGGCAACTCCTTTAACTTATGAAAGATACACAGGCGCAACCAATGGCGCATGGTATGATGCGGAATGCACTCCCGACCAAGGCGGAAGTCACAGATTAGCAGCAAAAACCCCGATTAAAGGTCTTTGGCTAACTGGAGCCAAGACATCACTTGGCGCAGGAATGTTTGCTTCAATAAATACAGGACTTTTTACTGCTGATAGCATCTTAAAGGGAGCTTTAACTGGCGGCAAGTTCTTATTATAAACAATTATACTTTTTAAATACCAAAACAGCATTATGTCCTCCAAACCCAAGAGAATTTGAAATCGCAACGTCGATTTTCATTTTCCTTGCCTTGTTTGGGACATAATCAAGATCGCAGACCGAATCCGGATTTTCCTGATTTATAGTCGGCGGAGCAATATCATTGATAATTGATAAAATAGTAGAAAGAGCTTCAATTGCTCCAGCAGCCCCCAAAAGATGTCCAGTCATGGATTTATTGGAACTTACTGCCACTTTCCTCGCGTGTTCGCCAAATGCGGTCTTAATAGCCATGGATTCATACTCATCATTTAATTTTGTTGATGTCCCATGGGCATTTATATAATCTACATTTTCAGGCTTAAGCCCCGCGTCTTTTATAGCTAAAAGCATTGCGCGCACAGCCCCTTCTCCTCCTGGAGCCGGAGCCGTTATGTGATTTGCATCTCCACTCATACCGTAGCCTGCGATTTCCGCATAAATTTTTGCACCGCGAGCTTTGGCATGTTCCAATTCTTCAAGAACAAGAATGCCAGACCCTTCTCCCATAACAAAACCATCCCTTTTTCCGTCAAAAGGACGGGAAGCTTTTTTGGGAGTATCATTAAATCCTGTCGAAAGCGCGCGCGCTGCGGCAAAACTGCCAATACTTATGGGACAAATGGCAGCCTCTGACCCGCCGGCAATCATTATATCCGCATCTCCTCTTTCCAGTATTCTAAAAGAATCTCCAATGCAATGAGTTCCTGTGGCACAAGCTGTAACAACACAACTATTAGGTCCTTTTGCCCCTAAATGGATCGAAACAAGCCCGGCAGCCATGTTGGTTATCATGTAAGGAACAGTAAAAGGAGAAAGCCTTGACGGGCCTTTTTCCTTTAAAATTATCACTTGCTCTTCTAGAAAATCTACCCCTCCAATTCCCGAACCTATAAGGACCCCCACTCTGTCGGCATTTGTTTCATCTATATTTAAAGATGAATCAGAAACTGCCATTTTTGAAGCAGCTATCGCAAACTGGATAAATCTTACGACTTTTTTGGATTCTTTGTTATCCATATACAAATGAGGATCAAAGTTTTTCACTTGACCGGCTATATGGCAAGCAAAAGCAGAAGGATCAAATCTGTCTATTTTTACAATGCCGCTTTGACCGACTATAAGATTATCCCAATGTTCTTTAACGTTTAATCCAATAGGTGTAACAGCTCCTAATCCTGTTACAACAACTCTTCTTTTCATTAAGGAACCTCCTCAACTTCAGCAATAATTTCTTCCATAATTTTTTTAGCGGGCTTAATAGTGCGATCTTTTAACTGCCACACTTTTTCACCTGAAAAAACTATTCCATTTTCAATATCCCCTTTTTGAGAACGGATCAATGCCTGGACAATGCAATATTTCAATGAGCAATGTTTAAGACAAAAATCACATCCAACTGGCTTAGGCGCGGTCCCTTTTATAATTTGATCAACAAACTTTGTACGCAACGCGCGACCCGGCATACCGACAGGCGAATCAATAAGAACAACATCATCTTCGGACGCAGTTTGATATCTTTTTTTATATGGCAAAGAGGCATTGCATTCTTCCGCCAGAACAAAGCGTGTTGCAAGCTGAACTCCTTTTGCCCCAATTTTCAGAGCTTTTGCGATTAAAGCGCCGTTAATCAATCCTCCAGCAGCAATAACAGGAATTTTTACGGCTTCAACAATTTCAGGAAGAATATCAAAAAGAGGCCGGTCTGTCCCAAGATGCCCGCCCGCCTCCTTGCCCTCAACAACAATGGCAGCAGCGCCGCACTTTTCAGCTGTTTTGGCAAGTCGAACAGTGGAAACTATTGAAACGATAGGAACACCGTGCTCTTTCCCTATTTTAAAAACGTCTTTTGAAAATCCTGCACCTGTAATTATAAGATCTATTTTTTCTTTTATCGCGGTACTTACAATTCCCAAAAACTCACGAGCAGCAAACATTATGTTTATTCCCACAATGCCGCCCATTGCTTTTTCTCTGGCAATTTTAATTTCATGAGCAAGCTCTTCAAAGCTCATGCCGGAAGCCCCTATAATCCCAATTCCACCTGTGGCCGCAACGGCGCCAGCAAGACTGCCGGTAGAAATTCTAACAGCCATTCCGCCTTGAATAACAGGTATTTTAGCGACTAAGTCGCTTATTCTAAGTTCTGGTAATTTCAAGTTAAACTTACTTCTGATGGGACATTATATAAGAAACAGTATCTCCCACACTTTTTATTTTCTCGGCATCTTCATCAGGAATTTCCGTACTAAAAGCCTCTTCTAGGGCCATGACCAATTCTACCGTATCCAAAGAATCCGCCCCTAAATCATCAACATAAGAAGATTCTTTTTTTACTTCACTTTCAGAAACACCCAACTGTTCAATAACTACCTTTTTTACCTTTTCCAACACTTCATTCTCGTTCATTTTTTCCCCTCCTTCTTTGTAATAAGTTTACAGTTTACTGTTTACAGTGTACAGTAGCAAGCCATTTCTTGTTTTTACTGTTCACTGTACGCTGTTCACTGCGCACTTTATTAGGTGTTCATCAACATACCGCCATTTACATTTATAACCTGGCCGGTAATGTAGTCCGAATCAGATCCTGCCAGAAAAACTACCGCCTTCGCGACATCTTCAGGCAGTCCCATTTTTTTCATGGGTACCTGGGCAAGCATTGCCTCCTTTACTTCAGGAGAAAGCTTATCAGTCATAGCGGTCGAAATAAATCCAGGAGCAACCGCATTGACACAAATTCCGCGGGAAGCTGTTTCTCTCGCCACTGTTTTGGTCATTCCTATTACCCCTGCCTTTGAAGCAGAATAATTAGTCTGACCAACATTTCCCATCTCTCCCACAATCGATGCAATATTTATTATTTTACCAGAACGTTGTTTCATCATCAAAGCAGAAACAATTTTTGTACAGTTAAAAACACCGGTAAGGTTTACGGAAATTACGGCATCCCAATCTTCTTTTTTCATTCTCAAAAGCAGGGTATCTTTCGTAATTCCGGCATTATTAACAAGTATATCAATTTTACCCATTTGCTGTACAGCCTGACTAACGCCGCTTTCAACATCGCAAAAATCAGAAACATTTGTCTTTAACGCCATTGTTTTAACTCCAAGTTTTTCTATTTCCATGGCTGTCTGCGATGCTAACTCAAGGTTAATATCTGAAACAATAACATCAGCCCCTTCTTTCGCAAGAGCTTCTGCAATTGCCTTGCCTATCCCCTGTGCAGCTCCAGTAATAAGAGCTGTTTTACCTTTTAATTTCATAACATCCTCCTCGCCCATGATTTTAAATCATACTATGGCATGATTCAACGGTAGAATCGATTTTTTTCACCAACCCGCATAATATATTGCCGGGACCGACTTCTATAAATTTTGAAACGCCAAGCGATATCATTTTTTTTACGGAATCTTCCCACAAGACTGAACCAACAACTTGATTATAAAGATTTTCTTTGATTTTCAAAGCCGAGGCAACAGGTTCCGCGTCTACATTCGCAACAACAGGAATTACAGCATCATTTATGTTTATCTTATCAAGTTCTACTTTTAACTTATCAGCAGCCGGTTTCATAAGCGAACAATGGAAAGGCGCCGATACGGCAAGAGAAATAACTCTTTTTGCGCCGGCCTCTCTGCACAATCGGGAGGCTTCTTTAACTCCTTCTTTTTCACCGGAGATTACAACCTGCCCCGGTGAATTAAAATTCGCCATTTCGACAATACCTTTATCTTTTGCCTTGTTACAACATTCCGCAATTTTTTCGCGGCTGAGGTTTAAAACCGCTGCCATGGCTCCTTCTCCCAAAGGAACTGCTTCCTGCATAAACTTACCGCGTAAATTAACAAGCTTCACCGCATCTAAAAAAGAAATGGCTCCTGCCGCAACCAATGCGGAATACTCACCAAGAGAGTGTCCTGCCATATAATCAGCCCGCACTCCTTTGGATTCCAAAACTTTAAAAGCAGCAAAACTTACCGATAAAATTGCCGGCTGGCTTATTTCTGTTCGCTTAAGGTCTTCTTCCGAACCTTCCAAACAAAGTTTCTTCAGATCAAACCCTAAAACCTGGCTTGCCTGATCAAGTAAACCTTCTGCAAAGCCCTTCCCCATTCCAATTGCCTGACTTCCTTGGCCCGGAAATATAAATGCCGTTTTCAACCTCTTAACTCCTTTATCTTCCTGGTCAATGCGGGAATAACTTCAAGGCAATCACCAAGAATACCATACGTCGCAATTTTAAAAATTGGAGCATCCGGATCTTTATTAATGGCAACAATTGTATCCGATCCCTGCATGCCTACTAAATGTTGTATCTTCCCGGAAATTCCGCATGCTATATAAAGTTTCGGAGCAACAGTCTTGCCTGTCTGGCCAACCTGGTGGTGAGCAGATATCCACCCTGCATCCACAGTGGCACGCGAAGCCCCTACAGCACCGGAAAGTACAGCTGCCAGCTCTTCAACCATCTTAAAATTTTTTGGATCGGAAATGCCGCGTCCTCCGGACACTATTATTTCAGCTTCCTGAAGGTTGACTTTAATGCTTTCGTCTTTAATAAGCCCTAAAATTTTAACCACAAGATCTTCCTTGTTTATCACAGGATCAAACTTTATAATATCAACCTTGGCGCCTGCTCCCTGGCATTTGATCCTTTTAAAAACTTTAGGTCTGACCGTAGCCATTTGAGGTCTGTGGTTTGGAGAAATAATAGTCGCCATGATATTTCCGCCAAATGCAGGACGCGTCTGGTTTAAAATTTTCTTCTTAGGATCAATCGATAATCCGGTACAATCAGCTGTAAGGCCCGCGTTAACTCTAATCGCGAGCCGCGCCGCTAAGTCTCTGCCTGTAGTTGTAGCTCCTATCAAAAAAATTTCCGGTTTGAATTTTTTTATCATTTCTGTAATTGTTCTTGTATAAGGAGCTGTCCTGTATTCTTTAAATTCGGCATGAGTTGATAAATAAACCTTGTCGGCTCCATATGAAAAAAGCTCATCAATTCCATTTTCTATCTTTTCATCTCCCAACAAAACAGCGGCAACTTCACACTTTAAGTCCTCAGACAGTTTTTTTGCTTCTGTTAAAAGTTCATATGATACGGGGTTAATCTCTCCCAAGTGATGTTCAATAAAAACCCAGATATTTTTATATGAGGACAAATCCGCGGTTCCACTTTTTGCTTCTTCTTTTATCAATTCAATCGCGTTAAATTTACAAGTCGAAACACATGCTCCACAAAGAGTGCAGGCAGTAAGGTCAATTACGGCTTTTTTTGTCTCCATTTTTATGGCACCAAAAGGGCAGGCCTTAACACAAAGCGTGCAACCGGCACATTTATCCTGTAGAATTTTTATTCCCATCAGATAGTTTTCCTTTCCTTAAGCCTTGAAATAAGCGAAGAAACCATCTCTTCTGTAGAACCGCAAAGCATCTCTCCTCCACCCTTGGGAGGAGGGGTGAAAATTTTTACAACGCGTGTTGGCGACCCATTATGTCCGGTTTTTAAAGGATCCGCGTCAACATCCGCGGCTGAAAAAGTTTTTATCTCTGTTTTTTTTGCTTTCATCATACCCTTTAATGAAGAAACCCTGGGCTCATTGATTTGTTTAACAACTGTAAGCATACATGGAAGGGGAACTTCTACAACTTCGTTGGCTTCTTCAAGAAGGCGTTCAACTTTTATCTTATCTCCTTGCAATTCAACTTTTACGGCAAAAGTAATTTGAGGAATGTTTAGCCATTCAGCTATACCGGGACCGACTTGAGCGGTATCACCATCAATTGCCTGTTTTCCACAAAAAATTATATCAAATCTGCCAATTTTTTTAATTGTTTGAGCCAATGTATATGAGGTGGCCCATGTATCTGATCCTGCAAAAGCTTTATCTGAAACAAGGGCTACATCATCTGCACCCATCGCAATTGCCTGTTTTAATGCTTCTTTAGCCTGTGGAGGCCCCATTGTGATAACAGTAACCTTCCCTCCGTGTTTTTCTCTTAGCCGAAGGGCTTCTTCTATGGCATTTTCATCAAAAGGGTTGATAATTGAAGGAACCCCTTCACGA
Source organism: candidate division WOR-1 bacterium RIFOXYB2_FULL_37_13 (assembly GCA_001771535.1). Classification (GTDB taxonomy): domain Bacteria; phylum Margulisbacteria; class WOR-1; order XYC2-FULL-46-14; family XYC2-FULL-37-10; genus XYC2-FULL-37-10. Next base: position 22,725 of record MEUB01000035.1, read on the forward strand.
ATCAGAGTATTCGTTTCAGGATTAATTTTAACCTCTGTAGTATCCGGAACCTGTTTAATACATACTATAATATCCATTTGTTTAAAAAATTACTTTCTTGCGCTCTCTTTAATCAAGGACAATCCGATTTGATTACGCTGTATCTGATTTGTCCCTTCATAAATCTGAGTAATTTTGGCGTCACGCATCATCTTTTCAACAGGGTATTCTCTCATATAACCATACCCTCCCATAATCTGCACTGCTTCTGTAGTTACAAACATCGCTGTATCAGAAGCAATTAATTTTGCCATGCTTGCCTCTTTTGTATAATCTTTAGCGCCGTTATCTATCGCTTTTGCAACGGAATAAACCAACGCTCTTGAAGCTTCGATCTGGGTTGCCATGTTAGCAAGCATATGTTGGACGGCCTGGATCGATATAATAGGCTTTCCAAACTGCACGCGTTCTTTGGCGTATTTTATAGCTTCATCAAGCGCTCCCTGAGCAATACCAACCGCCTGTGCGCCAATCCCCGGACGTGTCAAATCCAACGTCTTCATTGCAACTATAAAACCCATCCCTTCCTTTCCAAGAATCTGATCCTTATGCACCTTGCAATTCTGGAAAACCAACTCGCGAGTCGCTGAACATCGGATCCCCATCTTTTTTTCTTTTTTACCAAAATCAAAGCCCGGAGTTCCTTTTTCAATGATAAAAGCTGTAGCCCCTCTTGCCCCCTTCTTCTTGTCTGTCATTGCGATTACAGAATATATTTCAGCTTCTCCACCGTTTGTAATCCACTGTTTTGTCCCATTTAAAATATAATAATCGCCATCTTTTACGGCTGTTGTTTCAAGCCCGCTCGCATCCGATCCTGCGTTTGCTTCTGTTAAACCAAAAGCGGCAAGTTTTTTCCCCGCTGCGATTTCGGGCATATATTTTCTCTTTTGTTCCTCGGTTCCAAAAATTAAAATTGGAGTAGACCCCAATGCTGACGCGGCAAAAGTAACACCAACCCCTCCACAGACACGGCTTAATTCTTCGGTCGCGATACAAAAAGCAAGAACGCTTTGCCCGAATCCCCCATACTCTTCAGGTATATAAAGGCCGCACAAGTCCGCCTCTGCCAACACCTTCAAGATTTCCCATGGAAATTGTTCTTTCTCATCAAGCTCTGCTCTGACAGGCATTACTTTTTCAACCGCGATCTTTCTTACCAGTTCCCGAATCATTGTATGCTCTTCTTTAAATCCATAGTCTAACATTTTTTTATTCTACCCCCATTTCACTAAATTGGCGGCATAGGTAAGCCCAGCTCCAAACCCGGATAGGACAACTATGTCGCCTTTTTTGATTTTATTGCCGGCAACTGCTTCATCCAAAGCCATCGGAATCGAAGCGGCTGATGTGTTGCCGTATTTTTGTAAGTTAACATATACTTTGTCTTTTGGCAAGTTGAATTTCTTGATCACATGATCAATTATACGAATATTCGCCTGATGGGGAATCACAAAATCTATATCGGAGATGTCCATTCCAGATAATTTTAAAACTTCAAGAACAGATTCTTCAAGAGCTTTTACGGCAAACTTAAAAACTTCTTTGCCCTCCATGCGGATAAACCTCTTGTTCTTCATTTCAGGATCCCTTGATCCGCCTCCAGGCATAACAAGAAACTTGCCATCCTCTCCCTTTGCCTTTAAATAACTGCTTAAAACTCCACAATCTTCATCCGTAGCCTTTAACATTACAGCTCCGGCTCCGTCTCCAAAAAGGATACAGGTATTTCTATCTGTCCAATCAAGATATTTTGTCAAAGTATCTGCTCCAACAACCAGAATATTTTTATAATTGCCGGATTCTATAAAACTTGCTGCAGTTGCCAGCGCAAAATTAAATCCCGAACAAGCTGCAGATAAATCCATCGCTGCCGCATTTTGGGCTCCAAGCCTGTCCTGGATAATGCATGAGACAGAAGGAAACAATGTATCGGGAGAACATGTAGCAACAAGAATAAGATCAATTGACATTGGATCGGTTTTTGATGATAAGAGCGCGCGTTTAGCGGCAAAATAAGCAAGATCAGAAGTCGCGGTTTGTGGATCAGAGACCCGCCTCTCTTCGATGCCTGTCCTGCTTCTTATCCATTCATCTGATGTATCGACTATTTTCGATAGATCATCATTTGTTATTATTTTAGGAGGAACATAGGAACCTGTCCCTATAATTTTTGCTTTCATAATATATTTTCAACAAAAAACATTTTTTTATTTTATCAAAACTAAAAGACAATTGCAATTTTCGGTTGTCGCAAATATTAACTAATATCCACTAATCCCCACTGCTTTGTCGATTTTTGCTTTAGCAATTCTGATATCATAAAGAGCTGTCCAATAATTGGCTTGGGCTTGCAACAAAGCCGATTCCGCGTCTAAGACAGAAAGATTGGTTCCTACGTTCGACACAAAATTAAGTTCCGCGTATTTCAATGTCTTTTCCGCCAAACTTTTGGCATATTCTGCCGCGGACAGGCGCTCTTTGGCACTGCCAAAATTAAGATATGCGGCTTTCAAGTCCAAGGCTATCGCATCTTTTAAAGATTTTTCCTGCTCTTTTAAGCTTTGCGCTGTTGCCTTTGCTTCCGCTATTTTATTTACATTTACAAAACCGTCAAAAAGCACCCATGAACCGCTAAGCAATAAATTCCATGAGCCAAGATCATATTTCGTATTGCTTGAAGCATAATTTGTAACAGTTCGCCCCGTTGATCCTACAAGAAAAATATTAGGAAGAAGATTCCCTGTATTTAGGCCAACAGTATCTTCGGCAATTTCTTTCCCCAGCTTAAAAGAAATCCAATCCGGCCTATTATTATAGGCCTTCTCAAGAAGCCCTGAATAACTCGCAAAACCTTCAAATGTTTGAGGAGCATCTGAAGATAAAAAGATGTCAGAGGATATGTCTTTTCCTAAAAGACTGTTAAAAGATATTGAGGCAAGTTGCAATCCGGTTTCAACTTGAATCTGTGTATTTCTCATATTGGCAAGTTCGGTCTGCGTCCGCAAAAGATCAACCTGAGTAGATATCCCTGAATTGTAAAAAAGTTCAACCTGTTTTAGATGCTTTTTCAGAGCAATCATGGAAGAATTCACAACCTCAACCATTTTTTTGGATTTTAAATACTCATAATATCCTGAAACTACATTATAGATAACGTCATTCTTAACTTTTTTAAAATCCTGGAGAGCAGCTAGATAAGAATTATTGGTTATTTTAATGCCAAGCAAAAGCTTTCCCCCCGTAAAAACAGGCTGCCTTAAAGAAAAACTATAAGTTGTCATTTCGGCCGCTTCATCCGGACTTGTGGTTATAGGAGTTGTCATCCCTGGAATAGTCAGGCTTAATGGTTGCTGATAAGATTTACCAAAAGAAGAAGACAGGCTTATGCTTGGAAGAACACTCCCCAAAGCCTGATTAAACCTGGCTCCTGATGCGTTAAGCTTTTCCCTCGCGGAAAGAACCTGTGTGTTTCTTTCCAAAGCTATTTTTATGCTTTGATCCAATGTTAAAACTTGGCTATCGGCAAATGAACTTCCGGAAAAAATAAAAAATAAAAAAATAAAAAAAATGCTTTTAAAAATTATTTTCATATTTCCTCCGAGATTGGAATAACATACGCTTTTATACCCTCTTTTAAATAGCCGGCTTTTATAGCTTTTATCTCTTTTAATATCATATCTTTTGTTTTTACGTCTGTAACAACAAACAATCCCATGTTAAATCCCGGCCAGATCTGAGTATCTAAATGAGGCTCGGATTCCCCTCCTTCACCTAAAAGATAAGGAAGTTTTGTATAAAATTTGACTTGCAGTTTTTTTAACGCTCCAAAGACAAGCAATTCGAGAGGAGCTGAAAATACAATAAAAACCGCGTTCATCTTATCTCCCTTCCCTTGTTTTTCAACAAAAAAGACTCAAGCACAAAATATAAAGTCGGAACAAATATAAGGCTTATGGTCGCAGAAACAGTAAGTCCTCCCATAACCGAGATCGCAAGCGGCTTCCAAAATCCGGAGCCCTCGCCGTTGTTTAACAGAATAGGCAAAAGGCCAAGCACCGTCGTAGAGGAGGTCATCAAAATAGGCCTTAAACGGGTTCTTCCCGCTTCGGCGATTGCTTCTTTTATTTCTATTCCTCTGGCTCTTAAGATGTTAATATAATCAACCAGAACAATCGAATTTTTAACAGCGATTCCTGCCACCATTATAAGGCCGACAAATGGCATAACACCAAAAGGAACTCCGGCGAAAAACAACCCCCAAACCACCCCAATTACGGCAAAAGGAATCGCAAACATAATAATTAAAGGATCAAGAAAAGATTCAAACTGCGCAACCATAACAAGATATAAAAGAGCAATACCAAGGAAAAACGCCATGAAAAGAGAAGAAAAGCTTTCCTGCATCTGTTCAGCGTTTCCTCCTATTTTTACTGACAGATCAGAAGGAACAGTCATTTTTGAAATAATTGCCCTCACGTCTGAAATTATATCCCCAAGAGGGCGCCCAAAATAATCCGCCTCAACCATAACCAGCCTTTGCTGGTTCTTTCTCTGGATAACCTGCGGCCCATTTTTCTCTTCTATTTTAGCGATATTACCCAAAGTAATATTTTTTCCTGTCCTTGTTGTAATCATTGTATTTTTTATATCATCCAAAGTTTTTCTGTCTTCCGCTTTTAACCTGGTAAAAATGTCATACTCATCGCCGCCCTCTCGAAACTTTGAAACAACTGTTCCATAAATATTTCCACGGGCTATAATTCCTATTTCAGCCAAAGACAAGCCAAGATCAGCCGCTTTTTCTCTGTCAACATTTACGGCATATTCCGGATTTGCTTTTTCACGTGAAAGTGAAGGATCAACAACACCGGGGATCTTCTCTATTTTCAACTTTAATTCGTCGGCAAATTTATCTATTACGTCAAAATCAGCGCCATACAACTCAACCGACACAGGCTTGCCGCCGCCTGTCATTTGATTAGCACCGCTGGCATTAAAATCAACGGACTTTAAACCAGGGACAGAAAGAGCAATATTAGCAACAACACGTTCCAATTCTTTTAGTGTTCTCGTTCTTTCTGACAAGGGAACAACTTTGACAAAAAGATTTCCAAAATTAGCGCCACTCTTTGCTGAAAGACCAAGCTGCGACCCTGACCCAGCCGTAACCAAAATATATTGAAGCTCCGGGATTTGTTCTTTTACCTTTTTTTCTATTTCTCTCATGGCTTTTGCGGTCAGCTCCATACGAGTTCCGGGAGGCATAAACACATTGGCAGAAAAAGAGCCTGTATCCTGTTCAGGGAAAAATTCAGTACCGACAACAGGAAAAAGAAACATGCTAAAAACGAAAATCAGCGCACAGGAAATCAAAACCATCTTTCTTTTTGTTAATGCCCATTCCAGAGCCTTTTTATATTGTGTCTCAAAATATTCAAATATGCCTTCACTTTTATCTATAAAGTTTTCAAGAAAATGCCTTTTTAATTTTTCTTTTTTATTTATGCTTAAAAACTTTGAACTAAGCATAGGAACCAGAGACAGCGCAGTTACCAAAGACATCCCCATTACTACTATAATAGTAAGAGAAAGCTCCTTAAAAAAGATCCCTATAAATCCGCCGACAACAAGCATAGGGAAAAATATAACCATATTTGTGGTTGTAGATGCTATAACAGCGGAAGAAACTTCTATTGCCCCATATATAGCGGCTTCTTTTGCCTGTTCGCCTTTTTTATCTTTATGCCGATAAATATTTTCTAAAATAACAATTGCGTCATCAACAACAATTCCCACTGCGATAATAATAGCAGCAAGAGATATGATATTTATTGATGCCCCCGATATATAAAGATAAATAAAGGCTGCAATCAAAGAAAACGGGATAGCAAGTGAAATAATAAAAGACCCCCGCATATTTCGAAGAAAGAAAAGAACCGTCAATATTACAAACAAAAATGACCAATAAAGGGTTGTTTGGAGTTCATTTATCTGCCTCTTTATTACTTCGGCCGTATCTTGAATAACGGTAATTTCCAGGTCAGGAGGCAACTCTTCTTTTATTTTATTAAGTTCCTTTTGGGTTTCTTCGACAACTTTTACCGTATTAGCGCCCGATTGTTTCTGTATCATAAGCATTATGCCAGGCTTGCCGTCAACTTCGGTTACACTATCTTCGTCTTTAAATGAGTCAGTAACCTCCGCTATGTCAGAAAGAAAAATATCCCTGCCCGAAAAATTACCGACAATCGTATTTAATATTTCTGAAATATTTTTATATTCACCGGGGATCCTTACTCCATATTCAAGGTTTTGAGACTTAATACTTCCCGCGGGGATCGAAAGGTTTGCTCCCTGTAAAGCCGAATTTACTTGCAAAAGAGACAAGTGATAAGCCTCTATTCTATGACGATCAATATCAACATTGATTTGCCTTACAAGCCCTCCTCTTATACTTACGGTCCCGACTCCTTGTATTTTTTTAAGCGCCGGAGATATTTTTTTGTCCGCAAGGTTAAAAAGCTTGTCATAAGACTGACCAGCCGATATTCCCAATATTAAAACCGGTATTTGTGAAAGATCAAATTTCAAAATAGTCGGCGGTTGTATATCGTCCGGAAGTTTGGCTCTTATCGCGTCCATTTTATCTCTGACATCAGCCGAAGCGGAATCTAGGTTGGCTCCCCATTTAAAGGCAATTGTAACTATCGAAATATTTTCAGAGCTGTCCGACGTGATTTTGTCAATGTTAGGAACGGTAGCAACAGAATCCTCTATCACCTTTGTGACAGATATTTCTATATCTTCGGCACTGGCACCGGGATAAGGAGTGATAATGGTTAGTGTCGGAATTTCAATGTTCGGCAAAAAATCAAGAGGAAGATTTCTTAAGCAAAAAAAACCTATCAGAAGTATGATAAAAAATATCGCCGTGGTAAATAACGGCCTGTTGACAAAAAGCTTAATCACTCTTTAACTACCTCAAGCTTAGAGCCTTCCTCCACAACACGTTGACCCACGACAATAACTTCATCAGAAGAAGAAATGCCCGATAAAACCTCAACCAATCCTTCTTCTTCCAGTCCTGTTTCTACCTTTTTTTTAGCCGCAATCCCATTTTTATTCAAAAAAACATACTTAGTTTCAAGCCCCAAGATTGAATCAGCTGGCAAAGTTAAAACATTATCTCTTTTTTCTAGGATAAGAGACACCCTCGAAAACATTCCCGGCTTTATAACTTTGCCAGGATTTAAAATTATAATTTCAGCTTGAGCTGTCCTTGTTTGCGGATCAATAACAGGCCTTAAATTATTGACTTTTCCTGGAAAAACTTTTTCCGGATAAGCATCCAACATTATTTCCGCCGTTGTCCCTTTTTTTACTTTAGGGTAATCTTTTTCAGGAACATCGACATACACCTTGACTGAATTAATGCTGTAGATAGTAAAAACAGGATTTATAGATCCGGCCTGGCTTATAACTTGTTCTCCGATTTTTATCTGCTGAAGCCCGACAACTCCGGATATAGGAGAAAAAGTAACAACATCATTGTAAAGTTCATCATTTGGAGAAATCCCTTCAACATAAGATAAGAGCTTATCCCCTGTTTTTACATAATCCCCCTCTTTAACATAAATTTCAGCAACCCTTCCAGCTGTTTTGGGGCGAACCGCAACTTCAGTTTCTCCTTTTATGTCTCCTGTCAGAATGATTTTTTGTAATATGCTGCCGATTGCCGGTGTCTGTAAAACAACAGGAATGCTTTTTTCTTCCTGCTCAACTTTTTTTGCCGCTGTCAATCGCGAAATAAATCTATATCCTATAAAAAGAATTAGAAATATTACAAGGATTCTTATTATTGTTTTTCTATTCATGATATCTCCTTTGCCATTTTATTATGTTAAATAGTAATTATTGATAAAACCAACGCGAAGATAAAGAATTAACCCTTACTTTCCTCTTTTTGGATGCATCCGACCAAATCTCCTTTTACCGACTCATAGGCAACGCGAATTGCATTTTTAATGGCTGTTGCTTTTGCCCTGCCGTGGGCTTTTACGCAAACACCGTTTACCCCCAACAATTGAGCGCCGCCATATTCATCGTAGTCTATCTGTTTTTTAAGTTTTTTAAAAGTAGGCAACAATAATAAAGCCCCTATTTTAGCAATAAAACTTTTAGAAATTTCATTTTTTAATATCCCCATAATCTTATAAGATATGCTTTCTGCCAGTTTCAGAACCAAATTACCCACAAATCCGTCGCAAACAACAACATCAACTTTTCCCGCCAATATCTCTTTGCTCTCAACATTGCCTATAAAATTTATGGCAGGAGCTTTTGCAAGAAGCGCCCATGCTTCCTGAGTTAATTCATTCCCCTTTTCTTTTTCTTCGCCAATATTTAACAGTCCGACTCTTGGGTTATTAACATGCATAACATATTTTGCGTAAAGGCTTCCCATTTCGCCAAATTGTTGCAAATGTTTTGGTTTATTATCCACGTTAGCACCCATATCCAAAAGAAGAACTCGTGAATTTTCGGCAGGAAAAATTGTAGCAATGGCAGGGCGTTCAATCCCTTTGATCCTGCCCAGCTTAAAAAGGCTTGAAGCCATAAATGCTCCCGTATTTCCGGCAGAGACAACACCATCAACTTCTTTGTTTTTTAAAAGCTCTAGGGCAACATTAACAGAGGCATCTTTTTTTTCTCTTACGGCAGAAACTGGAGCTTCTGTCATATCAATGATTTGAGAAGATTCTTTAATTGATATATTAGTACCGTAAGGATGTTTTTTTAAAATATCCTTTATTTTGTCCGGATCACCAACTAAGATAATACTTACATCCGGCAGTTCTTTTGAAGCAATTAATGCTCCTTTAATCAGCTCATGGGGCGCAAAATCTCCCCCCATCGCATCAAGCGCAATTTTTATCACCGGAAGAAACTACTCCTTGCCTTTCTTTTTGGACAACTTAATCTTTATCGCGGCTCTCCCTTTATACGTGCCGCATGACGGACAAGCAAAGTGAGGACGGACGGCTTCCCCGCATGACGGGCATTTACCAAAATTTACAAGATGAGCCCTGAAATTTTCCGCTCGACGTTTTCCCTGTCTTGATCTGCTATGGCGTTTCTTTGGAACTGGCATTTTTTACTACCCCCTTCAAATTCAACTAACTAAATGCTTGCTGTACAGTTGACAGAGCATAAAGGCTTTATAGGCAACGATGCTATCATGTTCTGTCGGATAATTTCAGACAAATTGATAGTTTTATCAGCCCCGATTTGAAAACAAAAATCTTCTTCCTTCAGCTCGCGTTCATTGTTAACCCAAACTTTTTCCTGATCCAGCGTATATTCCTCATCAATATCCAATTCAAACGGGCTATCAAATTCTTTTAAACATCTGGCGCAATCCAAGTTGACGTTGGTACTTACTTTGCCATTTAAAATTATAGAATTTCCGCTATTTACAAATGTTCCGACAAACTTTACGGGAGAACTCAAAACAAGATTATCGTCAGGATATGAAACAGTTTCTGTTTCATCTATTTTCAAGCTTTTACCCACACTCTCCAAAAGAGATGTAATATCAATTATTATAGGCACAACAACTTAAATTATACTTTATTTTAGAAAGGATTGTCAATTTTTCGTTTCGCAATGAAAAACTCCAGCGGCCTTATTTCCCTTTTTTGTCAGCTAAACACTTAAAACATCAAAAGGGTTATCAACTTCCAGACCTTTAAGAATATCATAAACAGAATAAAATCTGCGTGCCAATAAATCAAACTGAGGAAAGACCTCTTTTAAATTCGGATATATTTCAGAATATCCATGTTTAAGCAGGCTTACAGCTATTGGGTCAGCTTCAACTCTAGCAACTAATTCTGCTACGCTATGAGTCCCAATGTCTCCCATTGAAAGTATACAAGGAGAAGTAAATTGCAAAGATATGTAAAATTGCCTATCAACTCCAATTGATATATTTGGCTCTAAAGGCATCCTAATTAATGGAACTTTATTAGGATTAACTCTCTCTCCGGAAAACAAATGGGATAATTCTTCATTACATCGTCCACTCATGCTTGGAGAAAAAATGGATGTAGGGATTCTGCTGTTCCTATTATTTGAAATAATAATAAAATTATTTTGCTCTACCTCACCACGAGCATCAAAAAAAGATGATGAATCTGGAATTTTTCGCCCTAAAGCAGCCGCAAGATTATGCTGGCTTGTAAAATCTTTCAACCCAACACAATTAATTCTTATGGCTACAGCACTAAATTCTGTTTTTACCAGATAAATTATATTGGCAAGATATTCAACATTTAAAATTACTTGATCTAAATTATGGAAATTATCACATGAAATTTGCAATGAAAAAGCTAACCTGGATATTCTCTTTCTAATTTCTGATAATATAATTCTTGCCCTATCAACAGCTTTTCCCCAAAAACCGTTTGTAGCAACTTCAACCCAATTAAATCCCAATTTATCAGCTACTTCTATAATTCCATATAAAAGCTCTAAATCTATAAACGGCTCCCCCCCCCAAAGATGCAAATAGCCTTTATCTCTAGTTTGAATTTGATCTGCAATTTGAGTCAAAACTTTAGTTGCTTCATCCAAAGAAAATGGGGGAAATCCTTTATGATTTGCATCTTCTAAGCACATTGCGCATCTTGCATTGCAAATATTAGTATAGTTAAACGCAGTAAAAATTGGATGGAAAATTTGTTCCCCATTAGGAACAGGCAACTTTTCTGCTAATTTGCCTAAAACCCCAGAGCGTTGAATAGGTTGAGTTCTTGCAATTTCATTTAAATACATATATAATTCAAGTTACAATCCCTAACGGATTGATATTTAACTGCCCTCTAAAAAGAATTTCGACAAAATCAGGTTGAAATTTCATATATGGAAATGTTGCAGTGGAAATATTGCAAAATGTATTTTATAAAAACTAAGCCAGATTTTTTAGTGCTATCTTGATAACATCTTCAACACTTAAGGTTTTTGATAAATCCAGTTTTAATAAAACGTCTCTTGCTTCTCGAGAAGAATAACCTAATGTCACCAAAGCTGAAATAGCGTCAGAAACAACTCCTTCATCCCCTATTTCTTTTGCCATTTCAGAAGGATTAATCCCGTAAGCTTTGCTTATTTTATCTTTCAACTCCACGACAACCCTTTGAGCAGTTTTCTTCCCAACTCCAGGAGCTGATGAAATAAGGTCAACATCTCCATGAGTAATGGCCGCAACCAATTTATCGGGCGGCATTACAGAAATAAGGGTCATCGCGCTTTTAGGCCCTATTCCGCTGACACTAAGCAGCGCGTTGAAAAGGTTTTTTTCTTCTTTTGATATAAAGCCATACAGCGAAAGGGAATCTTCTCTGACAATTTGAACGGTAAAAACCTTGACCTTATTACCGAGAGAACCGATTATTGAAATAAGAGATGTAGGAGCAAATATTTTATAGCCGACGCCATTTACATCTATTATTATTGAATCTTTATCAATATTTTCCAATATTCCCGAAATATGAGAAATCATCTTGCCTCCATTTTATACGAATTTAAATGGCAAATGGCAATAGCCAAAGCATCGGCAGCGTCATCGGGCTTTGGAATATCCTTGAGTTTTAATAATTTCTTTACCATTTGCTGAACCTGATTTTTATCCGCCTTGCCATAGCCTGTAATAGCCAATTTTACCTGTAACGGAGTATATTCCGCGACCAACCGATGGGACTGCGCGGCGGCAAGGAGGATAACACCTCTGGCCTCTCCTACAGAAATAGCGGTTTTACTGTTGCTGCAAAAAAAAAGCCTTTCAACCGCGACATAATCAGGCTCAAATTCTTTAATCAAAGCCTGAAGTTCAGAATGAATTTTAAATAATCGTTCATGAGCCGAAAATATTTTTGAAGTCTTTATGCATCCGTAATAAACAAGCTCAGCTGAACCGCTATTTGTCTCTTCAACAAAACCAAATCCTAGTGTCGCTATGCCTGGATCGATTCCTAATGTCCGCATTATTTATGAATTATAACACGTTTTTTTAAATCGAGATGGGAGAAAGCCCAATATTGGAATTTGGCAATTACACAGCTACATATTCTGCAAATGATACCGATTCTGGAACAGGGATGTGTTCTTCCCTCAAACCCTTTATGTGCATTTCAATTGCTTCATGCATATTTTGTTCAACCTCTTCACGAGTATCGCCTGTAGCCACACACCCGGATAAATCAGGCGAATATGCAGAATAATTCCCATTAGTTTTTTCAATAACAACAAGAAAGCGGTTCATAACTATGCTCCCTTTAGTCCTAACTAAATACCATCCATCATCCTCAATCATTTTTATAACATCACGAACTTTCATCTTTATTATTTTATTTTATCATTTTTACCACCCATAAAACAATAAGTATTTTATCTCCTGTCCGGCGTCAAAATTGTTCGACCAAATCAGGTATGGAGCACGGATATCAACAAAAATACGTTTTTAACCCCGATTATCTTAATCGGGGTTAATAAAAGGGTTAACATGGAGAAACTATCAAGAAATACTGAAATTTCAACTTTTTTCCCCCGACATAAAATCACACAGGGAAAAAAATAGGAGAAAAAAACAATGGATATAAATATAACAATGTATACTAGCAAAATAAAACTGCTGGCTTTTTTAATGAGA
>MEUB01000036.1 GCA_001771535.1 candidate division WOR-1 bacterium RIFOXYB2_FULL_37_13
AACACCTAGTGAACATAGTTTAGGGCTAGGACTACCGGGGTATCTAATCCCGTTTGCTCCCCTAGCTTTCGCGCCTCAGTGTCAGAAGAATCCTAGGAAGCCGCCTTCGCCACTGGTATTCCTTGCAATATCTACGCATTTCACCGCTACACTGCAAGTTCTGCTTCCCTTTGAATCTCTCTAGTAATGCAGTATCAAATGCGAACTCTGGTTGAGCCAGAGGCTTTAACATTTGACTTACAAAACAACCTACGCGCGCTTTACGCCCAATAATTCCGGATAACGCTCGCCACCTACGTATTACCGCGGCTGCTGGCACGTAGTTAGCCGTGGCTTCCTCTGGGGGTACCGTCAATATCGTCCCCCCTGACAGTGTTTTACATCCCGAAAGACTTCATCACACACACGACGTCGCTCCATCAGGCTTTCGCCCATTGTGGAAAATTCCTCACTGCTGCCTCCCGTAGGAGTATGGACCGTGTCTCAGTTCCATTGTGACTGATCATCCTCTCAGACCAGTTACCCGTCATAGCCTTGGTAAGCCTTTACCTCACCAACTAGCTGATAGGCCGCAAGCCCATCCTTAAGCCCCTTGCGGGATTTAATCCAATCTGCATGCGCAAATAGGATCACATCTGGAATTAGCCCACCTTTCGGCAGGTTGTTCCAGTCTTATGGGTAGGTTACTTACGTGTTACTCACCCGTTCGCCACTAATGTATTGCTACATCCGTTCGACTTGCATGTGTTAGGCACGCCGCCAGCGTTCATCCTGAGCCAAGATCAAACTCTCAGTAAAAGTTTATCCAGCTCTAAATTTAAAGAATACAAAAAAATATCGGTTGCATTCGCACCAAACTCTACTTATTTAATTATCAAAGATCGTGAAGCAGACTCAAAAAAGACAAAAAAACCCTTTCTCCTACTTTTAGGATTTTCAGGTGTTTTTCTTTTGAATCAACCTGAGGATTATTACCTCTTAAGCATGTTTAGTATATCATCACTATTCCTTTTGTCAAGAGGGATTTTTATCGCCTTCTATTTTCTAGGATTCTTTGACTAATTTTCGCCACCAGAGTATGATTTACTGTATGGAAACACTTTTAGTTGCTACTTTAAATAAACATAAGCTCTACGAAATCGGAAAAATCTTGAAAGGTTTTAAGATTTACGGCAAAGGAATAGAGGTAAATGAAGATGGTAAAACTTTTGAGGAAAATGCCCTAAAGAAAGCTGCCGCGGTTTTTAAAAAGTTTAAGAAGCTTACGATAGCAGATGATTCAGGGCTAGTTATTGATTGCTTAGACGGAAAACCAGGGATCAAATCCGCAAGGTTTGCAACTCCGCCAACACCGCAAAATCTTTGCAGGAAAGTTCTTGATAAAATGAAAAAATGCAAAAGCAGGCAAGCTCACTTTGTTTGCTCTATGGCAATAATTTTTCATACAGGCAAAATCAAAATAATAAATGGGTTCGTATACGGAGAAATTGCAAATGAGATGAGAGGAGAAAATGGATTCGGTTATGATTCCATTTTTATTCCGTCTGGTTTTACAAAGACATTCGGCGAGATGACCGATACAGAAAAAAACAAAGTAAGCCACAGAGCAAGAGCCCTCGCGAAAGTTAAAGAAATTTTCAGTAAAGCAGATAAAACAAAATGAATCTTTTGCCATTTATTACATCGTTTTTTATAATATCAGCCGCAGAGCTTGGTGATAAAACCCAGCTTTTAATCCTTGGACTCGCCACAAAATACAATCCGATAAAAGTAATTGCAGCAGTAAGTCTCGCTTCAGGAACCCTTATGGCAATAGCTGTTGTTTTTGGCGGAATCGTAAATCAATTTATCCCTGACGTTTATTTGCAAATAATTGCGGGTCTTTTATTTATAGGCTTTGGTGTATGGACATTATATGAAAAAGGGAAAGAGGAAGAAGAGATCCTTCTAGATAGAGGAAACAAAAATGAATTCCTAATAGTTTTCTCAGCTTTTTTTATTGCGGAACTTGGAGACAAAACACAAATCGCAACCCTTGCCTTATCAGCACAATACGGAGCTCCTTTTAAAGTCTGGCTTGGCGCAACGCTTGGGATGATCTTCATCAATGCATTAGCCCTTATTGTCGGAATTTATCTCAAAAAATTTATTCCTGAAGAGAAGATAAAAGTTTTTGGCGGTATAATTTTTGTTGTATTCGGGGTTTTAACTCTTATGCAATTATTGTTTTAATACTTTCAAAAAAATCAGCATATATTTCTCACGCTCTGATATTTTTGAAAAAGAAGTTCCCACATGTTATAATTTAAAAATAATGCAAACCCGCATGGAAAAAATATTATCCGGAATTATTGAAAATCAAAGGATCTCCAACGCATATCTCTTCTGCGGAGGGAACCACAGCCAAAAAGTTGAAGCAGCTGTGAATTTTGCCTCCAAACTAAATTGCAAGGGAAATCCATCTCCCTGCCATGAATGTCTGCATTGTGAAAAAATCAAAAAGGGAAAACATCCAGATGTGATTTTCATTCAAAAAGAAAATTCATCCATAAAAATAAATCAAATAAGATTTTTAAAAGAAATAACAAAATACGGTCCTTCCGAAGGAGCATGGCAAGTTGTAATTATAGATGAGGCGGATACAATTACAAATGAAGCGGCAAACAGTTTTTTAAAAATACTGGAAGAGCCTTCCTGCAATGTGGTTTTTATTCTAATCAGTGAACGCGAAGGCTCTTTACCAAAAACAATTTTGTCAAGATGCCAAAAATTTATTTTTGAAGAGCTCCCTCCCCTGCCTCCATCAGAAATGGCCTGTAAAATACATAAAAAAATAGAAGAAAAACCTTTTAATTACATTGATATTTCACAAATGCTTTCAGACAAAAAAACAGCTAAAGAAATTTTGCAGGAAATATATAATATTTTCGCTATTGCGAAAAATGCCCAAAAAGCAAAAGTTGTCTTAGAAACATTAAAAGGAATAGAGAAAAATGCCAATCACAAGCTGGTAATAGATTTTCTCTGCTTTAATTTATGGAACAAAAACTAGCAGTTAAACTAAGAAAATTTAATAGGATATGTCCCATAAAGGGATATAAAGAAGACAGCATAAGAATTGGCGCCCCTGTTATTGTCAAAACCGACAGAGGAGAAGAATTTGGCACTATTATTTCTTTTGTTAAAAATGTCCCTGAAGGGACTTCTGACGTCAGTCTAAAAAAAGTTCTTCGTTATGCGACGGAAAATGATTTAAAAACCGCAAACTTTCTTCCGGAAAAAGAGGCAAAAGCATATCAATTAGCCAATGAGAAGATAAGAGAATATGAACTTCCAATAAAAATTGTTGAAGTTGAATATTTATTTGATAACAAAAAAATCAACCTCTATTATAAAATCGCTAAAGACAAAAAAATCTCGGATTTAAAGCCATTTAGAAAGGATTTATCCGGCATCTTAAAAGCTGAAGTCATAATGCGGTCTGTTACCCCCAGAGATGAGGCAAAAATAATCGGAGGGCTTGGCCCATGCGGAAAGACCTTATGCTGCTGCTCATGGCTGCAAAAGCCCAAACACATAACGGTAAAAATGGTCAAAGATCAAGGGGTTCAAATTTCCCCTACAAAAACATCCGGTATATGCGGACGCTTAATGTGTTGTTTTGAATATGAATTAGGGAAACAGGATAAAAATATATAAAGGGAAGAAGGCGCAAAAAGTGAATGAATGTATTTTTTGTAAGATGGTCGAAAAAAAAATTCCCGTAGAAATCGTAGATGAAGATGAAGACATTCTTGCTTTTAAAGATATTAAGCCGCAAGCTCCCATACATGTATTGGTTATTCCGAAAATTCACATACCATCTATCACATCAATAACAAAAGAACATTCAAGAATTATGATGAAAATAATAAAAAGCATCCAGAATATTGCAAAAAAAACTGATATAATAGATAGTGGTTTTAGAATTGTTGTAAACAATGGGGAAAATGCAGGGCAAGCCGTCGACCATTTGCATTTTCATATTCTCGGAGGAAGATCGTTAAAATGGCCTCCCGGATAACAAATAGCAATAATCATAAAAAATGATTTTCTAACAAAGGATGGTGAAATAAAAATGACAAAGATCAATGTTTCAAAAGATGAATCTATTGATAAAGTTCTTAGAAAATTTAAAATGAAGATGCGGCGTGAAGGGGTTATTGATGAAATCAAGAGAAGAGAATTTTATGAAAAACCCAGCGATAGACGCCGTAAAAATAAGGCAAAAGCCATTAGAAGAGAACAAAAACGACAACGTGAAGAAGATTGAAAATTCTTGACAGATATTTAATCAAAGAAACTTTTGTCCCTTTCCTTTTGGGGATTGTCGGATTTGTTTTGGTAATGATTGTAGATCTGCTTTTTACGTTTGTTGATCTGATAATTAATAAAGGAATTGATTTCTCTTCAGTTTTACAACTGATGCTTTATAAACTTCCATATATTATGGTAATGACTTTCCCTGTAGCAACCCTTTTTGGTGTTTCCATGGCAATGGGAAGAATGGGAAAAGACAATGAAATTACCGCGTTAAGAACGTCAGGAATATCTTTTAAAAGAATCGCAAGACCAATAATAATTTTATCAATTCTTGTATCAGCCTTGGCTTTTTTAATAAATGAAAAACTTGTTCCATATGCCAACCAACAATCTCAAACAATAATCAGAGAAATAGTAATGAAACAACCGCTTCCCGAAATAAAAGAAGATGTTTTTTTTAAAGATGCTTACAACCGTTATTTTTATGTCAAAAAAATAAACAATAAGGATAAAATCCTTGAAAATATTATGGTCTATGAATTAACAGGTGAAGATATCCCAAGGATTACAACTGCTCAAAAATCAAAAATTGAAGGGTTGAAAATAATTTTATATAACGGAAGTATCCATAATTTCGATAAATCAGGCCGATTGGCTTATGAGGCTATATTTAAAGAAATAGAATTAAACTTAAATGAAGATCCTTTTGCCGTCTCAAATTATAAAACATCCGAACAAATGGACTCAACGGAACTTGTAGACAAAATAAACACACTTGAAAAAAGCGGTGTCAGCACGCAAGCATTGAAAACCGATTATCTAATGAAATTTTCTATCCCATTAGCTTCGTTTGTATTTGCAATTATCGGGATCCCCCTTTCTCTTCCGACATTAAAAAGCAATCGAGCATGGGGAATGATTGTGACAATTATTATAATGTTTACTTTTTATGTATTTGCTTCTGTTTTCAGGTCTTTTGGAAGAGGAGGAATTGTTTCTCCACTCTTTGCAGCATGGACACCACAATTTCTTTTTGGTATATTAGGAGCAGCTTTGCTTTTTAGAGAGGCCAACAAATGAACGCGGAACAGGAAAATCTGACAAAACAACTGCAAAAACAGCCTCGCAACCCAATGCTTATAAAAAACCTGGGCAGGCATTATCTTATAAACGGATATTTCAAGCAGGCCAGAGAAGAGTATAAGCTCGCGCGATTGTTTTCCCCTCATGTCGTATCGGCAATCATGCTTGACCATGAAGAGGCTATATTTAAAAACCCTTCAAATATACAGGCAAGGCTTTCTATGATAAGTTTTTGCATTGATAATCAGGATATAGATGCCGCAATAATTGAAGCAGAAGAACTCCTAGAAATAGATCCGTTAAATTTACAGGCATATAACCTTTTGGGCCGAATTTTTATAAAACAGGAAAAAATAGACGAAACAATGGCTCTCCTTGAAAATGCCCTTAAGCTTGGAATAAAAGATATTGCTATTTCTGAAATGCTGGCTTCTGTTTATCTTGAAAAAGGCAGACTGCATGATGCTATAAAATTTTATGAGGAGCTTCCTTCTGACAAAAAAACCTTAAGAATGCTGGGAGAACTGTATTTAAGAACTGAAGATTATGAAAAAGCCGCGGAGAAATATTCTTTAATGTATGAAGATGATCCAGAAGTTGCAAATGAAGTTATAACCAAATTAGAAGAGCTTCTTCTTAGAAAAATTGATTCTATCCGCATACGGGAATTACTCGCAAAAACTTACTGCAAATCCCTAAAACCTGAACCAGCCGTCAAAAAGCTTACCGAAATATTCAAAATTGATCCTCAAAAAATAGATGATATTATACATAAATTAAAAGATATTCTGAAAAGCTATCCCACTCATCCTGAAGCAACGCTGGCGCTTGCGGAAGTTTTATCCCACAAAGGAAACTATAGTGAAGCCGTTGAAGAATATTACAATTTGATTAAAAGCAAACCGGACTACACAGAAAAAGCAATGGAAGGGAGCAAAAATATAATAAAGAAGTTTCCCGGACAGTTTTTGGCAAGACAATTTCTTATTGAAAACTATTTGAAAGAAGAAAATTTTACTTTAGCCGCAAAAGAAATAAAAGCTCTTTTACAGTCTTATCCCGATTCAGCAGAGTGGATAATAGGCAAATGCAAAAATCTTTCCAAAAAAAACATTGAATTACGCGAATGCCTGGGATATGTATATCTTTCAAAAGATGACTTCTTCAATGCAAATATTGAAGTCGAAAAAATATTAAAACTTGATGGACAAAGCATCCAAGCATTGCTCCTTCAGGGAGAAATTTTCCTAAAACAAAAATTATGTCGTAAAGCAAGTGAAACATTTAATAAAGCGTTAAAAATGTCTCCTTTTAATAAAACCGTCCATGAAAAGCACAGACAAGCCCGCCTTAAAGAAATAGAATTGGAAGCCGAACAAATAAAAAAACGTATTACTGAAGATGAATGGAAAATATCGCTTCATTTAGAATTAGGCAAGATTTATATTGATCTTGGAGAAAAGGAAAATGCCATAAGAGAGCTCCAAACAGCAAGTAAAGACACGCAAAGAGCCTCTTATGTTTATTTCGTTTTAGGCGGATTTTATTTTGACGGCGGATTTTACGACCAGGCTTTGGAGTCTTTCCGAAAAAGCCTGCAATTTGCTTCCAATGATTCTGAAGATCAAAATAAAAAAACAAAATTTAAAACAGCTTTAACCTATGAAGCCCAGGGCAACGTACGTTCTGCCATAAAAATATTGGAAGAAATATTGCAGGAAGACATAGATTATCCAGACATTAAAGAAAAAATACAGCTTTTAAAAAGGACGAATTTGGGCTCTTTGCAAAATAAATGCCTTGTCCTCACAATAAAAGATTTGGACAATTGGGACAATAAAGAGCTTATAGGAATGTGGGGTCAAGAATTAAAGAAGAGTATGGAGAAACAGACCCTTTCAATGTCTTTTGGACAAAACTATAACAATAGCGGCCTGGAATTTTTTATCAAAGGGATGCATGAAGCAGCCGAAGAAGAATTCAGCCTTGCTGTACAACTTGATCCGCAATATATAGCAGGGATTAACAATCTTGCAGTAGCGCAACTTTCAAACAAGAAAATTCCGGAAGCTTTAAGCAATCTTCGAAAAGCCTATGAGATAGAACCAGCCTCCCCTATTATACTTAATAACCTAGGATTAGCATTACTGTTAAACGGAGCAACAAATGAAGCTAACCATACACTAAACAGGGCGATTGAACTTAATGAAATGCTTCCCGCAGTTAAAATAAATCTTGCTGATGTCTTTTATGCGTTAGGAAAAGTTAAAGAAGCTTTTGATATATACAAATCAATCGGCGCTTCAGAAATAACCTATGACATAGCAAAAAGACGCCTGCTTTATAAGTTGCCTTAATTTCTTGAGGTCTATAATTTTTTATTCTTCGAGTGAGTCGGAAATTTTCCCTTTTTTCAACAAACTAATACAAGCCTTGTAAAAATTAATTCCTTTATCAATTATTTTGTATAAAAGGGGATTATAAACAAGATCATAAGCTCCAATATATTTAACAAGTTCTCCGTTAAAACCTTTTTTGAAACGATATACACCCCATAACGGATGCTTTTCGCTGGGATTTGATGGAATTCCAAATAAATCATAATCCTTTAAGCCCTTTTCTTTGGCCCATTGGATTATATGCCAATGCAGTGCATGATTAGGCATAACATTTCGATGTTTTGAAAGTGACGCGCCGTACATATACCAGAGTCGGGAACCAAATTTGAAAGTATAAACACCTGCGATCGGCTCATCATTTAAATAAGCTATAAAAATATTCGCGAGCCCGTGATCAACAAGAAGTTTTTTTATGTTTTGGTAATATTTCAACGGGTGAATTAAAAAATTATCTCGCTTGCATGTCTCCTGATATATTTTGTAGAAAACTTCAACCCCATCATCGGTGGAAAGCTCTTTTACAACAACCCCTTTTTTGGCAGCCAAGCGGATATTGTAGCGAGTTTTTTCTTCAAAACTTTT
Organism: candidate division WOR-1 bacterium RIFOXYB2_FULL_37_13; assembly: GCA_001771535.1. Lineage (GTDB taxonomy): Bacteria > Margulisbacteria > WOR-1 > XYC2-FULL-46-14 > XYC2-FULL-37-10 > XYC2-FULL-37-10. The sequence goes on from MEUB01000036.1 coordinate 8,367, forward strand.
TAGCAATTCGGCAGGTGCTTTAGTAATATCCAAAATAAAAGTCGACCGCGGCTGAATCTGCTTCTTGCAAACCACAAATCCCTTTTCTTTTAAAACATTCTGTACACTTTTCACTGTACACGGTTCACTCTCTTTGACTTGCGGATCAATTTTCAATAAAATAGCATTATGCTTTTTTGCAACTTTTTTAATTTCTGCCAAGAAAAAATCTAAAGCTTGAGTATTTTGAAAATCAACGATAGGCCCTCTGGGGGCATAAAATAAATTCAGTTTTACATAAGGGAGTTTGCGTTTAAGAATTGAAATAGCTGCAACAACTTTATTGTCATCTTCGACTGCTAAACGTAAGGGTTCCCAACCATGAAGAGCTTTAAGTTCTCCCCATTCGTATGATTGGAGAATCGCGGGTTCATCTTGATTAGCAACAAATTCATTCCAAAATTCTTTTGATATGTTATTTATAAGTCGCATTCAATCCCTCTTTTGCAATGTAGGACAACGGCTTGTCCGTTGCCGTTGCTGCCTATTTCTTCGCATTTGTAGCAAGGAATAAACCTTGCCCTACATCTATCTAGAAATATATCTATTTAAAAAATATTTGAATTACAATTAAAGAAATTTGCACAACAATCAGGCTATCATCACATAATTCAATATAAGTGAAGAATCACAATACTGTTAGTCCAATGACTATTCCCATACTGTTTTATAACTTTTTCAAGTTTTTGTTTAGAATCACAAGAAAAAACTTCCTCAAGATTTATCGGTTCATCATCCTTATCTTTTGACATTTTACTAGAAAATAGTTTTTATTAAGCCAGATTTAATGATCTTTTCATCTTTTGTGACTAAACAAGCTTCTTCTTTGAGGAATTCTTTATAAACTAGGGCTGTAGCACAAATTATTCCATCATGAATATCTAAATTTAGGGGAAGTTTTTCTATAACCGACAAATCAAGAGGATAAATAGTACATCTTGTATCAGACTCTAAAACATTTATAATCTTCTCAAGATTTACACTTATCCTTCCTGACTGGCATAAATATTTTATCTCTGCTAATACAATTGAAGGTATAACCAACAAATTAACTTCATCTTCTAATATTTCTTTTACTCTTTGACTTAAACGTTTATTCCCCTCAAAAAACCATACAAGAACATGTGTATCAACAACAAAATGCATTGTCACTCCTTAGTGAATTCATCTTTAATATTTATTTCTGAAGATTTGATTTCCTCAAATGACAAATCAGATTTATCCTTCCATATACCATAAAGGCTAGAAAAAGCTTTATTCCCATTAGATGGTTCAATCAAAGCACTGCTCAAAGAAATTATTTGCATCTTGACTATTTTCATTTCATCTTCTAATCCCCGAATTTTCGCAAAAACAGAAGATTGATTATTCATCTTAATAAACACCACCTATTTGTTAGTAATTATAACATAGTATGTTATAATTTCCTTATGATCCTGATGATCGATAACTATGATTCGTTTACCTACAATCTGGTTCAATATCTTATGGAGCTTGGGGCAGATATACAAACTTTTCGCAATGATAAGATTACTATAGAAGAAATAGAAAAGCTAAAGCCGGAAAAAATCATAATATCCCCCGGCCCTAAAACTCCAAAAGAAGCAGGTGTTTCTGTTGATGTCATTAAACATTTTGCTGGGAAAATTCCTATTTTAGGAGTTTGTTTAGGGCTTCAATCCATAGGATATGCGTTTGGAGGAAAAATAGTACGGGCAAAAAATCTTATGCATGGAAAAACTTCCCAAATCTACCATGACGGCAAAACAATTTTCAAAGGGCTTAAAAATCCTTTCACTGCTACAAGATACCATTCTTTAGTTGTTGAAAAAGAAAGCCTTCCGAAAGTTTTAGAAATATCAGCCTATACAAAAGAAGATGATGAAATTATGGGTCTGCGGCATAAAGAATTAAAAGTTGAAGGGGTTCAGTTTCATCCGGAATCTATTTTGACAAGTTCGGGGAAAGAGCTGTTGAAAAACTTTCTTACTGTTTAGAAGAAGATTATTTTTTATTGCCTGATTTATTTCCAGAATCTTTTTTGCCAGTCTCTTTTACTGGCGTATGATGATGATGCTCTCTTTTGTTTCTATAATCCGTTATATGAAATCCGTCACCTTTAAAAACAATACCGGAAGCGGAAATTAAACGTTGAACTTTGCCTCCTCCGCACTTTATGCAGCTTTTAAGCGGTTTCTCTGTTATCTTTTGATGGTGCTCGTAAACACCACACTCTTCACATCTATAATCATAAGCCGGCATATACATTAGGATAGCAAAAAAGAGGATAGTTAGTCAAGGCTTATATAACATTATCAAAATGTCCAGGTGGCTGAAAAGTTTGAGTCTCTTTTGTTGAAATGTCAGGCGGATTGTAAAAAACATTATCAGCAACTTTAGTAATATTGGGCGATTGCAAGAAAGCCAAAGAAGCGTCAAATTGAGTTTGTAAGTCTTTCATTGTGCCAAGAAACGTCATGGGAGGCGCTTCTTCCCCGCCAACTTCATTATCAAGATTATTTGGAATTGTTTTCCCAACATAATCAATACTGTTAAAAGAAACATTATTAATTGCAGGAAACATAATTTCCCTCTTTAGCAGATGGCAATCTATTGAACTATATATTTAATCGGAATAAAGAATAATATTCTTGCATCAATAAACAGCAGAAATTGCATCAATGCCAAGATAAGGCTTTAAAATTTGAGGGATAAGAACCGCACCATCTTCTCTTTGGCAGTTTTCCAAAATTGCCGCAAATGTCCTTCCAACGGCAAGACCTGAACCATTTAAAGTATGAACATATTCAGGCTTTGATCCCGCATCTTTCTTGAATTTAATGCCAGCCCGGCGAGCCTGAAAATCCTCAAAATTTGAACAGGATGAAATCTCTCTATATCTTCCCTCAGACGGGAACCATACTTCTATGTCATATGTCCTGGCAGAAGAAAAGCCCAAATCTCCCGTACAAAGTTCAACAACTCTGTATGGAAGGTTTAATTTTTGCAAGATCATTTCGGCATTTTTTGTCAAAGATTCCAATTCATCGTAAGATTTCGCAGGATCGGTAAATTTCACCAGCTCCACTTTATTAAACTGATGCTGGCGGATTATTCCTTTTGTATCTTTGCCATAAGAACCGGCTTCTCTTCTGAAACATGGAGAATAAGAACAATATTTTATAGGTAACTTTTTGTAGTCAATAATTTCGTCTCTGTGTAAATTCGTAACAGAAACCTCCGCGGTGGGAATAAGATAAAAATCATCGCTGCATTTAAAAAGATCTTCTTCAAATTTGGGTAATTGACCTGTCCCCAGCAAAGAATGCGCCTTGACCAAAACCGGAGCCAAAACTTCTTCATAGCCATTTTCTTTGGTATGAACATCAATCATAAAACTAATTAAAGCCCTCTCTAGCGCAGCTCCCAATTTATGATAAACAACAAAACGAGCTCCCGACAATTTAACTGCTTCTTTAAAATTAAGGATACCCAAAGCCACGCCTATTTCATCATGAGCTTTTGGTTTAAAAGAAAAGCTGGGAATATTTCCCCATTTACGAATTTCTTTGTTTGATGATTCATCTTTACCTACAGGCACAGAACTAAAAGGAATATTTGGAATTTGAAAAAGAATTTGGTTTAATTCAACTTCAATAGCTCCTAAATCTTCTTCAATTTTCTTTATCTCATCACCTATCAACCTCGTCTTTTCAAGTAAATCATCCGCAGCTTTCCCCTCCTTCTTCAGTTTGCCTACTTCTTTTGAATTTTCGTTGCGTTGTTTTTTTAAGGTCTCTGCTTTAAAGACTGCTTCCCTCCATTTTTTATCAATAACAGCAACCTTGTCTATTAAAGATGTGTCAAATTGGCGATTTTTAAGAGCAGACATTACCTTTTTCGGGTTTTCACGCAAAAGTTTTGAGTCAAGCATAAAAATAGTATACCTTATTGAAAATTCGAGGTCAAAGAAAATTTAAACTTTTTTATGTATCAAGGCAACCGCATATGCGGCGATTCCTTCTTTTTGCCCCGTAAACCCCATCCCCTCTTCGGTCTTGCCTTTAATATTGATCCTGCTTGTTTCTATTTCAAGAATTCCTGATAAAATTTCACACATTTTAGAAACATAAAGCTTGAGCTTGGGTTCTTCACAAACAACAGTTGAATCAATGTTGCTTATCATATAACCATTATCACTAATTTTTCTCACAACTGTTGATAACAGCTCAAGGCTTGAGATATCTTTATACTTTGGATCGGTATCCGGGAAAAAGTCCCCAATACTACCCAAACCCATCGCACCAATTAAAGCATCGATAATAGCATGAGTTAAAACATCGGCATCGGAATGTCCAAGTAACCCTTTTTTATGAGGGATTTCAACCCCTCCCAAAATAAGTTTGCGGTCATTTACAAGCTTATGAGCATCGTAGCCTATCCCTATTCGCATTTAACCCTCACAAATTTTCTTTTACCCACTTGAATCACTTTTTCTGACGTTAAATCAATAACGGTTTTTTCATCGTTTAAAACTTTTTCGGAAACTTTTACCCCACCTTGTTTTATAAGGCGCTTAGCTTCACCATTTGATTCAGCCAATCCCGATTCTACGATAATTTTCACAATATCAATATTTTTCTCTTTAAACGTCTTCAAAACAATATCCGTCGGCAAATTTTTATTAGAAAATACTTTCTCAAATTCTTTTTGAGCTTTTGTCGCATCATTTTCAGAATAGAACCTTGCAACAATTATTTTCGCAAGACGTTTCTTTGCTTCCATGGGATGCATTGTTTTAACTTCATCCAAAGAGATATCTGTTAAAAGTTCATAATATTTAAGCATTAGTGTATCCGATATAGAAAGCACCTTTCCAAAAATTTCGGAAGGCGGCTCTGTGACTCCAATGTAGTTACCTAGCGATTTGCTCATTTTCTGAACACCGTCTAATCCCTCAAGAATTGGCATTGTTAAAACAACTTGAGATTTTTTGCCATATTCTCTTTGAAGCTGCCTGCCAACAATCATATTAAACTTTTGGTCAGTACCACCAACTTCAACATCAGCATCAAGGACAACGGAATCATATCCTTGCATAAGCGGGTAACTAAATTCATGAACAGCTATCGATTGTTCGTTTTTGAATCTTTTTTCAAAATCGTCCCTTTCAAGCATTCTCGCGACAGTATATTTGCTTGAAAGCTTGATTGAATCTTCAAAGCTCATTTTTTTGAACCATTCACTATTGTAAACAACTTTTGTTTTTGATTTGTCTAGTATTTTAAAAACTTGAGACTGATAAGTTTTCGCGTTTTTTTCTATATCTTCTTTTGATAAAGGCTTTCTTGTCTCAGATTTTCCGGTAGGATCTCCTATCATCGCGGTAAAATCACCGATTAAAAAAACAACTTCATGACCTAAGTCTTGGAATTGTTTTAGTTTATTTAAAACAACTGTATGGCCCAAATGAATATCAGGAGCAGAAGGATCGGCACCAAACTTTATACGAAGCGGTCTGTTTTCTTTGAGCTTTTCTACAAGCGCATTTTCCGGGATAAGCTCAACAATCCCCTTTTTTATTATTTTTAATTGACTATCAATTGAATGTTTCATTAAACTTTTAAATTTTAACATATTTAATGAAAGAAATAAAAGATATCATTTATTTATAACTAAAGGTTAATTTCAACATTGCCGGATAATTCAGAAGTTTTATAGCTCGGAAAGGTACTGATTTCCGATTCAGCGCGAACTGCTACATGCAAAAAACTGTAAAAATCATACTTCCCCCTCAAGCTTAAATTAGTCTTTTCGGAATTTGTTCCGACATAAGATTTGGCATATGAATAGTTTCCATCCAACCTGAATTGCCCCGGCAAAGAAAAGGTAAATCCGGCACCTGGAGCAAGAGTATATGTGTCTCTATTATCCGCAAGCAGAAAATTTGTAAGTTGTGAATAAGAATAAGAAGCATTTAATGCCAAAAAACTATTAATATTTAATATCCCTTTAAGGGATATCGTTTGAGTTAACAGATTTTGGGCATTATCGAAAGATTCTTCCGTCCCTGTTTTTGAAATCTGGTAAGAGTAATTGCTGTCAATAGCAAATTTTTCGGTAAGGGGGGTTTTGATTACCGCGGTTAGTCCCCTGTTTTGGATATTATTTTTTTGATAAGCCGCCGCCTCTGAAGTGGAAGTTAGTATCAAGGAAACCCTATCTTCTTTTGTATAGTCAAATTCACAGGAAAGAAAATTAAGAGGGGCTGTTTTTATTGAATAAATCGCGGTAGTTGAGTCTTCCACGTTTTGGTTCCTTAAATAGGAAGGGAAATCGGTCTTATCAATATTAAAACCGTTTACCGTTTGCAAAGAATAACCTAAAACAGTCGAATTAAATATAAACCAATTAGACTCAATTTGATTGGTCAAATTGCTGTAAGCTGGCCTTTGTGTCCTAGTTAATAAAGTCATATTGGGTCTGTAATAATATCGCAGCCTCAAATTACTGAAAGGATTTATCTCAAAACGCAAAGAACCTTCTTCTTTGCGAACTCCTTCCTCTGTCACTCCAAATGTCTCTTTTAAAGAACTTACCGCATATTGTCCGTCTGTTTTTAAAAATCCAAACAATTGCGCCTTATAAGAAAAATCACTGACTTGCGTTATTCCATCTTTTGTATCATCAATATAGTTCAAAGAACCCGCAAGCATGTATTCCCTCGTGGGGGAAGCCGATAATTTCAAGATATATGTCTTTTTATAGGAATCATTATCATTAAAGGTGCCATCTGTCTCTCTTAATTCCACATTACCGGAGGCCAAGAATTTTTCCTGAGGTGCTAAAGATATTCCCGCATTTAAAGTTTTGTAAACAATAGTTTCTTCAGTCGGAGTTCTGCTAAGCCTCTTTTCTTTATCTCCCGTTACAGCGGCTTGAAATATTCCCATATCATGCCTTATTTGCAAAGAATCTTTAATCGTTAAACGATCGATCGGGGTTCCTGAAACAGGATCATTGCTTTCCAGTATTTCCTTGTAAATATATTCAAAAGAAGGATATGCGGGTTGGGAAAGCCTTACCCTTCCCATCTTATCAACTGTCTTATACCTTGTTTCTTCCTGCAAATAATCTGAGTTGGAAAACGAGCCTTCCGCCAGCAACACAGAATTAGGCTGAAAACTGAGCAAAGTTAAATATTCCGTTAAATCCTGCCTTGGCTTAGCATCTCCAACTGCGGCAAAATTCAATCCTACTCTTTTGAATTTTCCTCTAAGATTAAAAGGGCCAAAGGCAGACACAGCATCAAGTTTTGCGGCGCGCCCAATATCTTTTAAGTCCGGATCTGATAGTAATTTATTTTTCTTCTGAGAATATGCGACCTCTCCCTGCATATTAATTAAATCCTGATAAGCAAAAGCACCATCCGCCCCAATAATTAAATGGCTTTGAGGCTCTATGGACGCGCTTTGAGCAATATTTGCGGCATTATTTAAGCTATCCAGATCATTTATGTATGTTGCTCCGATTTTAAGGTTGGGCAAAGGATAAAGTTTTCCGCGAAGAGCATAAGTTGAATGCTGATAAATAGTCTCCCTAAAATCATAATGTATGCTTATGATCGACTCTTTCGGAATTGTTTTATTTTTAAAGGTTATAGTTCCTGCCTGATAATCTATATCATAATCATTTCCTCGTTTTTGTGAAATGCCGTTAACTTCAACTCTTTCCGAATCTATAACAACAGGGAAAAAACCGAGATTATAAGGGCCTTGAGTTCCATTGCCATACATCTTTATAAATTTGGATTCACCTTTTGGAGCAGCGGCAAGCATTTTAAATCCCCATTTGTCATATTCACCCTCAACCCTGACACCGGACAAAACATTATTAATAGAAGAAAATTCAAGATCATCCATTTTCGGAGTATAATTGCCAAGGTATGCTTCTGTTGACCCATTCTTTAACAAAATACTGACATTTTCTTCTCTTGAAGAGACTTCGTTAATGCCTAAAACTGAAGAAGAAAAAAAGGTCGCATCTATATCGGTGTCCTGCAATTTGCCGGCGATGCTGACGCGCAAAGATTCTTCACGGCTAACTCCGGGCAAAAACCCTTCTTTTGTCCCTTCAATGTTTTTTGACGAGAAAGAAAAAACACGGTCTCCGCTAATAAGTAATGGAGAAGAACCCTGTTGCGTCAAAGTCTCACTTTCTTTTTCCTTTAAAGTAAAAAGCGTTGGTTGCCCTTCTATTTGAGACTTTTTTGATAAAGTATCTGACAGAACAGATTCTTCCGGCCCAAAAACCGACATAACATCTTTTACTGTTACCTCATCCTCCTTTTTTGCTCCCGATTTGAGAACCTCTTTTATTTCAGTATCAATAGGGAACGCACGATACCACATTTTTCCGACAAAAAGCTTTTCTGCCTTTTTAGAAGGAGATGGAATGCTAAAAAATTGAAGGAATTTATTATAAGCTGATATATTTTCGATTTCTGTCTTGTATTTGATATGGATAGATAAAAGCCTCCATCCATAAGGAGGTTTTTTGCTGGCAACAAACTTTCCAACCCATTTTTTGCCTTTTTCCTCGAGTTTTATTTTTTCTCCATTACTTAAGGATAGCCAAACTTCATTGGCAGCCAAATCGGTTGCAACCCTAACCTGTGTCTCCTGTCCAATAATAAGAGGATAAACAGGTTGAAAGTTTATTGAAAAGTGAGAAGAGGAATATTCTTCTTTAAAAGGAATATCCCTAAGGTCGGCAAAAGCAAATGAGCCGCATAAAAGGACAAAAAAACCCGTCAATAAGGCCTTTTTTAAAACTCTTATAATTACACAACTATTTATTGAAAATAAACTACTGGTCATTTAAAACATGATGTGGTTTTTATTTGGATCAGTTAATTATCAGAAGAAAAAATCTTTAATTTCACTATTCTTTGGTTGTCTGTATCAGCAATATAAATTTCACCGTTTTTGGAAACAGTAATTCCTGTCGGGTTATTAAGCTCCCCTTTTTTATATCCACGCGCGCCAAAGGAATATAAAAATCTGCCCATTTTATCAAACATCTGCACGCGGTTATTTCTGGAATCAGCAACATAAATATATTTATTGTCTATTGCGATTCCCTTGGGAGCGTTAAATTCCCCCTTCTCTTTTCCAGCCTTTCCAAAAGAAAAAACGGGCTTCCCATATTCGTCAATTTTTTGGATCCTGTTATTCCCAGTATCTACAACATAGATTGATCCATCTTGGTCAACAACCACATCAAAGGGGGAATCAAAAAAACCATCACCCCGCCCAAAGCCTCCTATAACTTCTACAAAATTCCCCATACTGTCAAATTTTTGGATCCTGTCATTGCCTGAATCAGCAACATAAACATGTCCTGAAGTATCAAGTGCCAACCCTTTTGGATAGATAAATTGGCCGTTTTGCTTGCCATAATCGCCAAATTCAAGAACAGGGTTTCCCCTTATATCAAATTTTTGGATCCTGTTGTTTTCCTGATCTGCCACATAAATGTAAAAATTGAAATCCACAACAATACCTGACGGGATATTAAATTGGCCGCTTGACGAGCCAAACTTGCCAAATTGATAAGAGAAAATGCCATTACGCTGCAGTCTTTGAATCCGATTATTGCCTGTGTCTGCGACAAAAAGATCCCCGAGCTGAGTCTCAATATCTCCAACAAAAGAGATATAAACATCCTGCGGAAAATAGAATTGTCCGTCTCCTGATCCGGGAAAACCGATTTCATCCACATAAACAATCTCTACCTTATCAGTATGAGACAACGTTGCATTATCCAAAGTGGGTGCAATACCAAGAGAATATACAGGTAAAACCAAAAAACTCATGAAAATAAAAGCAAACAGATTTCTCATTAACGTTATTTTACCTCTTATGACAGGAAGGTTGCAACAACATATTATAGGCAGCAGAGGGCGGTAGAAACAGCGCCTTCAATTGAATTAAAAAAACTTTTCAATAAAGGTTTTATATGCGGTTCAGTTTTGAATTCAGAAAAAATGAAAATATGCTCTTTAAGTTCTAATATAACAGATCTGGCATCTTCCGCGGAATGAGTAATTGATATTTTTGATATTTCTGTAATAACCCTATCTTCCAATTCAAACAAATGTTCGGGTTTACTTATTTTAAGCTCTTTTAAAAACTTTACAAACCCTTCTGTCAAACTCTTGTTTTTGGAATTCATAATTCTCTCCTTGTTTCCTACATATATATCGTAAAAAACAAGCGAGAATTTCGGTTTTTTTATTACTCAATACACGGAAGATTTTTTAGTGCCTCTTCAACGCTTTCTTTAGGATATTCGTAATCTGTTAGTTTCCCTGAAAGATAGGCTTCATAAGAAGCAAGGTCAAAGTTTCCATGACCTGATAAATTAAATACAATAACCTTTTCGCCTCCGGTTTTTGCTTCCTCAATTGCCGCCTTAATAGCATGACTGCTTTCAGGCGCAGGGAGGATTCCTTCCGCTTTTGCAAAAAGCACGGCCGCTTCAAAACATTCTGTTTGATGATAAGCTTTTGCTTCAACTATTTTGTCTTTTACTAAATTTGCAAGAAGCGGAGCTGTTCCATGATAACGAAGTCCCCCTGCATGAATTCCAGGAGGCATAAAAGAATGTCCAAGAGTATACATTTTAACAAGAGGGGTCAGCCCTACCGTATCACCAAAATCATATCTAAAGTCTCCCTTTGTAAGACTTGGGCAGGACATCGGTTCTACTGCTATAAGTTTCATGTCAGGATTCGCATATTTATCTTTTAAAAAAGGAAGAGCAATCCCTGCAAAGTTAGAGCCTCCACCAACACAGGCAATTATAGCGTCCACTTTCTTTTCGCCTGCAAGCTTAAGTTGTTCTTTGGTTTCCAACCCAATTACGGTTTGATGAAGCAATACATGATTTAAAACGCTTCCAAGAGTATATTTGGCGCTAGGATCAGAGACCGCGACTTCAACAGCTTCTGATATAGCAATGCCCAAACTTCCCAAAGAATTTGCGTCAGCTTCAAGGATTTTTCTTCCCGAATTTGTAAGATTTGAAGGAGATGCATGAACGGTAGCCCCCCACACTTGCATTAAATTCTTACGATAAGGCTTTTGCTGATAGCTTACCTTTACCATAAAAACTTCGCAAACAAGTCCGAAAATATTACAGGCAAAAGATAACGCAGAACCCCACTGTCCTGCACCTGTTTCAGTTGTTAATTTTTTTACGCCTTCCTGCTTATTGTAATAGGCTTGAGGAATTGCCGTGTTAACTTTATGCGAACCCGCAGGAGAAAGACTTTCGTTTTTATAGTAAATGCGTGCTTTGGTCTTTAATGCCTTTTCCAAATTATATGCGCGATGAAGAGGAGACGGTCTCCATAGTTTATAAATTTCGAGAACATCATTAGGAATTTCAATCCAAGGTTCGGGAGACATCTCCTGTTTTATAAGCTCCATGGGAAATAGCAGTGCCAAATCCGCAGGTCCTATTGGCTGATGTGTCCCTGGATGAAGCGGAGGCGCAAGAGGAGTTTTTAAATCCGGCAGTGCGTTATACCATCTTTTTGGAATCTCATCCTCACGAAGCACTATTCTATATTTATCTGACATCATGTCCCCCTTTAAAAAAATACATTCATTGGAAATTGGACATTGGAAATTGGAAATTGTTCCCAAACATCTCTCTCATCTTACCCAATACATCTTCACTTTTCAACAAGCTCTCCCCTATTAGGACGGCAGAAAAGCCGGCAGACTTGAGTTCGTCTATTTGAGATTTCTCGCTTATACCGCTTTCAGAGACCAAAATCCTTGATTTGAGTTCTGGGAATTTATCCAGCAATTTTAAAGAATTATTAAAATCGACTTTTAGAGTATCAAGGTTCCTGTTGTTTATTCCTACAATATCACAATTTAAAGACAATGCTTTTTCAATATCATATTCATCGTGAGTTTCAAGAAGGACTTGGAGCCCAAGCTCTTTAGCTTTTTCAAGGAATCTTGAAAGATCAGGCAATTCTAAAATCCTAGCAATAAGCAGAATTGCATCAGCCCCTGCAATGCGCGATTCTGTTATTTGAAGTTCATCTATTATAAAATCTTTGCGGAAAACAGGAAGTTTTACCGCGGCTCTTACCTGTTTTAGAAAGCCTATTTCACCTTGAAAATATGTTTTGTCGGTAAGAACAGATATTGCAAAGGCACCTGAAGATTCGTACTGTTTGGCAATTGAAACGGGATCAAAGTTTTTGACAATAATACCAGCGGAAGGAGAGGCTTTTTTGATTTCGGCAATAAGGGAAATTTTATTTTCTTGATTGATGGAAGACTTAAAGTCCCGCAAGTTAGGATCAAACTCCGTCTTAGCTGTTGCCAATCTTTCTTTTAAAGCTTCGATCTCTTTTCTTTTAGTTAAAATTATTTCATCGAGGATCATTTAAGGCTATTATAATCAACTTCTTAGCTTGCGTCCATCTCTTATGAAGTTTATAATATATTAGAGGTGTTTTATGTCAACTTTAGCAGATTATAAAAAGTTTTGGTCAAGAAAATTCAAAGAAGACGAAAAAGCAAAAAAGAAGAAAATAAAACTTTTTAAGCAGCTTGCATCTGATGCAGCAAATATTTTAATAAAAGATTTTAAAGCCAAAAAGGTTTATCTCTTTGGATCAACTTTGGATGAAAAAATCTTTCATGAAAAATCAGACATAGATTTGGCAGTTGAAGGATTAAATCCTAAAATACATTTTTCCGCATTATCTGAAATAAAAAAACTGCTTTTTAAAAAAGCAAATGTAGATCTTGTCCCTATGGAAGATGCATCGGAAGCACTTAAAGCATTAATTTTCAAAAAGGGAGAAATCTTATATGGCTAAATTTGAAGGACTGATTATAGATATAGATTTAGAACTTCAAAATCTTGATCGATTAACTATGGAGCTTGGTCAAACAACACAAGAGATAAAAGAGATTCCGGATTATACGCAGATAAGAGCTATTGGCAGTATTTTACATGATTTTTATACAGGACTTGAGAAAATTTTTGAAAGAATCGCGTTAACCATAGATGGAGGAGTTCCTGAAGGTGATGATTGGCATATTCAACTTTTACGCCGAATGCTTGCCAATATTCCAGACCGCAGACCTGCCTTATTTACAAAAAATGTTGGAGAGTCTTTAGGCGAATATCTTAGCTTTAGACATCTTTTTAGAAATATTTATGGTTTTGAATTAAAATGGGAGCGTATGAGTCCTCTTGTTGAAAAATTCCCTTCTGTTTTCAAAGAAGTTGAATCTCAACTTATGAAGTTTATAAACTTCATATCAGAAATACAAAATTAAGTATAAGAATCCTCATTCACTTAATACCTTTTTTAAAAAATAACCTGAAATTTTTCAAAAACCATCATGATACTCTCACAAGTTAGGGAGGAAGGGGCCAAGAGGAAAAGAAATCAAGGAGGGAACAATGACAAAGCCTGTAACAAAAACATCAAGACCTAACCAAAGAACTCAAAGATGGCACAAGGAAAACCATAAAATGTTTTAGGTTGGAGAATGTAGAAATATGGGGGATGAAGAGGACTGCCGTTATGTATTTTAGCGAAGCATTATATGACGGGCAGGTAAGGGGATGGAAAAAGATTTAAAAAAAGCAATTGAAAATTTGGAAAGTTTCAAGCTATCAGGCATGAAAGGGAGTTTTTGGCACAAGAGAAAAAAATGTATGTGGACAAAAGAGCTTTTTGAAAGAGAGGCTGAAAAAATAGTTAATAAACAATTTATTAGAGATATCGTTGATATTAAGTGAAAAAAACAGGCAAGTAATTTATTTAGAATATGAGATTAACACACAAAAAAAGAATTTTTTGAAAAATACAGTTTTAGGGAAAAGAATCTTAATAACAAGCCGGCAGGACTGGAATAATGAGGAGATAGTTTTAGCTTATCAGGGGCAAAAGGATGTTGAGTTTGCGTTTAGGCAAATAAAAAATCCATTTCATACCTGTATCAGACCTCAATATCATTGGACAGATCAAAAGATAAAAGTTCATGTGCTTTGTTCCATTATTGCATTTACTATTTGCGCTTTAATTGAAAAGACCGCAAGAGAGAATGATTGTCCTTTTATAATAAACGACATTTTGGATCGCTTATCTTCAATACGAAAAGTAAAATACATAATCCCCAAAACTAAAAATAAATTCAACATTGAATACGGTATGGAAGAAATCGAAGATGAAGCAACAAGAAAATTATTTGAAGTTTTGATGAAATAATATATTTTTGGTGTATACAAGCTGTTCTTCTGAAAGTCAACAATGACAAGCCATGCAGGCTTTTTTATTTCTCCAGCAGTAAACTCACGCTAGCCCCGTTTCATAAAAAACAATTGGCTCTTTCTTTACTTAAAATTAAAAGCCACATTTTTTGTATTTTTAGGATCTATTTTAACAGGAAGAATAGCTCCAACCTGCATAAGATGTATAGCATTAAAAGGTATTACAAACCCATCTTCAACTATATAAGCAGGATACATAGGTGATGATATTTCTAATTTTATATCCATTACAGGCTGATAATTTAATTGGGTTTTTGATGTTGCTATGCTTAATATTTCCCCCTTTCCATCAATCCCTTTTTTTAAAATATCTTTATCCCCAACAAAATTCCTCCAAATTACTTTTAATCCCTTGCTAAAAAACAACAGCAACAAAAGTATAGGCAGTAAAATTATTGCAATATTTATAATAGGAGTTATGCCAAAGTCTGTAATATTGCCAACATTGGAAAAATTCAAAATGAAAACTGAAGGAAGAACAAAAAAGATCCCAAAAATGACAAAAATAAGTACAAACTTTTCAGATCTCATTTTCCCACCTCAAGAACAGCTTAAGCTAGTAGATATGCTTTGTCAATAAGGGCTTAAGCCCCAAGAACCAATTTTTCCTCCAAAATAAATGAAATTTTTTAAAAATGATAATGATAAGGTACTATAGATATTGTCAGTTTTTGTTTGAAAAATAATTTTCAGGGAGGCATATTTATTATGGTTATAAGTTTAGGTACTATTGTAAATGACTCAAAGTGGAGCAATTATTATTCATAATCTCAAAAAAGCGGATGAAGCAGGAGATAATGACGGAGAGATTGATCAGTTGCCAGAAAATGATGAAGTTCAAGCCGCTTTTCGTCAGTTTCAATTGGAGCATTTAAATGATACAAATGCCTGGTTAGGGTTTTTGGGAATAATGAAAAGTGAAGATTACTCAGAACCAAAAGAGATTATTCCAGAAGTATCAACAGAAGAGTTGTATACTATTTTATCTCAAGCAAGCTCTCCTATTGTTGTTGATACGGGAGCATTAGCTTGGTGCGCTGCGTGCAGAAAAGTGTCGAAAGCCTTAAATGAAATTATTCATAAAGTTACAATAACTGCGAAAAACAATCCATGTAATCCTATTTTGCTAATACAGCCCCCTTCTATAACAATAAAGCTTCCTCTAATTACAGGAAACAATGTTTTTGAAATTGCAGTAGAAGATATTTATGGGAATGTTCGCAGTCAAAGCTTCAATGCCAATGGAGGAAGATTGGTTGATGAAAGCAAACAATATATCGCAGAAGCGCTGCCTTCTGGAAACAATTTACCGCTATTACCTGTAATGATATTTGAATTTTCAGATGTAATAAAGTTCTCTTACTCAAAAGACTTTTCAGAAAAATTTCATTCTGATGCTGAGTTAAAGCAAAGGATGGATATGCTTAAAGCTTTAGTTTTACAATTAAATACAACTATCCCGGGATGTAATATTTCTGGTGTAGAAATCGACCCTTCAAAAGAAAATTCTCTTTTTGCCGGAATTATTCCCGACATGAATGACCCAAATAAACAAGTAATTTTAATATCAGCCTCTAAGCTTGCCATCTATACAGGGGAAAATGAATTGTTGAGCCTGATGGTTGCTGTGGCTGTCGCAAAAAATTTATATGGCAATTTAATTTCAGGGAAAGAAAGCGAATGGAATAACTTGGCAATAAAAGCAAGGCAAAACGAAGTGATCCCTTTTTTAGATTGGCCTATATGGGGATTTAAAACCCTTGATAGAGCCTATTTCGTAGGAAGAAACACAGAAAAACTTTTTGTAAACGCTTTGAGCCTGATTTTAGTAATGGGAAAGAAATTCGGTGAAACAATAGATGATCCAACAACGCTAATAAACAAAATCCCTCTTTCAGAAGAGCAAAAAAAAGTTTTAAGAGAAATAGAAAAATTTGTCAAAGAAATTTTAAAGTGATAAACATCTCTTTTGCAATCCCTCGTTCTCTTGCAAGCCTCGTCCACGAACCCAAGCAAGGAAAAAACGAAGAAGAAACAGCAATCAAAGCACTTATGCAAAATGGGTTTTCCAGAGAAGAGGCAATTGCGGTAATCAATGCTTTAGTAAAAATTCATTTTGGAGAGTTTGACACAGAAGGTGAAAAAAGATTTTTAAGAAATATGCCCGATTTTTTGAAAGTTTTAAAACGGCCCGCCCTCTTTAGAAGCACATTCCCTAATGGCGTGCACGATGAAAATCTAATAAATTCTTTTATTGATTTCTTAATAGCTTTTGGAACAATAAAAAAGGGTTCTAAAGATTTAAAAAATTGCTTGAGCTGTCTAACAATGGACAATAATATTCCCCAAGAAATTAGCCTTGTTGCTGGTTATTTGTTAGACAGAAAAACTTCTTCTAATTTTGAGCTTATACGCCCTGTAAAAATAAATGGTAAGATTTACCTCCAAATTGAGGCTTCCTATATGAGAAAGGGAATTTCTCTTCCAGGCAACAATGTTTTAGAAGAGGGTTCTGTGCTATACAGAGATGGAAATTGGTTTTTTACTCCCCCGGTAAACAACCAAAGAGACATAAGAACTCTTCCCACTATAAGTGGCGTTAGAATTCGTTCTCTTGCCCTTGCTGTTTCTGCCCCCAAACCAGGCAAATCGTTAGGTCATGAACTGCTCGCAAATCAACCGATGATCCCAATTTATTTCGATGGTCTGCCCAAAAATGCGCCGGAATATATCTCTTTAAGCCCAACAACAAAAGAAGTTGCCTTTAGTCTAAGCCAAGGGACTTATCTTGTTTTTGAAATAGGAAATCCATTCATAAAAAATTTTAGGGGTGCCGAAATAACTGTTCATTACACTCTTTTCCAAAAAGATGGAAATTTAGCCCTTAACCCAACCCTACTGCCCTCTTTTCATATAACAACTCCTGACCGCAAGCCTGTCTCATCCTTATCTATCAATCCTCCATCTTTGTCTACGGGAGAACTGTTAAGGATCCAAATAGAGGATGAATTCTCAAGAATTTTTGTTGAATACGGAACTGGGAAAACCGGTTTTTATGCAGAAGAAAATTTGGCATTAAATGAGCAAAACACAATCCCTCTTGAAATAAGATTGCAGAATGAAAGCTTTGTTATAAATGAATTTGGGGAATTTATTGTATTTAATGGGGGAGAAGAAAAAAGAAGAGGTTTCCCATATAACTCAAATTACAATCTGGATTTTACTTTGCCAGTAAGCCTCGAAAAAATCAGAAGTCCCTATGATCATCTTTCAAGATCAATTTTCGACAATAAAAAAGTAGCTGTTTTCTATGAGAGGGCGCCTATGACAAGAGGCCAAACCTTAGCTCATTTAGCCCATGCTTATTTATTGCTTCCCCCAATACTGCAAAGACAGATAAAAGTCATTAGATTTTCTTATAAAGAAGGACAAAGGAATAAGAGTGCAACATACAGCTTGCCAAATACAAGAGAAATAAGAATCAATGAAGGATTTTTCTTCCCCTCTCTTTCCTATCTGTCTGAAAAATTCGAAGCTTTTCGTAAAGAATGGGAAGAAGGGGTTCCTTCTTATGTAAAATCAGAAGCGCAAACTTTGGGGCTCGGATTTTGTGGCAGGCTTGAACTTATGCCTTTCGGTAACATGCCTAAAGGTTATTCAGGAACAAAATCATCTGGCGAAAAAGGAGCTCCTTTCATCGTTACCACAAGACCCGCTTCTGGATTAGTAACTCGAGAACCGATAGATGTGGTAAATTTATATGCTGAAGCGGCTTACATTCTAGCAAGCAGAGAGCCAAATAGATTTTCTGGGTGGGAAAGAACAGATAAAAAAATAACAATTGCGGAAGATGTAAAAAACTTTCTTCTTGGGATAATAAGGCTCGAATTTGTATACAGCAAAAAACCTTCTCAAGCAACTTTTATCAAGAATCTGACAATCTTAAAAAGTAACGGCATAATTACTGAAACTCAAGAAATACGAGCCAAGGCTTTGATGAAAAAATAAAGTGAAATTTTTCGAAAACCATTATGATACTCTTGCAAGTTAGGGAGAAAGAGGTCAAGCATTCAAGGAGAAAAAAATGACACAAACTTCCAGCAAAAGCTGTTTACTTTTGGCAATGAGTCGTCACGCTTTTTATGAAATTAACAGGCATATTCCCACCACACAAAAAGGTTTGCCAAAAATCTTGAAAAGAAAATTGTATGGCGATGTAATTCCAAGAATAGAAAGAACTCTTTCCACAGCCGACACAATAAAAGCCAAAGAAATAATTTCTATCGTTATTGAAACTGTAATGGATTTTTGGAAAAAAGACCCTTCTTTAGAAACGGCAAAAAAATTATCAGAAGAGCTAGACAATGTTATGTTAATAATCGAAACAGCACACTTTTTTAATCAAGTTATAGGAGAAAATATAGTTAATTTTTCATCTTTGTCTCCCTGTTTAAAAATGTTCTCAAATCTACCGATAATAAGGAGATTAAGTCGTATGGTGGAAGATATTAAAGCAACAGCCCAAAAAAGCCCACCTGATTTCGCAATAACACCTGCTCTTTGGACTGGTTTCAAATCTTCAGAATACGACAATTGAAAAAAGGGGGAATAAAAAATGGCAATGGAAATGGCAGCCTCTGCAATAGCACATGCTAGACAACTCGGACAAACAGCTTTAAAAACAGTTTCCCAAGGTCAACACACTGCATCTCTTCGACAACAAGAAGCTTTTTTCCAAGTAATGTTTGATGCAAGTTTCCCTGCTGCAAAAAGAGTAGCTTACCAACTATATCCAAACAAAACATTGGTTGACAGTCCAAAATATAGGGCAAACTTAGAATTTCAACTGAGAAGAATCCCTCCTGCACTACGAACAGCAATTTTCGCTGTATTGCATGCTATGCAACATCCAGTTGTTTTTAATAATATAGTAAACCCTCCAACAAATATACCCCAAATAGCAAATTTATTAGGTGTTATTGAATTGGCAGGAAGAATGACGCTTCCATCGCTACTAGATAATCCTCAAATAAGTCCTAATCACTTTTCTATAGTCCAAAGAAATACTAGCAGAGTTGATTTGACACAATTTGACACCTTTTTTAAAGATGGGAGAATCCCTCGTCAATTTAGAAAAAATGATTTTGTTATAGTCGGATCAGGCCCAGGAGGGATAATGACAGCACATATTTTACATGAAAAATACCCAGATGCTCAAATTCTAATAATTGAAGAAGGAGATTATTATCCTGGTAAAATTTTCGGCAATTCAACTCCTATAAGAGCTACAGGTGAGTTCTATTCAGAAGGAGGAGTAACTGCTGCTATTGATTTAAAAAATGCAAGTGGAACAGCTGCCCCTACTGGCAAAGCGGTTGGAGGAAGCATGGAAATTTTTAGTACAACTGCGGCAAGAGTCAGAACCAGCGAGGAGTTTGAGCTTTATGGTTTAAGTAAATATATGACTTGGGAAAAATATCAGAAGACAGTTGCTTGGGTAGAAGAGATACATGATGTTGCTGAAAACCCACAGGAAATAATCAACACAATAACCAAGGAAATGATCAGAGCCGCACAAAATATGCCTAAAGAATCTGGGATTAGAAATGCTGGTCCTACAAAATCATTTAGTGCTCATAAGTGTGGTGGCCTAGGAAAATGTCCTGTTGGCTGTGATACGGGAGGAAAAGAGACAACAGCTATGGTTCTTTTGCCTGCGCTTTTGGCATCTGGAAAAGTAGGATTAGTTTCAGGAGCAAAAGTTACTCAAACTATTTTAAGATCAGACAACAGCCCTAAGGCTGTAAAAATATTTTCAATGGAAGGCGTCTCTACCATTGGAATAGAAGATGGTATTATTTCAAGTGCCGGTACATTTGGTTCCCCAGTTATAGTACATAACGCAGGGATTCGACTCCCTATGTTAGGCAAAAAATATACTGGGCAAGCAGCATTTGAACTTTTTGCATTTAATCCAAACAAAAAAATTGATCCCCCTCAACATGTAGGAAAGCCTCAATCTGGTTATATTGAGGTTTACAACACAGATAATGCGTTAGCTGATCTTGTTGCCACAGTAGACGGATTTATCGGGCTTGGTGAAGGGGCACGTCCTGCTACAGGAATTCTTGCAATGGCAAGGAGACGCTTATATGGAACAAATTTAAGAGATTCAATAGAAGGACTTCCTTACACTGGCGTTTTTGGAGGAGTTCTCACTGAAAACATGGAAGATGTTAGGGCCGGTCTTTCAGGAGGAAATGTATATCCTGGATTGAGTAATATTTTTGGACAAAAAGTGCTAACATACTCATTATCTGAAAGAGATAGAATGAGAAGAAAATTGCTTGCATTAGCCCTCTTAAAAGTAGCCGCAAATACTCCTCAAGGAGAATATTTAGGAATAGGCCTCAATCATTTTTTTCCAAGTAAAAGCAAGTATGCTAGTTGGGGATTATTCCTTTCTTCAGAATTACCTGAATTCGAAAGATATTTATTGCCAAATAAAAAAGTCGACTTGAGTGAAGAAATATTTTTTCATCCTATGGGATCAATGGGAGATTGTGTCGATAACGAAGGGAAGGTAATAGGCTCAAAAGATTTTTATGTAATAGATGGATCTTTATTTAAGGGCCCTGGAGTAAATCCTACAATTTCAATATTAACAGTTGCTGCTGAATTAGCTTCAAAAATAAAAAGGAGAAAAAGAATACATTAATAAAATTTATTTCTATTCGATAAAAACATATGCGTATAGTTTTTATAAACACTCTTCCTCCGTATAGAGTTATATAAAACTCAATTGCCCTTCTATCCAAAATCCTATATAATCCCAAACAAGAAAAGGAGTAATTAATATGTCAGACAAATTATTGATAATTTCAGTTATAATCGCAGGTTTAATTGTTTCTTTATTTATCGTATTTAATAACAACCCTATAAGTAAAACTGTATCCACTTTTATGACAGATATAAACAGAATAAAGATTCCAAACAGTTTCCCCAAAGATATTCCAATTTACCCAAATGCAAAAGTTGAAACCTTATCAATTAAAAAAAGCCAGACCCTTCTTGTCCTTATTTCCAAAGATAGCCCGACACAAATAAACAACTTCTATGCTTTAGAAATAAAAAAATACGGCTGGACATATACATCAAAAGACATTAATTTCTATGCGTCAACCAAAGAACATCGTGAATTATTTGTTTCTATATCCAAACTCCCTGAAGAGATAAACAAAAATGGACATTATATAGTAATCAATGAAACAACTAAAGATTAAAGCGCAGTTTTTTCCCCTGAAGGATTAATATTCCAGGCATTTATAGCTACCCTTTTTGGGTTTTTTGGATCAACCTTAACGGGGATAACGGCTCCCAACTGGATAAGAGAAAGCCCCATTAAAGGAATCAAAAATTTGTTTTCTATAATATAATATTCGAGCTTGTCCGTCAACTCCCAGTCTTGTCTAATGCAAGATGTCCCTGAAGTAAAGACTGTTTCTAACGCAAAATGTCCCTGAAATGTCATTATCGAGCTTATGAATAAGCTAATAATGATGGATCATAAAATAAAAACTGTTTCGAATCTTGAAAATCTTCTAAAAGCTGTGGTGAATTTAGATTTTCAACTAATTGACAAAAAAACTACCTACGATTGGATTGATGATATTTTAAAAAGATTCAATTACATGTCTGCTTCAAAGAAACATAAAGGAATTTTAAAGCGTTACATTATGAAAATGACTGGTTATAGCGGTCGACAAGTTAAAAGGCTCATCAAAAAGCAATTTCAAACTGGAAAATTGACAATAAGTAAAAGTTCTAACCGTTGCAAATTCAAAAATATATACACCAAAAAAGATATCGCTTTGCTGGTTAAAACGGATAATCTTCACAATCGCTTAAATGGGTTAGCCACTAAAAAGATTTTTGAAACCGAGCATTTTACTTATGGAAAAAAGAAATATGAAAGGTTAAGTAAAATCTCTATAGCTCATATTTACAACTTGCGAAAAACTACGACATTGATCTTCCCCCCAAAAAGTAGACAGTAAATTATGCATTCACGAACTTTTTTTCAAAGTTGTCTGGCGACAGAAACCCTATGGACGAGTGCCTTCTCTGTCGATTATAGAACACTTCGATGTAATTGAAAATGGACTGCCGCGCCTCCTTTCTTGTGGCATATCTTTCAAAATAGACTTGTTCAGTCTTCAATGAATGAAAGAAACTCTCGGTTATAGCATTATCGTAACACCTCCCTTTGCGACTCATGCTTTGAATGAAACCATAATTGTTAAGCAATAGTCTCGTATCTCTGGCCGCATATTGAATACCTCGATCAGAATGAAATATTATATTTTTGCCTGGCTGGCGGCTCAAGATAGCACCCTTTATGGCCTTGACCACCAATTGGCTTTCTAGGTGCTTTCCCATAGACCATCCGACAATCTTTCTGGAAAAGACATCAAGAACAACTGCAAGATAAAGCCAGCCCTCCAATGTCCAGATGTATGTAATATCTGATGTCCAGACTCGATTGGCTGATGCTGAAACAAAGTTTTGCTTTAGAATATTTGGAGCTACTGGCAAAGTGTGCTGAGAATCAGTTGTCACTCTAAATTTTCTTCTTGTCTTAGCCACAAATTTGCCTTTCATAAGACGCTCAATCCTTTTTTTATTGTAATGATAACCTTGGCTCTTAAGTTCGGCACAAACTCTGGGCCGACCATAAAGCTCATGGTTTTCAAAAAAAATCTTCTTGATCTTATCCAGCAAAACCTCATTTTCTGTTTCTCTTTGGCTTTTCTCTCCCCTTAGCCATTTGTAATAGCCGCTTCGTGATACATCTAACAACTGGCACATCTTCTCAACCGGAAAGTCGAAGCATTGCTCTCTTACAAACATAAATCTCATCTCGGTTGTTTGGAGAAGATGGCCACTGCTTTTTTTAAAATATCTCGCTCCAACCTGGCCTCTGCCAACTCTTTTCTTAAACGCCTGATTTTAAGAGATTCCTCAATCCCTCCGCTTGTTTCTCCGTCTTCTCCCTCTCTTCGATCACGTTTTTGCCATCCATACAGCGTACTCGATGACACTCCTAAATCTTTAGCAATTGAGGCTACAGGTCGCTTGCTGGTATTAATTAAATCCAGCGTTTCCCTAATGAAGTCCTTATCACACCGTTTATATGGTCCTTTCTTTTTCCCCATAAAATCCCCCCCCTCTAATATATTATCAAAATCTCTAATTACTGTGTCTACTAAAAGGGGGGAGGGTCACATATCGTGACAGATCAATTACTTTCACCAAGACTAATCCAAGGAAAATTAATATCGGCGAAAGAAAACGCCCTGAACCTCAAGGCAAGCCAGGCTATATCCGCGTAGATACTGTGCATCAGGGCGATTCCGACAAACAAAAAGGGGTCTATTATATAAATACTGTCGACGAAGTTACCCAATGGCAGGCAATTGCCGCTGTAGAAAAAATATCTGAAACATATTTACTCGAGGCTCTCTTAGGCTTGCTCAATCAATTTCCATTTGAAATCATTGAATTTCATAGCGACAATGGTTCAGAATACATCAACAGACAAGTCGCAGAACTTTTAAACAGACTTTTAATTAAACTTACGAAATCTCGAGCTAGACACTGTAATGATAACGCTTTAGTAGAGTCAAAAAATGGGGCTGTAATTAGAAAATGGATGGGCTATGCTCATATTCCTCAGAAACATGCCCAAGACATCAACAAATTCTTTAAAAAATATTTTAATTTATATTTAAACTACTACAGACCTTCTATTTTCCCTGAAATTGTATTTTCTGCAAAAAGAAAAGAGGTCAAAAAATACAGATATGAGAATACAATGACCCCTTTCGCAAAACTAAAATCCATTTTTGAATACAAAAAGTTCCTCAAAAAGAATACTTCCGTCGTTGACTTAGAATTGTTTTTAAGCAATGATAGTCCTAATGAGTTTGCTGAAAAGGTGGTGAAGGCTCAAGATTGTCTCTTTAATGGCATTTCTACCTAACCCTTTTTCAGGGACATTCTTGCATTAGAAAATACTCTCCCTTTTCACGAAGCTCCTGATCACTAACCAATGAAGTCCACAGAATCTTAAGAACAGAAATTATAAAAGGAAGAAAAATCAAGATCGACACAACAGGAATAGCTACGGGTAAAATATCACTCGGTCGCGAACCAAACCCCATAGCAACTCGGCTTCTATACATATCCAAAAAAACAGCTGGAATTATACCAAAAAAAGCAACGGTAAAAATAAAAATAGAAAAAATAATTATAAATTTTGCTGATCTCATCTCTCCACCTCAATAACAGCTTAAATTAGGAGAAATGCTTTGTCAATAAAGGTTTAAGTAGTATAATGCCTATACATTTAGTAAAAGGAGTTGTCATATGAATAAAGGTTTATTGATTGGCGTCATAGTTTTGGGATTGATCGCATCTCTGTTTGTAGTCTTTAATTACAACTCAATGTTCGGTCTAGTCGTAGGTTTTATGACAGGGGGAGAAACTACTTGGAACAACAATGCTTTAGGAACTAACCAGGGAGGCATAATTCACTTAGCCGCAATGCCGGGGAAAGGAATAAATCCCCCAAAACAGTTTCCAAAAGATTTACCTGTATATTCAAACAGTAAAATTATTACTCTGCATATAGATACAACACAAACTCCAAACTTGATCAATATAATAATGGAATCTGACGATGATGCAAATACAGTACACAATTTTTATAAATCTGAAATGCAAAAGAATGGATGGGCGTTGAAAAGTGAAAATGGTTCAGTTTTTATGACAGATTGGACAAAAGACATCCGCAAATTGAGCATTATGATATCTCAAGGCAAACGGGGAAATCCAAATACGCCAGGATGTTCTATAATGATTAATTAAGCCTTATTATATAGGCTTTTGTATACTTCCAGTCATAGCTATCATGACATGTGTTGGATCATTGTTGTCTATTTCACAAGGATATACAGCTCCCACTCTAATAAGTTGTAAGGCAACATCCGGCAAAGGCATCTCTTTATCAAGAACATATGGAGTTATTCCTTCTCCGGTTACCTCATATTTAAGAGAATAAACTTTTTGACCATTTTTTGTCTTTTCCGCATCGGCAAAACCCATTATCCTAGCCTGGCCTTTTTTTCCATTAACCACAACGCCTCGCTCCACATTCCCAGCAACCCCTAAATTTTGAAAATTTACAGGCATCCCTTGCATTATGGGTTGTCCTTGAAAATTTTGCGCAGTTCTTTTTTCTGAAGGATTAATATTCCAGGCATTTATAGCTACCCTTTTTGGGTTTTTTGGATCAACCTTAACGGGGATAACGGCTCCCAACCGGATAAGAGAAAGCCCCATTAAAGGAACCATAAATTTGTCTTCTACAATATAAGGAGGCTGGTTTGAGGTCGACACTTCCAGTTTCAGTTTCATCATCGGTTGATTGTTTATTTGCGTTCCGGTCTGAATAACCTCCAAAATTCGCGCTTGCCCGTCAACTCCTTTTTCACGAAGTTCTTGATCACTAAATATCATTTTCCAGATTATTTTAATAGGGCCAATCAAAGAAGGAATAACAAAAAAAATAATCGCAATAATAAATACTATCGGCAAAAAATCTATCGGACGCAAACTAAGTCCCATATCGACTCTACTTCTATAAATATTCAGAAAAACGGCCGGAAGAACACCAAAACAAACAACAATAAAAACAAAAACAGAAGAAATAATTGCAAATTTTACTGATCTCATTTTTTCACCTCAATGACAGCTTAAAATAGTAGAACTGCTTTGTCAATAAGGGTTTAAGAAGTATAATGTTTATTATATGGATACATTCCACCTGCCTGTAATGGCAAAAGAGATAGTTAATTTTCTCTCCCCTCTTAACGGAAAAACAATCGTCGATTGTACGGTGGGTGGAGGGGGACACATCTCAAAACTAATATCCAATATCCAATTTCCAATTTCCAATGTCCAATGTCCAATGTCCAATTTCCACATCATAGCTATCGACCAAGACCAGGAAGCTCTTGAGTTTGCTAAAAAACGATTGGCTAAATATGACAACATTGAATATATCCATGACAATTTTGGCAACTTGGCAAATATAATAAAAGAGTCTGTTGATGCTTTTCTCTTTGATCTTGGCATTTCATCATACCAGATAGACCAGGCTTCCCGCGGTTTTAGCATACGATACGATGCGCCTCTTGATATGCGAATGGACAAAAGTAAACAGACATCCGCTCGCGAAATAATCCACAATTCAAGCGAGGATGAATTAGCGCAAATTTTCAAAGAGTATGGTGAAGAGCGGTTTTCAAGAAGAGTTGCCCGCGCGATTGTCTTGGAAAGAGACAAAAAAGAGATAAACACAACATTTGAGCTGAAAGATATAATAGAGAAAGCAATCCCCACATGGAAAAAGAGAGAGTCTGTTACCCGCATATTCCAAGCACTCCGAATTGCTGTTAATTCAGAGCTTGATGTTTTAAAAAAAGCTCTGGAATCAACAATCCCTTTACTTAAACCGGAAGGGAAAATAATCGTAATGTCGTATCATTCATTGGAAGATCGAATTGTTAAATGGTTTTTCAGAGATAAAGCTAAAAATGGTATACTTAATATACTTACAAAAAAGCCTGTTCTTGCGACAGAAGAAGAGACTGCAATTAATCCAAGGGCAAAAAGCGCTAAGTTGCGGTGCGCTGAAAAGAACAACTAAAATGAAAAAAATAAACGACAAATCAAAATATATAATACTTTTAATAGTAATTTTATTTTTGGTTCTGCTTCATTTATACATTCAAACAAAAAGCATTACATTAAAATATGAGGGTACAAATTTAAAAATAAAACTTAAAGATATAAAAATTAAAAACAGAATCCTAGCAAGCATGCTGGCAAAGGAAGAATCCCTGTATAGAATCGAAAAAAGAGCAAAAGAAGAACTCGGCATGTCTTACCCAAAAGATATCAATTACATAATAATCAGGGAGGAAAATAAAAAATGACAGTCCGCACAAGATTTGCTCCAAGCCCCACAGGGGCGCTTCACGTGGGAGGAGCCCGCACCGCTTTGTTTAACTGGTTGTTCGCAAGAAGCCAGGGCGGAAAATTTATTTTAAGAGTTGAAGATACTGATCAACTCCGATCGACAGATGAAGCTGTAAAAGCAATATATGACGGGATGGACTTTTTAGGCCTTGATTGGGACGAAGGACCAAAAGCAGACGGCAGTTTTGGACCATACATGCAAACCGAGCGGCTGCATATTTACAAAGAATATGCCGATAAGCTACTAAAAGAAGGAAAAGCTTACTATTGTTTTTGTACAACCGAAGAATTGAATAAACAACGAAAAGAAGCGGCAGAAAAAAAAGAAGCTCCAAAATACAACAAGACATGCA
Source organism: candidate division WOR-1 bacterium RIFOXYB2_FULL_37_13 (assembly GCA_001771535.1). Taxonomy (GTDB): domain Bacteria; phylum Margulisbacteria; class WOR-1; order XYC2-FULL-46-14; family XYC2-FULL-37-10; genus XYC2-FULL-37-10. The sequence continues at coordinate 36,242 of MEUB01000036.1, forward strand.
CTAAACTTACGCAGGAAGAAGTACAAAACAGAATAAAAAACGGCCTTCCTTATGTTATAAGATTTGCAATGCCCGAATCAGAAAAAATAGAAATAGACGATTTAATAAGAGGAAAAGTTGTCTTTGAAAGCGACCTGCTTGATGATTTTGTCATTATGAAATCGGATGGTTTTCCAACTTACAACTTTGCGGCAGTAGTAGACGACCACCTGATGCAAATAACCCACATTATCCGTGGAGATGATCATCTGTCAAATACGCCAAGGCAGATTGCCCTTTATGAAGCATTTGCTTTTGAACTTCCCAAATTTGCGCATATCCCTATGATTTTGGGAAATGATAAAAAAAGATTATCAAAACGCCATGGTGCAACATCAGTTATTGCTTACAAAGACATGGGGTATCTACCGGAAGCAATGATAAATTATTTAGCGCGGCTTGGATGGGGACACAAGGATGAAGAAATATTTTCAAGGGAAGAGCTTCTTAAAATGTTCTCATTGGATGGAGTTACAAAAAATCCCGCAGTTTTTGATGTTGAAAAATTAAACTGGCTGAATGGGCAATATATAAGAAAAGCCATTCCTGAAAGGATTGTAGATTTTTGCGAACCTCTTTTGATAAACGCATATGGAGATCACGACATAAAACACATTTCAAAAATAGTGAGCCTCTTTTTAGACAGGCTTGTTGTTATTCCCGACATTGTAGAATTGACAGAATATTTTTTTAAAGATAATTTCACATTTACAGAAAAGGCTTTAAATAATTTAAAAAAAGAAGGGGCGCTCCAAATTTTAAAAGAGCTAAAAGAGAAAATTTCAAATGCTGAATCTTTCAACAAAGAGGAACTTGAGAAGGCTTTTAAAGGTCTTGCGGCGGAAAAAGGGGTAAAACTCGGAGTAATTATTCACCCCTGCCGCGCCGCTATAACCGGCCGGACAGAATCTCCCGGAATTTACGATGTTATAGAGGTTCTAGGCAAAGAAAAAGTTTTGGAGAGGATTGATAAGGCGTTGGTTAGTTGATGATTAAATTGATAATTAGGTTGATGATTAGCAAAGCGTTTATTTTTAAACATGATAATCCTGCAACGCTTTCACACTAAAGCCTTTTTTCTTGAACGATTCAAGGCCGTTTACAGTCGCACGGGCTCCCGAGAGGGTCGTAACGATTGGGATCATGCGCATGATGACTTCTGACCTGATTTTTGATTCGTCTACTTTTGTCTTTTTGTCTCCGGGAGTGTTTATGACAAGCTTAATTTCGTTGTTTTTTATAAGATCCAAAATGTCGGGCCTGCCCTCCCCCAGTTTTTCAACAACTTCAACCTCCAAGCTGTTCTTTCGCAAAACATCGGCGGTTCCTGATGTTGAAACAATTTTGTAGCCCAAAGTATCTATCCGTTTTGCAAACCCCACTATCGAACGCTTGTGCTTATCATCAACAGAGATAAATATTTTCCCTTCCATTGGAAGCTTTTGCCCTGCCGCAATTTGAGCTTTCATATAAGCAAGCCCCAAATCAGGATCAATTCCCATAACCTCTCCGGTCGACTTCATTTCGGGACCAAGAACTGGATCAACCCCAGGAAAACGACTAAATGGAAAAACAGCCTCTTTAACAGAAAAATAAGAAGGAATAACTTCTTTTTCAATGCCAAGCTCTTTTAAAGTTTTTCCGATCATAACTTTTGTAGCAATTTTTGCCCATGGGATCCCTGTCGCTTTGCTTACAAATGGAACAGTTCGAGAGGCTCTCGGATTTACCTCAAGAACATAGAGAATATCCCCTTTTACCGCATATTGTATGTTCATCAAGCCGACAACGTTTAATTCTTTAGCAAGAGCGTGTGTCGCTTTGCGGATTTTATCCAACATAGTTTTTGAAAGGGAAAAAGTGGGTAGTGCGCAAGCAGAATCGCCTGAATGGATTCCAGCTTCTTCTATATGCTCCATGACACCGCAAATCACAGTCTCTTTACCGTCTGATACGCTATCAACATCAACTTCTATTGCGTCTTCTACAAATTTATCGACTAATATAGGCCTTTCTGGAGAAGCTATCACCGCTTTATTCATGTATTCTTCAAGATCTGCGTCATCATAAACAATCATCATCGCCCGACCACCCAAAACATAAGAAGGCCTAACAATAATAGGGAATCCTATCTCTTCAGCCACTTTTTGAGCCTCAATAAAAGAGATAGCTGTCCCGTTTGGCGGCTGGGTAAGTTTTAATTTTTTAAGAAGGACTTGAAATAATTTTCGGTCTTCTGCCCTATCTATGGAATCTACAGAAGTTCCGAGAATAGGCACTCCCGCCTTGTCAAGCCGCCATGATAAGTTGAGCGGGGTTTGCCCTCCAAATTGGACAATAACGCCTGTGGGGTTTTCTTTTTGCACTACATGGAGAACGTCTTCATATGTTAAAGGCTCAAAATAAAGCCGGTCTGAAGTATCAAAATCGGTGGAAACCGTTTCGGGGTTTGAGTTTATCATAATAGCTTCATACCCCTCTTCTTTTAAAGCAAAAGAAGCGTGGCAGCAACAGTAATCAAATTCAATCCCCTGCCCTATGCGATTGGGTCCTCCACCTAAAACGATAACCCTTTTTTGATTTTGCAGGGGGGAGTAATTGGACATATAAGCATCCTACCAGATTGCGCCATTGCCAGTCAAGATTCGCTTGACAACATATAAGCTCAAACAATATACTTAAGGCAATTAAACAAGGAGGGAAAAAGAATGAAAAAATTTGTTATGCTGCTATCTATTTTTGTCGCTGGGGTTATTGTTTTGGGTTTACCGGTATCTGCCGCATGGAGAGGCACTGAAGGAAGAGAAGCTACGAGGCGAACCGTTGGGAAAGCTGCTGTAAAAGAATCTGGAAAAACAACAGAAGATATCAGAGGAAGATCAGGGAGAACTGAAGGAAGAAGAGCTGTTGGAAAAGCAGCTGTAAAACAGTCCGGGAAAACAACAGAAGATATCAGAGGCGTTGAAGGAAGACAGGAGACAAGAAGAACCACCAGTAAAGCGATTCTTAAAGAATCTGGAAAAACAACAGAAGATATCAGAGGAAGATCAGGGAGAACTGAAGGAAGAAGAGCTGTTGGAAAAGCAGCTGTAAAACAGTCAGGGAAAACAACAGAAGAGATAAGAGGGGTTGAAGGAAGACAAGAATTCAGACAAGAGGTAGGCAAAGACGTCTACGAAGAGACAAAAGAATAAAAGAACTTAGCGTTATGATGATAAAAAAGGCCGGCTTAAAAGCTGGCCTTTTTATTTGATAAAATGGTATAATAGTATCGTTATGAAAAAGCTGATTTTGTTTGTATTGCTATTTTGTTTTTCTTCCGCATGTATTGCTATTACTCCTGCTGACACGCAATATGCAAATGAATTAAAATATAAGCGAAATAAGATAGAAATTCTCGTAAAAAAGAGATTTGTTAAAGAGGACTCAGGGTATTCGTCAACTAATTATTCCGCAACAACCTACACGCAGGAAGCATATTCGACCACCTGGGGTTATGGGGCGACAACATCAAATCAACGGTCAGAAGTAAAAGAGATAGAAGACTGGATTATAGTTAAAGGAGGTATTCGAAATCTTTCAGACGATGAATTCCTCTCTATTATAGGAAAACCACGGGAAGCCATTGAAATAAAAGAAAAAGAAGAACACAAAGGAAGAATCAGGCTGGCAGGCAATGTTATAAGCTTATTGGGCATAGGATATATGCTGATGGCCGCCGGAACCGGAAATTCTTCGGCATCAATTTCCGCAGGAGGAGTTGTTACAGCTATTGGTTTTTTAATCAGCGCGTTTAATTCTTCCCAAAAACATTATTTAAATCCTGACTATGCTCAGGAAGAAGCAGATAATTACAATATTAACCTTAAAAAAGAGCTCAATCTGCCTATCAACTTCGAATAGTTAACTATTTGCAAAAGGAACACCACGGTAAAAATTTGGGTTCTTCAAAATAATCCAATAACGGATAATTCCTGCAAATAGGCGGCCTTAAAAAATAATTCTTACACTTTCCGTCTTCCCCTCTGTGACTGCAGGAAAATGCCAAATAGTTTCTTTCATAATCAACATACAAGAGATAAAAACCGTAGAGCCAGGAAATCCAACGGATTGCGATATTTCTAAAAAACGGATTATTTATCTGCCTGTTTGTCCCGCGAAGAAGTATTTCTTCACAGCATTTGCCGCACTGTTTGCAATTTCCCCTTATTTTATAACGAGTCGGAAATAACCGCTTGAAACCTTGGACAATAAAATTATCCAAAAGCATAAATGAAATAATAATACGTTTTAGAATAACCACAATTTATATGGTAGCAGGTACAAGCAGGAAAGTGCAAGAAATTCTGATATAATTATAAATAATGATAAATTTTTTAAAATCTTTATTCAGGAAAAAGCAAACTCCCAAAAGAATAGAAATTGACGATAGCGGGTCAGGAGCCCTTTATGGAGGGGTTATAATTCTTGTTACAGACGGAAAAAATGATTTTTATCGGGAAATTCCTTTAAAAATCTTCAATATAAAAGATAAAAAGAAAAGGTCTGCCTCTGTCCAAAAAAATATATACAAAATCATCAGAAAAGGTATTAGAAAATTAAACGCGAAAAAAGAGGCAACTGAAATCTTTATCTGTCAGGGTAATGTATTTGATTTTGCTGAAAAAGAGCTGAAAAAACAAAAATACATTATCAAAAGAGGCCAAATAAAAGGAAGAACAAATGACCTTGCGGAAGAAATTTTCCATAAACTCCTCAAAGAAAAATACAACATAAAAACTTATAACCATAAAGATTATAAAGGTGAAAATTTGCGGCAGTACGCTACCTTAAAAAACCGAAGAGATTTTAAAAACGTCAAGCAAAGCGCTAGAGGCGTAAAAGAGATTGAGACCTTCGGGGAATAATTTTCGAAATTTTAGGTGGCATAATAATTGTAGCTATTATATAATAGCTCAAAGTAAATTTATACTTTTTAAATTATAATGAAAATTTTATTTATCTCAAATTATTTGTATTTAGACGGTCCTCCGATAGCCCTTTTCCGAATAGTGCGAGAACTTGCTAAAATAAGCGGCCTTGAAATAGCCGTATTATCTTACCTTGATGGTTCCATAAAGAAATGGTATGAAAATATAGGGATAAGCCCAATAATTGCGAACTGTTATGAGCCGATAATAGAGAATATAAACTCGCTTGTAAAAACAATAAAAGAAGAAAAGCCTGATCTTGTCGTTTCAAATATGCTGGACACGATTAACGGATGCTTTGCAGCAAACATTTGCAATCTCCCTTCTGTTTTATATGTTCATGAAGATTGGCCGGCAATTAATTTTTCCACTCTGCATCTGTTTGCATATAAATTGTCAGACCTAATAGTTTTTCCGTCAAAATACCAGCTGGACGTATACAAACCACTTCTTGACGGGGTAAAAACAAAAGTAATAACAAACGGAATTCCATTATCTGAGTTCAGTGCAGCTTCAATAAAACAATCGAAAGAAGAGATAAAAAATAAATACAAACTCCCACTTGATAAAAAAATCGTTTCAACAATAGGGCTTGTATGCAACCGCAAACGGCAGGATCTTTTTATTTTTGCCGCGCATGAAATCTTAAAATTACGGGATGACATCATCTTTCTTATTGTTGGCAGATACCATGAAGATGATAATTATTACAAACTATTAAAAAAATACGTGCAAACAGGGGGGCTGGAAAATAAAATCATATTTGCAGGCGAAAAAGAAGCTATAGGAGAAATTTACCATATATCCGATTTAATTGCCCACCCTACAAGCAATGATGTCTCCCCTCTTGCAATATCAGAAGCACTTGCTTTCAAAAAGCCTGTCATTGCAACTTCGATAGATGGGATTCCTGAACTCATAGAAAACGGACAAAACGGGCTTTTAATTGAACAAAACAATTCCCAACAATTAAAAGAAGGCATCATAAAAATTATCGACAATTATCTTTTTTTTCAAAATAATCTGGAAAGAACGCATAAAGAAATACAAAACATAACAACAGCTTCTTCCGATTTTTTTGATGTGATTAAAAATCTGAAATTCAAAAAGAAAGAGTTTGATGTCAAAATGCTGAAAGATGAAATAGAATTTACAGTTAAAAAAGGCTTTTCATTAAAATTCAAAGAGATTACCCCGCTGATAGTCAGAAAACCGGCTTCAAAATTCAAATAAGCATACCCTGCTTTATTTTGAAAGCGCTTCAATTATCTTATCTATGCGATGCCCGCATGTATGGCGCGAAAGGACTTTCTTTTGAGCGGCAGATGATATAGTTTGCCTTTCTTTATCGTGTTCCATATAAAAAGCTATCTTTTCTTTTAAATCCTGAGGTCCTGAAAAAGTAACAATCTCTTTTCCAATCTCAAATAAATCACCAAGATCAGGCCTTAAGTCATCAACCAATTGAAAAGCCCCCAAGCCTCCAAGGATAAAAGTCCTGTCATTGGGTGATTTAGCCATAATTTTGTTATTATTGCGATCCATATTGTGGCTAAAGCTGTCACGATGTATATTAAGATTTATTTTTGATGCCAATTGATACTTTACGCTTTCTTCATAAGGAACAAACTCTTCTTTTATAAAGCTTTTCAACGTTTCATAATTGCTTAAAGCCCCCTGCCAAGAATCAGAAAGAACATGCGACCCCAGAAGCTTAACTTTATAGTTTTTTAAAAAACCAGAAAGCTCATCAATTACTTTAACCCTGTAAGAATTTTTAAACGGTGTGCCGACAAAACAAATATCGCTTTCATAGCTTTTTTCTTTTTGAAAGTTCTCAAATTTTGAAGGAAACGCCAATGGCAAAAAGAAAACATTTTTACACCCATTTTCCTGATATATAGGAACTGCAGCAGAATCAACCGTAAAAATAAACTCACAAATAGGAGCCATCTCCACGCTCAAATCAGTCCAATATGGGTCGTCAATCTGCCACATAACCATTTTTCTGCCCAAATCTTTTATTATTTTCAAAACAACCCTGTTTAAATGATGCCCATTCATAAAAAATATAAAATTAGACTTTGAAGAATATATCTTTTGAGGGATAAGGGCAGAAGCATATTCTCTTGCAATTTTTATTAACTGATTTAAAGGAGTATCCTTAAATGAGGATTGTAAAAGCTGCCTAAAAACCAGAGTCTGTTTTGCAAAATCAAAAACTTCAACTTTAATCCCTTTCTCCAAAAAGGCAGCATAAATTACTTCATCCCAAAACTTTTCAACAGGGGTAATGCCATGCTTTATATAAAAAATTTCCATTTGTGGAGATTCTATCATAAGAATCAATTAAACAACAACACCATTTCCTGATGTATCAGGATTAATCAATTGACTGCGCATTTGTTTTGCCTTTGATGAAATATTTTCCAACGCGATTAACATTTTATCTATTTCTTTTTTAACAGCGGGATCCGACGAATCCTGTTTTATTGTTCGAAGGACACAAATCGCATCTTCTAAATTATTTCCATCCTTAGAACCAGTTAAAAGAGCAACAGCATTTCTTATTTTTTTAGCAATTTCCTTTAATTTTTGCTGATTTTCCAGTTTTGCTTCCCCTGTTTCTTTTAAAATCTGAGCCAAAATTTCGTGAAGATCGCGCAATATTTTATTTACCGCCTCGTTGGGGTCGTTTTTTTCAAAGGCAACCGCAATGTTATTAAGTGACGAAGGATTTATCATTTTACTCATCTCCCTTTGTAATCTCAAACATTATTAAACCGCTTCTCTTATGTCCTGTGGTCCTCCCGGAATCTGAGAATCAAGATGCGATTCGACTTTCAAGCGTTTCATTAGTTTTAAAATTAAAGACAATCTCTTTTCCAAGTTTGGATTTTGTGCCCCTTTCACCCTATATTCCAAAGACAAAAACTCATCTTTTGCCGCGTCAAATACTTTAATATTGGCAGAGTCGCGCAAACTATTGAATTCTGTTTCATCTATTTCCCAACCCAAACGTTTAAGGTTGCTTAAAATACCTTTAATTTTCTGTTCAACCAGCTTAAATGCCGGCCCGGCCAATTCGTAAAGAGTTCCTCTTTCTTCCAGCGCGGACGAAAGCATGTCAACCAATCTGAGCCTTGCGGCGGCTATCCCCTCTTTTTCTATATCTTTAAATTCATCGCTTGAAACACCAAGCTTAATTAATCCGTTCTTTAATTTTGTAACTTTAAAATAGGTCGAAAGAACAGTTGCCATATCTCCGGAAATAGCGCGATGCATGTAAATGGCCCGTAATCTGTTTATAAAAAGATCTTTTTCGTCTTCTTTTGAAAACTCATAGGGATTCTTTTTGTTTTTTGACTGTGATCCTAAATCCATATCCCCGGTTCCTAATGGGATATTGGGCGCAAACATACCGATATCAAATTTCTTTACCTGCCAGTCCTGAGAAAATTCGTTTAAATTAACTCCTACCTTTGTAGCAAGCTTAAGAAGTTCTTTTAATTCATTTGTAATTTTCTTGTCTGTTTCGGCATCGGCAGCCAAATGTTTGCCAATTAACTTTTCTGCCATCTTCTCTTTGGTGAAATCTTTAAGGTCAGAAAGCATCTCTTTCTTAATTTCGTCCGCGACCCCTTGCAAAGATTCATTGTCATGCAAGCCGGAAAGCAAGGCAGAATCCAATACAGTGTTTAAAGTTTTGTCTCTGATTATAAGGCCAACACTCTTTTCTTTTGTCAATATCTTTTTAAAAAAAGCGTCCTTTATCTGTTCTCTGACATCCTGGCGCATGGAATTTTTTACAGTTGTTCTTATGGAAATAAGGTCTTTATTGGTAAATCCTTTTTCGCTGAGCAATTTCTCCAAAGTTTCAAGCTTCTTCTTAATATCCTGTGAATCATTTACGGCGTATTGGGAATAAAGGGCGGCATATTCTTTGACTGCTTCCTGTGTCTTTGCATCAACTGTAATTTTTAATGCCTGGTCCTGTCCTTTTTGTCCCTTGCCTCCCTGCTGTTTCTTTTGCTCCCCTGCCTTGCCGACAACATTATTTAATTCTACAAAATCATCAAACTTTTCATCTCCACGGAACAACTGGCTAAGTTCGTCCTCAAGCTCTCCTTTTGTCTTATCAGATAAACGGTCAGGCTTAAGAGAAACACCGGCTGTTGCCAGTTTTGTAGCCAATCCGGCCAAGATGTCGAGTCCGGCCTTGCTTGCCGTAACCCCGCTTTGAAGGAGTTTGTCGACATCTGATTTCGCCTCAACTTTTCGAGTTGGAAAATCAGATGCCGTTTTTTTATCTATCTGTTTAAGTTCAACAGACAAACTATTGCTCAACGCGACAGCCATTTGCTGCGAAGACGCGTTATCTACAATGTTAACTCCCATCTTATTTTCACCCTATCCTTTTTTCTTGCCTTCCTCTCCCCAAATGATTTTATTGACCGAGTTTGATTTTAGTTTTTCTGTAAGCCTTGCCATCACCACGTTTGACCACTGATTCTGCTGGGCTTTGGAAAGTTTTTCATCAGTAGGTTTCACAGAATCCGAAAGTTTAGGATTATAAGTGCTCGCCATTTGAATCAACCTCCTTTTTTAATTGTTCAATCCTAGCCTTTAATTTTGGATCAGGATAAAAATCGTAAGCAATTGTAAATTCCCTCAATGCGTCTTGTTTTTTTTGACCCATTAAATATGCGCTACCAAGATAAAAATGCGGAAAATAAGTATAATCTTTGATATTAAAACCGTTTAAAGCATTTTTGGGCGGGGATAATTTACTTGCGTGCTCAAAAACATGGATAGCATCTTTGGTCTGTTTTGTGAACAGGTAAATAACACCCATCATGTTATAAGCCTCGGCATTAAACGGCTCCAACGCGATAACTTCTTTTAAGGTTTCAAAAGCTTGCGCGTATTTGCTCTGTTCCATAAGCATCTTTGACATCCTCATCCTTGAGACAACCGAGATAGGATCTTTGGGCGCAATTGAGACAACCGTAGAATATTCAGAAAACGCGGTTGTCTTGTCTCCAACGTCAAAATAGTTATTTGCCAAAAGGAAGTGGCAATGAAAATCATTTTGGTCTTTTTGCAAAGCCTCTTTTAGTATCCGGAAATTTCTCTCCTTCTTTTCCTTTGCCTTCTCCTCACCCAAATCCTTCCCCCAATGAAAAACTTTAATATCTTGCAAAAATTCCCCTTTGAGCAATTCTCCCGAGGCAGCATAAACCTGCTCATTAAAAGAACGCCCAAAATGAATTCCTTTATTATTTTTAAAAACTTTCAGCCTTGAATAAAATCTGGAGCCTTCCTCTGTTCCGAATTGAGCCTGATATATAGGCAAATAATATGCCTCTTTGTCACTCTTCTCTAAAATCTGGCGAAGCGTATCAAGCGTTTTCTCATTTATAAACTCATCAGCGTCTACCCATATAATCCAATCACCCAAAGCGTGTTTGAGCGATTCATTTCTAGCCGCCGAAAAATCATCGATCCAAGAAAAAGTATGAATTTTCGCCCCCAGTTTTTTGGCGATTTCAATTGTATTGTCCGTTGATCCGGTATCAACCAAAACAATTTCATCAACTTTTTTTGCAAGAAGAGGCAAAGTTTTTTCAAGAACTTTTTCTTCGTTTTTTACTATCATACAAACTGAGAGTTTCATTTAATTTTCTCCTACAGAAACCGATATTCTACTCTTAGTCAAAAATTTTTCTATTTTCTCCTTTTCTTCATTCTGAGTCTTAAAAACTTTCCCAAAATATTTCTTGTACATATCAAGCAGCCTTTCAGCCCGCTTTATATATATTTCAAGTTTTTCAAGTTTTATCAAAACTTCTTTTTTATCTGTCCCCAATACTTGCATCTCATATTCAATATTTGACCTTTCAGAATAAAAAGATAAAAGATGATTCTTTAACGCGTCATATTCCATCTCTTTTATTTTTATCGGATTATAATCATCTTTCACTCCCAGCTTGTCGGCTTGGATCAAAAGCTGATTTTCAAGCTCTTGAAAAACTCTCATTTGAGCTTTTATTTTTTTACTGCTCATACAATTTTTGCCCCCGTAACAATCCCAAACAATGCCTTTTCACTTGCGACCTGTGCCAGGCCATTTTTAACAGCAATATTTTTTTCTTCTCTTGCTTTTGACATTAATTTTTCTATTTCAGCAGGGCTTATGCCAAGCAATCCCATTTGAAAAGTAATTACCCCAACCCCCATTTTAGAAAGTTCGGCCACAAAAAAATTATGGCTGAAAGTATCCATTGCAAGCTTAACCATCTTATTTTTAAGAACCTGCAAAGTTTTATCCCTGAATCTCAAATTATTATTTTTTGATAACGATTCAACTTCATCTTCTGCCAAAGCCGAAGATGCGGCGGCAAGATAGACGGTATCCTGCATTCCGACTTTATAAGTTTTGCTTCCATCTTTTCCCTCAACTGTTTCCCACACTAAAGAGGACATTTGTTGTGTCCCTTCGTTCTGTTTTTCTTTGGGAACTTCTTCTTTTAATTTTTGGTATGCGGCTTTTTGCGCCGAGAACATTTTGTCCTGGCTTAAATTAGCCGCAATTGTTGGCGCTTCATATGCCATAAATTATACCTTCCCCTATGTATAAATCGTATTAAATAGGGAAAAACTTGCATTTAAACTAAGAAATAAAAAGAGGATTAACCTTTACTTGTTTTTCTTTTTCTGGCCGCCCTTACGTTCTTCCATCCGTTTTCGCTGCACTTTAGAACTTGACTCCTTATTTCCCATTTTTTGTAATTCTTCTCTTCGTTTTTGGGCTTTGGCCGCGGATTGAGCAATTCCGGCCCTGATCTCGGCATCCTTTTTTTGTTCTTGACCTTTATCAATGGCTTCCTGATATCTCAACTCCATTTTTCTCTCATGGTAGGCTGCCATATCTTTTTTATAATCCAGGCGGTCTCTCCTATTGCGGACATTGTTAGCAATTGTTCTGCCGACATCCTTGTCACCAAATCTTAAAAGCCCCATAACATCGTAAACCGCCCAGTTATTCATATTAACAGCTTCATTGCCATTTTCATCATAAGCAATTCCTGACCTATTTCCTGAAAGATTTATTCCCATAAGCTGTGAAGGAAAATATTTTGGATGAGGCCCTCCGGAATCACTGGCTATTTTATTGTTGTTTGGGCCATCTTTAATCGTTGACGATGTTTCACTATCAGGATTCCAGATACTGCCTTTAGCGCTGTAAAAATCCCACCCCGCACGTTTTCCCAGTTCGTTGTCATCATTTTTCGTTCTTATGTAAGGCTGAGAATCATAAACACTACCATAACTATCGGTATTAGGGTTTGGATTGTCTATTCCAAAATATTCATACATCAGATTTTGAACGTCACCTTGATATTCATCTATTCCGTAATAATCGTCATCATCTACTCCTTGATAATTTTCATCTTTCGCAAGCGACCCAAGATAATTTTTATATGTTTGCGTATTATTATATAGCCAGTCGTTAAATCTTATAAACGCCAGCTGATCTTTACCCGAAAAGAGCCATCCCGGAAGTCCTCCGCTTTTATCGGTCGGCTTAAAAAGAAATTCCGAGGGATTAAATCCATACGCGGGAAAAACTGATCTGAAAGAATGCTGCATAGAAATAAAAAGGTTAAGAAAAGCAAGATTATGCGAATCTGCCATAAGCCCTCGCATAGGATCAGAACGCCATTTATCAAAAGAGCCGCGCAACGCGGCATCATCTGGAGTTGCTGTTACTGTTACCGTCCCATCGCTATTGGTAACATATGTCAAACGGCCTATATCGCTATTGCTCCCAAAGATCTCTGTCATGGCGCTATAAATTCTACGGCGTGATTCGAGCATTCCAAGCATCAGCTTAAATGCCCCTTCCCCATGATCTCCAGCTTGCAGGTCATAATCAAATAGGCCGCTATTAAAAGAATCGCGTCCTGTGGTAAATGTTTCGCCATCTCCGCTTTTCCAGTTATTATTGTTATTCCAGTCACTGTCTCCCTTCCATCTTATGTTTTCCCCATCGGTAACCCCATCGCTCCCTGCCTCAATTTTTGCCCCTTTTTTAAATCCCGACATTATAATTTCATAGTAACTTTCGTCTCCATAATCTTCAAGATTTTTTAAAATACCGTCAGATAATGCTTTAATCGGAGTTCCTTTTTTTTCTTTATCTTCTTTATTGTAAAAATTGAGCCCTTCATCCCAAATATCAGAATAGGTTTCTGGATTAAAAATTCCCAGTGATAATGGGTTTAAAAAATGAAATAAATTATCGTAATTTATAGGGCCATTAAGAGATGAGCCCTGATACGTCTCAATAAGATCATGAGCTTTTTTTTCAATTCCATAATGTTTCTTGTCATTTTGATTAACATCGAAGTGGTTGAATTGGGATACTGACGGATGAAAATCTAGGTTTTCCGCCCTACTCCCTTCAAAAAATCCCCAAGGCAACCCATCCCCCTGAGTTCTTGGAACTCTATGCCATGAGCCAAAGTTATCTCTTGTATATCCACGCCCTGCATCGCTATCCCAGACATCGTTAAAACGGGTATGCACAGGATTTCCATCTTCATCCAACAGATAATACGGATTTTTATCGTCAGTCCCGTTCCATTGCGGAATATCCTCAGGATCTCCTTCCCATAAAGTCGGAAGTGGATCGTTGCCCTCCCAAAATGAAGAGCCTTCCGCATATCCGAATTCCGTCAAAGCATCGTAAAACTCTTCTGATGATTCTCCCGCGTAACCTACCTGTTCAAATCTTGGCAGAAATTTCATCATCTCCATAAGAAAATTAACGCGGCTGCCCAGCCATTGGAAAGAAGAGGGAGTTTCAACCCCATCATGGAGATAAAATCTGGAATAATCAGGATTGTCTACTTTCAACGGCTTACGAGGTTTTGGCAGTGTCTCACTATTTCCAAAGGAGTTCATAAAAAACATAATCTGCCTTCCTCCTGATTTTTCTACATTGAACTTAAGCGATCTTCAAGTTTGCGCACATTATTCCAAATATCCAAAATCGCGGATTGCGCCTGATCTATTTTTGCCATGCGATCTTCAAGCAGCAATGATGTTGAAGAAGAATTTACATTTGCTCCGTTTACATAATTATTTCCTATTTTCAAAGTTTTAGTAGGATCCGGATTCACTGATAATTCCGCGTAATTTTTTATAAGATCAGCCATTTCAGTATAAAAACTTTTAACAGTTTTTATAACGTCCACATCAGGTGAATGATTGATCTCCCCTCCCAACGGTGAAAAAAATTTAACATTAAAAAATGCCATTTTTTTATTCCTCCTTTTATATCCTCTTCTAAAAAATCAATTATCTGTTTTTTTAGAAGAGCCCCCCGGCAAGCCGGGGGGCTAGAAAAAAGTTTATAATATTAGCTTCTAACAATTTGACGGGTCCTTTCCGCCATTTGATTCTTCTTGGATACAGCGCTTGCAGCTGTCTGCTCAATTGTCGATAGTTTACTAAGATAACTATCTAAAACAAGAGCCCCTCCACCACTTGATACGTCTATGTCTGTCCCTCCAACATTCACATTTATTGTTGTGTCTTCAATCGTATCATTCTCCCCATCAACTGCAATAGCACTTTTGATATCTTCCATCAGTTGATCTATGCTATTATCACAAGAACTTGCCACATCATAAGCATTCTGTTCAATCGTATTAGGAGTATCTGCCATATATTCTCACCTCCTTTTACACACATATAGTCTTAAACCGTCTACACCAATGTATTAACATTAAAGCCCCGCATACCAAGTTTATCTGCTATCGCGTGAAATCTGTTAACTGAGATATGTCCTTCCTGTACAAGGTTTTGCATAATTTCAAACTTACCAGCCTTGCTGGTAGAAGAATCTTTGGCCAGATAGGAGGAAAGATCGGAAGTCACGCTTGAATTGGAATAAGTAGACCCGCCGGATTCTTCCATATCCATCTGCGGCATAGTTACTGTTGAATTTGAAGCTGGGTTTATCATTGCATTACATATATCGTAGCGGGGTAAAAAAAACTTGCATGAAAAAATTATTTGTAGGATTTATCATTTAAAATATTTTTTATTTTTGAAAGGCGCTTAAAAATATTTTTAAGACACTCTTCTTCTTCGTCTATTTTCGGCTCTTTTTCCCAATCAGCCTTTAATCTAGCCTTGCTCATGTCTGACGCGTAAATTTCGTTGCCGCGAACAACTTTATCGGCGCGCAAAATAAATCCGCGCAGACTTTGCAGAAAATTTTGTCCGTTTATTTCCTGCGGCTGGCTTTGTTTTGTTTTTATATCATTTAAATTAAGTGCTGCGTTTATTTTATTTACTTCCATTATACTAGCCCTCCTCCGATTGTAGGCCTGTTTTTCTGCTCTAAAGATGAAAGAGCCGCCATTTCTCCTGTTTGCGCTAAATAGAGCTCATAAGGATTCTGCCTTCTTCTGTTGTTGTCCTGGCCTTTAGATGGAGATGGCGCTGAGTTTACAGATATCCCAGCATCTTGTGAGCCGCTTAAATCAACAGGGATTACTATTTTGTCTTTGTCATCATCCCTCGCAACTTTAAGATGAATATCCCTTTGTTTGACAGAGTCCTTGATATAATCAGCCGAGCTTTTGGAGGTATCCCAAATATTGTTTAATATATCATCATTTTGTTGAGAGGTAATCTCGCGAGCCTCCATTTCAAGATCAATAGCGCCGGATGTGAGCGCGCTTGCGAGAGAATTGCTTTCTGACTTATTAACTCCCGCGGCCCATCCCTTTTGGTTTGAGCCTGAAGTTTCTGATCTGATTTCAGATAAATAGGCCTCTCTTCTTTCTATCCTCTCTTCTCTTGCCTCTTTAACACTCTTGCGCTTTCCACCGCTTGCGAACCCTGAATCATAAATAATACCAGCCAGTAAAACCGCTATATTCTCCGTTAACCCTCCTATAAACTGGTATAGTCCTAAGTCCTCGTACTGCTTAATATGTTCATTATACGCAAACATTTTTTTATCATTTTCGGACTTAATGTTTTCTATATCAGCATTAATTTTTCTATACTCATTAGCAAGTTTTTTATATGAAGACTCATCCCCTCTCGAATAAGCCTCATCCGCGAATTTCCTTTTTTCTTCCGCCAAAATTTTCTTGTCTCGCGCGACTTTTTCAGCTGTTTTCATGTTTTCTATATTCTCCCGATAGTCCTCTCTAAGCGCCGCTGTTTTATATACAAAAACCAGATTAACCAAAGAGATTGACGCGGCAATCAAGCTCTGTACCATTGCCCGCTTTGCAAAATTCATCTGGTTATGGCGCTCAACAATTGTCAAGACATTCTGATAAAGGGTACCTATATTTGCCATAGCAGAAGCCTGTTCCGATGAAAAAGCGTCTGTCGCGTTTCCAACTCGCCCTCCCGCACCAGATAAAGTAGCGTGAATTGAGGCTCTCATTTCTGCCTTTGCTTCCTGCAATTTTGCCAACACGTCACGAATATTAAAAATCCTCTCCATTTTATGACGAAATAATTCTACTACTCCGCTATTTACACCCCATCTGCCCGCCCCCAAATCTTCTATAATATCCATTGACATATCTTTGTATAATTCCATTTCCATCAATTCAAGATCATCAAGTGTCGAATCTCCAGAATGTTCTTCTTTTAATCTTTCGGCAATTTTTTCAGGGTCGTATTTTTCTATTTCACGCCCTCGCCTGCTGCGGATTGAATTGATGATAAAATCATAACCGGCATTAGCAATCCCCATCATAGGAGAAATAAAGGCAAAAGCTATTTGCGAGTAATTTATCCCAACACCGGCGCAAGCGGTAAGAATCGCAATATCAATTCCCAGTTTAAATGAAGCATCAATTATATTTTTTCTTGAATCTAAGGCTCTCTTTTGAGTTTCAATTCTTTCTCCCAAGAACTGCACTAAATTATCAAAAACTTTCAGCTTCCCTTCAAATTCAGCTCTGTTAACATCGTGAGAAAGCTTCCCTTCTCTTCTTCCGGAAACGCCTGTCATTTCGAGATGGACAAGATTTCTCATTTCTGTTCTTGCTTCATTTAGAGTCGCCAAAATATTTTGGATGTTGGCAAGGCGGGTTAAAATATCTCTAAGCTTGGCAACATATCCTCCATTTAAACCCCAATATCCGTCACCAATATCTTTATTTATCCCGTTGGTAAATAACTCTTCATAAACTCGCGCTTCAAGGCTTGCCATACGGGCTTGCGTTGAATTCGGGTTATTTTTTCTAAGGGTTCTTAGATAGGCGGGAACGCCATCATCCCCATAACTTGAGCCAAAAGAGCCCATCGTCAATTCATATAACAGACTGGAAGTAAATCCGCCTAAAGCGCCACCGACCCCCCAGCCTATATAAAAAAGTCTTGTTGAAAGACTTGCCGTAGCTTCTGTAGCAGCCCTTGTCCCAGCTTCCAAACCTTCTTCAGCAAGTTTGCCGCCTTTATCTAAAAGTTTCCCTAATAACCCTCCAAAGGCAGCGCAGACCCCTTGAATAACAAGCGAAAGAGCAAAACTGTTTACGGCGCCTGCCATTTTTTTATCTTTTGCAATCGCCATATTTTCGGCGTTTTTATATTCATTTAACATAAAAGTCAAAGTATCAAATTTAAACTGAGCTAAGCGCGCATCAGATTCAACCGCGGCATCAACATAGGCAGAAGATTCCCTACCTCCAACTCCTGTCATTTCCATATGAACCAGATTTCGCATGGAATTTTTTTCTTTACTTAAGGCAACAATAACTCTTCTTATATTTTGAATTTTTACCAATTGGGTTTGCAGTCTTGCTATCTCCTCAAAGTCTATTTTCTTGAATTCTTCGGATGCCCTATCTGTAAACCAGTTGCCGGGGTTTGCATTAGACTGTGTCCACCACGATCTAACCCTGCCTTCATCGCTATCCTCATCCTGAATCATACTCTCATCATTTTGAACAATAATGCCATCTTCCATATTGGAAGTACTATTCATAATATCAAGCATGTCGTTTCCTGTATCTGTATCAGCTTGATCTCCCGTATCGTATGAAGGAATATCCGGCACATATCCCTCTGTCATAGAATTTGCGACAATTGCGCCTGCCAGTTTTACTCCCGCAGCCAATACGCCAAGTATCAAGCCCGCAACAGGAACAAAAAATCCGACTACTATCGCAGCTACAGAAAGAAAATTCGAAATAACATTAAAAACCCGCTGTACTTTGGCTTTTTCTATTTCTCCTTCCAGATATTTGACATTGTTTTCAAGCTGCATCTTTTGCTGAGTAAGCCTGATATTTGTCTCAAAAAGTTGAGTTTTATGCTGGTCTTCCATTTCTTGAAGTCTTTGCGCGTTACTGTTGCTCTCTCTGCCTCCGACCCCTGTCATCTCTTTGTGAACCATGTTGCGCGTTTCCTGTTTCGCGCCTCTTAACATGTTTAACGCTTTTCTTATATTTTGCAAACCATAAAATTGTTTGCGTATTTTAACAAGTTCATCTTCATCAAGTTCCCAATAACCATTATCCCCTTTATAGACAATATTCGGGATATCAGCAAAGATAGCCATTTCTCCATTTTGCAACGCCTCATCAATTTTTGCGGGGTCACTTTCTATCTGCAAAGAGCCATCTTCCTCTTTATCAGTCGTTTTATTTAACAAGTCAAGAACTGTACTCATCGCTCTTAAATATTTTTCAACAGCTCTTTTTTGCATTTCAAGACTCATTTCCGTGTTGCTGCCGCCGGTTATGGCATCTGTTGCCTGATTCCAGAGGCCATCCGTTGTTGCCTGCGCCGCGGCGACCTCCGCATCAACAATGGCCTGGTTATAATCCATCATCTCTTCAAGAAGTTTGCCAAACGCCACGCTGACTCTTGCCAGCCTGTTTTGTACTTCTTTGGCAATAATTGTTTTGGTATCCATTCCTTTCATGGGAGTAAGGCCAAGCAGCTCTTCCACCACAAGATTATACATATCATCTTTCGCTTCCGTCAGCATTTGGAACATAATAAGCAGCCCGCAAAGAAAGCTGACTTTTTCATACCAATCAGCCAAACGATCCGTATCAACAACCATCATTCCATCATCGTTGTAATAATAAAAATCATCAGGATCATAATTATTTACCGCGTTATCCAGCTCGTTGCTGACAGCAACCACAGTCTCCGCTGTTGAACTATTTTCATCTAAGGCCGCAAGATACGAATATTCATAAACATAAGAGGTATCCCCATTTTCATATTGTTGCTGATGCAGCCATTGGTCAAAATTATATTGGGCGGAATGCTGAGTATTGGCATCCCATGATTCTTCAAATGTTTCGATCTCTTTGCCGTCCTGATAAACCAGTATTGCATCTTCTTCTCTAGTTGAGGCAGAGGTATCTTTTCTATAGTGGGAATTTACAACCATATAACCGTCATATTTTTTTGATTCTTCTTCCAGATAAGCCTGCGCCGCTTCTTCACTGTCAAACGTAACTGTAGTTCCATCAGGGTTTGTAATTGTTACCGTAGTCTCTCCTGTAGTATCCACATAAGTAGTCATATCATATTCAGCTGAAACATCGGTACTGGCAGATTGGCTCTCAGTTGTAGAAGTTGACGAAGTTGTTGATGTCGTTGATGCAGTTGAAGCAGTCTCCGCAGACTGAGAAGATGAAATATAATTAGGGTTATCTTCCGCAAGATTTAAAACTGGCTCACCAAAAACAACCTGACTTTGCGCACTGTTCAAGCTTGAACGAATTGAAGAAACATCAACAGATATAGAAGAATCAACTTCAGGCACTTCTATCTTTTCATCAAGAAGGTATGGAGGAGTTACACCCGCGCCACCAATTTGGTCAGATTCAAGCTGGTCAGAAAACTTTTGTACTTCAACAATTTGATAGAGGTTTCCCATTGATCATTATATCGAAACAAAAAGGGGAAAACTTGTATGGTTTTTATTGATTTACAGGGGAAAACAAAACCTGTTTTAATTAGTTATTTTTGCAGGTTTTTCAACTGTTCCTGCAAGGTTTTTTTCGCATTTTCAAGCTCTTTGTTGACGGAGGCAATTTTATTGTCAAGTTTTTTGATATCTTCTTCGGCTTTTTTCTTTATGAGTGTATAGCGTATAATTTGAAAAGTATTATATATTATAAAGGCGACTCCCACCCCGACAAAAAATGTCACCCAATTTATAGTTGTTAAAAATTCCATTTTGTTCTCCTATTTTACTCCATCACACATTACTGTCAACTACGGGATTATCCGCCGTAGGATTGCCGGCCATAGGGATAGAAAGGTCGCCGGATTCTTTTTCTTCTCTTTCAACTTTAACACGTGATTCATGCGCGCCAAATAAAAATTCCGCCACAAGATCAAGAAGGCTTTTAGTCGCGGTCGCATGCATTTTAAATTCCAAGGTATCTATTTCTGCTCCTTCAGGAGTATACCTGTTAGTCACAGAAGTTTGTAACGGCTCATCAACAAGTTTCCGTTTAGCAGCCTTAATTTCACCGGCAAGGTCAGGCTCATATTTAATTGCTTTACTATTTCCACTCTTCGGATTCATTGATATCGGCGATGTATAAGCCATTTCCCTTCACGCTCCTTTTTTCCCTAACTTCCTCCGCTAACAGGAACCGGAATATCCGCAGCATATTTATTAAGTGTATCAATCACCCACTCTGTTCCTTGTTTTTCATAATTTTCAAATATCAGATCGGTAACATATTTCCCTTCAGGGGTTACTGTCTTTGCGTCAAAGTTAATCGCATCAATCCGTTCTGCAAGACTTTTCTCTTTTGCCCATTTTCTAAACCGTTCAAGATTCTTTTGATACCCTAACAATTGATCAATATCTCTTTTTAAGCTCTTGTAATCTTTCATGTAATCTTTATTCTGGTAATAACTCTGTAAAATAGGAGCAAAACGGTCTACGGCCCATTTATCGGCAAGCATAAGTTTGTTTATTGTAGGATAACCAAATTTTTTGCCCGCGTCTTCAATAAACGAATTCGTAAGACCCATGGTAAACAATTTCCAGCCTTCAGAATTTAACTTGTCAAAGCTTTGAGCAGGTTCGTCACTGCCAACAACAGAAGCAACAGCCGCATAGTGAAAAGCATTACTAACTGCGGTATTTCCCAAATCAGCATTGCTCCAACCCATTTCTTTTACTTTTGATGTCATAGTCCTTGCAGAAATAATTACAAGATATTTGGTTTCCGCAAGCTGCTTAAATGACCGCTCTCCTGTTAAATCCATTGAACTCAAAGTATCTTTCAAGATTATAAGAAGTTCATTTCTGTCCTTGATATTCCCTTTCCCAAGAGTAATATCATCCCAGAATTTTTTTGTAGTTTGAACCCCCAGCAATTTATCAAATTCTTTCTGATTCATGCCATCCGTTTTAAATGCCAAATCAAGAGAGGCAGAAACATTTGCTTCCTGAAATTTTTTATCAGGTCTTATCTGTCCAAGGAATGAATAAATTTGATGATCGAGAGTTGTAGGTATCGGGATATCTCCACTTGCTGCCGCGTCAACTCCACTTTGGGGAGTAACTATTCCTGGCGCTATATTTCCGCTGGCAGAAGAAGAGGTTCCGGTCGGTTCTATTTCGCCCGCAGAAGAAGTCGCTGAAGTTGACGGCAAATAAGAAGAAAGAACCGAAGTATCAGTTCCCAATTCAACTCCGGGCATATTTCTGCCGCACCCGTCCACTACAAGATTTACATTTCTTGTCGGTTGTTTTGGCGCACTGGTTACAGGAATAAAAAGAGCCAAAGGAAATACCTCCTTTACCTTCTATAATATATAAATCATTACACCTCTATAGTCGAATCAAGCTTTAAAAAACTTGCATTGATATATCAATTTTTTCTGAATCGCCAAGTTGCACAAATATTTGCCCTTTGCTACAATTGACAATGAATGGATCTTTTTTTAAAACAAAGCGATTTTAGCGATCTTTCCTGCGATAAGGTCAAGGAAATTTGCCAATCCTGTACAAAATGCCAGTTATCACAAGGACGAACCAAAGTAGTTTTTGGCCATGGCTCCATCCCCTGCGATTTGATGTTAATTGGTGAAGCGCCAGGGGCAGATGAAGATTTGCAAGGACTCCCTTTTGTAGGAAGGGCGGGAAAACTTTTAACCCAAATTCTGGAATCTGTAGGGATTAACCGTCCTTATGATATTTATATCGCAAATACTGTAAAATGCAGACCTCCGGAAAACAGGGCGCCGCTCGCGCAGGAGCAGGAAGCCTGCTGGCCATATCTTCAGGCGCAAATATTTCAATTTGTAAAACCTAAAATAATTCTTCTGGCCGGCGCTCCCGCTGTAAAGGCTGTTTTAAAGATAGAGGAA
This sequence comes from candidate division WOR-1 bacterium RIFOXYB2_FULL_37_13, assembly GCA_001771535.1. GTDB lineage: Bacteria > Margulisbacteria > WOR-1 > XYC2-FULL-46-14 > XYC2-FULL-37-10 > XYC2-FULL-37-10. The sequence goes on from MEUB01000036.1 coordinate 58,657, forward strand.
CCTATGACAAAAATAAGAGGCGAATGGAAAAAATTGCCGGGGACTGATATTGATGTCATGCCCATTTTTCATCCGGCCTACCTGCTGCGCAATCCCAGGAAAGATAAAGGCTCTCCAAAATGGTTAACATGGCAGGATATGCAAGAGGTAAAAAATGCCCTTAATTTCATACACAAAGTTCGTGAATTAAATGCCTCCTGACATACGCCTTCAAAAATATATAGCACAATGCGGCATCTCCTCCCGCAGAAAAGCCGAAGAACTTATTTTAACGGGAAAGGTAAAAGTAAACGGACAAACAATTAACAAATTGGGTTCCAGGATTGATCCGGAAAAAGACAAAATATCGGTTAACGGAAAACTGCTGCAAAAAGATACAAAAAAAATCTATATCAAACTTTATAAGCCAAAAGACTATATAAGTTCCTGCAAAAAATACCCCGGCGAAAAAAATATTTTTGATCTCATAAAAGATGTCCCATACAGGCTATACCCTGTCGGACGGCTTGATAAAGATTCCGAAGGACTGATGCTGTTAACAAACGACGGTGAATTGGCAAACAGATTGATGCATCCCAAATATCAGCACGAAAAAGAGTATGAGGTTGTTATTGAAAAGTATTTGCCTGTAAAAGACATAAAAAAACTGGAGACAGGGATTATTCTCGACGGAAAGAAAACTCTGCCCGTAAAAATAAGCATAATCGGCAGCAAAAAAATCAATATGATTTTAAAAGAAGGCAAAAAAAGACAAATCAGAAGAATGCTTGAATCCATAGGAAATAATGTTTTACAGCTAAAAAGAACCAGAATAAAAAAAATAAAGCTGGATAATTTAACGCCCGGCACATGGGAATTTATCAATAACCCCAATTTACAGTAAAACTGTTAATCTTGACAAGCAGTATATAATTGTTTTATGCAGAATATCCTTCAAGACAAAGAATTCCAAAGGCTCGAAAAACTTTATCCCTTTTTATCCCGTGCCCGTGAACACATAGCCCAACTCGAAAAAGAAAAATATGTAATTGTAGATGTGGAAACAACGGGACTTGATCCCGTCCAAAACGAAATAATAGAAATCGGCGCGCTTAAGGTAGAAGAAGGCGAAGTAAAAGACGTCTTTAATACATTGATATGCCCGTCAGCAGAAATAAGCAGTCGGATAGAACAACTGACAGGCATTAATAAAGAAATGGTGTCAGGCCATCCGACAATAAAAGATATCGCGCCGCAATTTTTATCTTTTATGGGAAATAATATTATTGTGGCACATAATACGGATTTTGACATACCGTTCCTTAAACATCATCTTGGTAAAAAATTCGACAATATGCTTGTTTGCACGCTGAAATTATCAAAAAAATACCTGCCAAACCTTTCAAACCACAAATTACATACTCTTGCGGCATATTATGGAATTAATGCCCAAAACCAGCACAGAGCACTGGGAGACGTTGAAACAACTTATCAAATATGGACAAAAATGATCCCTTTTTTAAGAGACAAAGGCATTTACAGTAAAGAAGATTTGCAGAAAGTTTTCCTATAAGATACAATTAAGTACAGCTCAATCTTAAAAAAGGCAGACAGTAAAATGGATTTTATTAAGGATATTTGGAATAGGGCGAAAAAATCACAAAAAAGAATAGTCCTTCCGGAAACAGAAGATATAAGAATTATAAAAGCGGCCGCGCTTATAACCCAGAGTAAGCTTGCAAATATAATATTAATCGGCGATGAAACTCAAATCAAGGAAAAAGCAGCTTCTTCGGATACAAGCCTTTCCGGCGTTTCAATAATCAATCCGCCAAATTATCCTAAAATAAAAGAGCTATCAAGAATGTACCAGTTAAAACTTGAAAAAAAAGGGATGACAGAAGAAAAGGCCTATCAGATTTTAACAACAGACTTCCCGTTTTTTGGAGCAATGCTTGTTAATGGAGGAGAAGCAGATGGAATGGTATCGGGCGCCAACCACCCTACCGCAAACACTATTTTAGCCGCGATCCAATGCCTAGGCACAAAAGAAGGCTGTTCAATTATTTCCAGTTTTTTCGCGATGATACTGCCCAAAAAAGAATTTGGAGAAGAAGGCCTTATGTTTTATGCCGATTGCGGAGTAATCCCCAATCCGAATTCAGAAGAATTAGCTCAAATTGCATTACAAACAGCAGATTCTTTTGTAAAATGCACGGGGATTACCCCTCAAATCGCGATGCTGTCTTTTTCAACCAAAAATTCGGCAAAGCATCCGGATGTTGACAAGGTTTTAAAAGCAACAGAAATTGCCCAGGCCAAAAGAAGCAGCCTTTTAATTGACGGGCCGCTACAGGTTGATGCTGCAATTGTTCAATCTATCGGCAGGAAAAAAGCTCCTGGAAGCCCTGTGGCAGGTTCGGCCAATATATTAATTTTCCCTGACCTTGACGCGGGAAATATCGGTTATAAGCTTACAGAGAGGCTTGGAGGAGCAATTGCGCTTGGCCCGATTTTTCAAGGAGTTAAAAAACCCGTAAACGATTTATCTCGCGGTTGTTCTGTTGAAGATATTGTCAATGTGGTCGCCATCACGGCAGTGCAAGCCGAGTAGCAAATAAATGAATATGCAAAATCTGCTTAATCTGGCAAAATCAAAAGACGTAGAAATAGAAATTTATAAAACGACGACAAGTGCAACTTCAATTGATGTTCTTGACAACAAGGTTGAATCTATAGACTCATCACAGGAACACGGGCTGTCAATTAAAGTGATTAAAAATCATCAATTGGGATTTGCATATACAACTGATTTTGAAGAAGAAATATTGGAAGAAACTCTGGAAAAAGCTGTTTTGAATTCCAGATATAACAGTATAGATGACAATTGGGAACTGGCAGCTTCAAAAGAAATTTTGCCGATCATAACATACAACAGGGAATTAGACGCGCTCTCAATCGAAGATAAAATCGCGCTTGCGTTAAAAACAGAAGAATTCGCGTATAAAACAGACAAAAGAATAAAAAAAACAGAAAAAGTCTCTTACATGGATTTCCAAGCCAAAATAGAGATATTCAACTCAAATGGAGTTAATCTTTCTTACAACACAAATAGCTACGGTCTTATGTGTGACGTTATAGCAGAAGAAAAAGGGAGCAGAGAAAGCGGCTCTTCTATAAAATTCCTCAAAAATCTTGATGCAAATTTAAGCGAAAAGACAGGAACCGAAGCCGCCAAAAAAGCATGTGAACTTCTTTGCGCGGAAGGTATTGGTCCGCAAAAATTGCCGCTGATACTTGATCCAATGGTTGGCGCGCAAATTGTCGGCGCGATGGCAGCTTTATTTTCTGCGGATTCCAAACAAAAAGGCAAATCTCTCCTGGCAGGCAAGTTAAATCAAACCATCGGATCAAAAATTTTATCTATTATTGATAACGGAAGATTACAAAATGGACTAATGAGCAGTCCTTTTGATGATGAAGGCATAAAAACGCAGGAAACAATTCTTGTAGAAAACGGACAATTAATAAATTTTCTTTGTAACATATACACCGCCAAAAAAGAAAAAAAAGAATCAACAGGGAACGGAAGAAGCGCTTCATATAAATTTCTGCCCGATGTCGCGCCAAGCAATCTTTATATAAAAGAAGGGAAAAAAGATCCAAAAGATATAATATCAAATACAAAAAAAGGAATTTATATTACGCGAGTAATGGGAATGCACACTATTAATCCGGTATCCGGGGATTTTTCAATCGGCGCCGCCGGTATTGTGATTGAAAACGGAGAAAAAACATATCCTGTCAGAGGAATAACAATTGCAGGGAATTTAATTGAGCTGCTTGAATCAATCGAAGAAATAGGAACCGATTTAACCTTTTTCCCTTTTTCCGCAAACTTTGGAAGCCCTACCCTTTTAATCAACAACATATCAGTAAGCGGCTGAATAAAAACTTAAAAAAACAATAGACTGAAATTTCCTGAAAGTTTCTTCGAAAAACATTAAATATCAAGAATTATTGTTGTAAAACAAATATTTGAATATTATGAAAGGAGAAGGGAGATGTTAGGCAGTGCAAGTGAAGTTCAATCTCAGGCTCACTATTATAGCCGGCCTATTAGAACAGCTAGAAAAACAACTTCTCATCGGAGCTTAGCCAAATTTTGGCATCTTGGACAAGAATTAAGAGATATAGGAATAAATAACCCTCCAACCTTCTTTTTTAGAAAAGTATATCTTAAAAGCCCCGAGCAATATGAAGGGTTTTGTAGGTTTTATGAATATTTTATGGGAAGATTTAGAGGCGTGCTAAAAGAAAGCGGGAGCGGAAATGAAGAACGTTTAAGTTTTAATATAATACCCCCTACAATGTATATTATGATGAGATTGGATTTCGATCGTTTAATTATGGAACTTAATGTGAATAAAGATAAATGGTTCCAATTCTATAATGAACACATTAGGAATATAGACGTAGGAGTATCTATACAGGGACAACACAGAGAGGGCAGAGGTTTAAGATTTTTCCAATTTAAAATAATAGAAGAAATAATCACTCAAAACAATATAGAAGCTTATAATCTCGGAAGAAAAGAACGCCTTATAGGGCTTAAGTTAATTAGTGACAAATTTATTCTTTCTCTTTTAGATGTTCATATTTTTCTAAGAACCTCTTCACCATGCATTTTGAATCTTTGTGATGGCACAACTTTTAAGTAAATTTTGGAAATAGCAATGAAGACTGAACCATTACAACATCAACATCGTTTTGAAAGTAGTCAGCCGCGGCTCTTCCCTGATTATTCGGGAAAGTTTGCTTCTAATGCCCTGATAAATATTAATACCTATAAATCAGAAATGGCGGCCACTCACAGGAAACAACTGCAAAGATTATTAACCCTTGCTCAAGAAAAGCACAGAATTACAAATATTGACGGACTAGCCCCTTTCCAAATAATAAGGACATACAGGCTGTATCAAATAGACGAAACAGATATAGACTTTTTTATTATAGGAGAAAAGAGAACAACTCTTGACTTAAGCGCGGGAAGATTAGAAGCTTTTTTTAGAACGAAAAGTTTTACTTCTCTTTTAGGTGCTCTGCCAAAAAAATCATCTCCAACATTAAAACCTCAAATTCAAGCTCAAGTTGAGGAATTGGAAAATTTCCTGCATCAAGATTCTAAGAGGCTCGAAACAATTTTAACAGACAAAAGCAAAGGGGTCGCATTTATTGAAGCAGAGCTAACAGCAGTCTGTAGAAAACTCTATGCGGACTACGGGTTTTGCCCTACAATTTATCGTGATATTGATATTGAGCACCATAAAGCAAGAATTCTTTTTAAAATAGACCCCGAGACAAAAGATGAAATTATAAACGTAATAGCCAACTTTGATCCGGAAAGCACCTCTTTCGTTGCTGTAAAAGAAGTAAAAACTTTAACCAAATTTGAACACTTTATACTTGATCTTAGGGATCGGGCTACTTTTGAGAAACATGATATTCCTATTGACGAAAAAAGAGCCGCATCGGATGTAGAGCATGGAACAACTTTTTTGGTAGTATTCAGAGGAAAGTTTGACGAAGTAGAACCATTGGTTATGACTATACATTCTGACAAAGAGAGTTGCTTTGCGGATAAAGAAACAGGAGAAAAAGCTGCTGAAGCGATAGAAGCCTATTTAACTAAAGCCTTATTGGCGCTTAAAGGTGTAGAGAAGCTGTCATCAATCAAGCATCCGGCTGAGGCAATGCCTTCAATTGCAGGAATGAATGGGTCAACGGAAGGAAGTGGAATAAAAAATAGTTCTTCCGAAGGAACGCCTTTAGTCTTACTTAATCAACAAGAACAAGTAGGATTGGCATTGAGGGAGGCAAAAACATGGAATATTGCAACTTCTTATAGAATAACAAGTACTATTGAAAGACTTGAAAAAGATTTTGTTCTAAGGACTCCTCAATTTGGAGTTGTTTTATCTCGAGATTTGTACCTAAATCCTAAAAATAGTTTAAGAGATGAGGACATAGAAACATTAATAGAAGAGCTTTATCCTTTATTTGTCGATGATTGGAGCAAAGTTTTGACTAATAATTCACTGCCTGTCTTTAAAGGTATGGCTCGAGAACTTCTTCATCATTGGTTGATAGAAGATAACCCGTTTGCATTTTTTATATGGAGAATTAAGAAAATTTTATATGGATTAGAAATTGTCAATCATGAAGGAACAAAAATTGAAAATGCTGTAGCAGCAGTTACTGTGTCAAATGCTGAAATTTTAACTAACGAGTCAATGAGAAAGTTGCTTGCAGATTTAAATTTATCGGAAATTGAACTGCAAAAACTGCCTCAAAATGTCGGAATTATTATAAATAGATTTCAAACAACAAGACAAATATTCCATAATTGCGGGCTTGGGTCACTTGGCTTTAGAATGTTGGGACTTTGGTGGTATACCATGAATAAAAAGTTTTTTAATTTGGCGATTTCTACATCTAGAACAACTTCTCCTGTTGGAGCACAAGGAATAAATAGACGCTTAAAACATGCCATTCCAGGTAAGCCGGGCAGTAAAAATCAAGACAATCCAAATTGGCTTTTTTATTTAGCAACGGGCAGATATTTGGATAATTTATGGGGGATCGAAGATGCTGACCTTGTTGCTGATGGTAAAAATAATGGGATATGGGTTAGAAACGCGTATAAATATAAAGGATTGGAATTTGATCGAGCTAAACTAGTTCATTCTACACATCCTGGCATAGAAGAATGTTTTGCTAATTTTGGGCCACAAGATAAACATTATTTTCAAGATATGCTTTTGCCAATGGGACAACTTGGCCTTTTTGTAGAACCTACATCCATATACTATGAACGTCTTAAGGAATTTAAAAGGGGACTTGACATTGCAAAACGCAAGTTTGCTCTTGGGGCTATGTCAAGGATGCGGTAGCCAACAAGTTTATTTTAGTTTATTTCCATTGACCTTTCAATTTCTAACTCTTATAATTCTTTTATAGATGGACATATTAACAGATTTAAATAGTATTATATTGCTTATTACTTTTGGCATCCACTTAACTTTAAGTGCTTTCATCTTTTTTAGAGCTCCTAAACGAAGTGCAAATCTTACTTTTTCGCTCATGCTCTTTTTTATTGCATTTTGGACATTAACTTTCTTTTTATTTCTTAGAGTAAAAGACCCAGCCTTGATTTTGTTTTTCAGAAGACTTACTCCCGTAGGATCATCTATTTTCGCAGGGTTTTTAGTCTATTTTTCATTAGTTTTTCCTGACATTGGAAAGAAGCCTCCAAGTTTTCTAGTTAAACTTATCTGTTTGGGCCCGGGAATATTTTTTGCATTAGCTTCGATATTTTCTCCTTGGATGATTGAATCTTATTCAATCGGGAATGCAGACTTTCCGTTTATCGGGACGCCTCATTTTGGTTTTTTATATCGTTTTTTTGCCATATATTTCTTATTTTATTTTATTGTTTTTTGTCTTCATCTCTTATACAAGTATTTACATTCTACAGGAAAAGAAAAAACTCAAATTTTATATGTTCTTTTTGGCGTTGGGTTGGCTGTATCATTAGCCGTTCTTTTTGCTCTGATTTTGCCGATTTTTGGGAATTTAAAATACTTCATAATAGCACCTCCATTAACATTAATAATTGCACATTTTATAGGTTATGCAATGGTTAGGCACCAATTATATGATTTTAAAAATTTCATACACGGTGGAGGAATAATCTTTTATGCAGTCATTAACATGATTGGGGTTATAACTTGCTTACTGTTTGGCAGAGTGGATTTTGTTTTTACTTTTTTCATTATGACTTCTTTGATTTTTTTAGGGATAGTCACTTATTCCAGCAATAAAAAGAGCGAACTAAATATTTCTTTTTCGTTAATTGCTTTTTCTCTCGTCTTATGGAATATATCCATCTTTTTATTAAAACAGTTTTATTACCTTGAATCGACAAATTTCATATTGGTAAAAATCGTAAACATATCCATGATTTTTGTCCCCAGCTTATTTTTCTATTTTACAAAAATACTTTCTGCAGAAACCAAAAAAGTTTCAAATGTAGAAAAAATTTCTATTTTTTCTCCTTCAATAATAATTGCATTATTAATTGCAACCAATCATGTTATAACTAAAGTGCGAGTTATAAACAAAGGTTATATTGATGAGTTTGGCTGGGCACAACCTTTGTTTGTCGGATATTTTTTATTGTTTTTTTCCCTCGCTTTTTTAAATTTATATAGAAGCCTTAAAAAAAGCCATGGGACACAGGCAATACAGCTAAGATACATATTCTTCGGGTTTGCTTTAAATGCGTCAATTGGCATTATTACAAACCTGATTTTACCAGCCATAGGAATAACACAGTTTATTTTAATCGGCCCCGGTTCAACCGTAATATTTATCGCCGTTACAACTTATTCTATCGTTCGCCACCGGCTCATGGATGTGGAAG